>JAYVTO010000098.1:0-26844 GCA_043788745.1 Acidobacteriaceae bacterium
ATCCACCGGACCACGCAGCCCCCGAGGCAAAGCCGCCTCGAAGTACAACGCGCTCCAACACGGCCTCTGCGCGCAGTCCATCATCATGGAGCCCGAAGACTTCGCAAATTACCAACAAGCTGCAGTAGGTCGGACGACCACGTCCGACCGGTCCAGACCCGGAAGGCAACACTCTCAGAATCAATCACATAAAAGCCAATCTGGCTTCGTTCCGCAGAGCCCCATGCAGACGCCAACCAACGCGTCGCCGGCCAGCAAAGGACCCGGAACGGCGGAAGAAATCGCCAACAAAATACAAAAGGAGAACCAAAACCAAGCCGCCTAGCGCAAGTTAGTCGAAGCAATCCGGCGCACGAAGTCAACAACAGAACCTGAGGTGTGCCCTCAGGTCCGACCAAGCCCGAGCCCGTGCCAACACCTCGCCTCGCCGCGATATTTCCTTGCCGCCGCCCCGCAACACCGCATCCGCCCTGGCTCATTCTCCATGACTTCCGGTTTGGAATCGCGCTTGCTCTTTGCTACGCGAGGTCTCTCGAGCAATGTATTCGATCGCCAAGGAGCGCGCGCCCCGCGCCGCTGTTCCACTCCGCTCCACACCAAACAAAACCTCCATCCGGGCCCGACTCGACCCGTACCTGCTGCTCGGGATAGCCGTGAGCCTCAGCGCCGTCGTCGGCGGAATCGCATCCACAGGCGCTGGCATTCTCTATTTCCTGCAGCCCGCCGCGGCCGCGATCGTCTTTGGCGGAACCTTAGGCATCCTGCTTGTCACCACGCCCATCCGCATGATCCGCAACTCCATCCAGCGGGTTGCCTCGATCTTCTCGCCGCAAGCCCCGGACCCCGAGCGCTTGATCGAAGAGATTGTCCAAACCGCCCGTATCGCCCGCAAGAGCGGCCTGGTCGAGTTGCAGAAGACCGCCGGTAGCCTCTCAGATCCCTTCTTGTGCGACGCGCTGTTGCTATCGATCGACATCGCAGATCGTACTGAGTTGCAAGCGGCCCTCGAGACGGAGCTCCGTCTGCGCGAACGGCAAGGCGAGGCCGACGCCAAAACACTTGAAGTCGCCGGCGGCTTCGCGCCAACCGTCGGCATTCTCGGCACTGTCGTCGGCCTCATCGACGTCCTGCGGCACTTCTCCGATTTTCAGGCAGTTGGCGCGGGCATCGGGACCGCCTTCGTCTCCACCATCTACGGACTCGCCTTGGCGAACCTCGTCCTGCTGCCGCTCGCCCATCGCATTCGAGTCAACGTGGCCGAGACCTTCGAAACCCAGGAACTCATTCTCGAAGGCGTGCTGTGCGTTGCCGACGGCCTTCACCCATCCCTGATCCGCCTGAAACTCCGGGCGTACCTGCGAGAAGGCGTCGAGCCGCTCGCCGGTGCCAGTGCCGGCGCATCTACCGCGGAGGCCCATGGTTAACGTCCGCCGGCCGGTCTATTTGAATAGGGACCAACCCCGCCAGGATCGTTGGCTGGTCAGCTACACCGACGTCGTCACGATTCTGCTCGTGCTCTTCATCGCCGCCGCCGCCCACATGGCGGCCCGCAAGCCCGACTCCCGGCCAGCAAGCAAGGCATCCGCCGCCGAATCGCCAGCGGTCTCAAACGCGAACAAGCCGGAGACAACGCGAACAGGAACAGCCCTGCCGGTTTCGATCGAGCCGCAAGATCCCCTCAATCCACCGGTCAATGCGCCCACCCGGGGCGTGGAACCAGTCACCCTGTCGCCTGCGCTGGTCGCACTGCAAACCCGCCTCCGCAGCCGCAACGCCGACCTACGGATCGAATCCGCGGGCATAGTCATCAGCCTACCCCAGGCGATCCTGTTTCCCCCAGGGCAAGCCCGCATCCAAAGCTCCGCCCTGCCGCTGGTCGAAGAGATCGCCGGCGTCATTCGGGGCATCCCGAACAGGATCAGCCTCATCGGCCATAGCGACCGGACTCCGATTCGAAACAAGCGATTCGAGAGCAACTGGCAACTATCGACAGCCCGTAGCCTCAAACTCCTCGACCTCCTCACGGCGGAGTTCGGTATCCCGGAGGATCGGCTGTCCATCGCGAGCTTCGGCTCCCACCAGCCCAAAACCACGAACGAAACACCCGAGGGCCGCGCTGCCAACAGAAGAGTCGAAATCGTGATCCTGCCGGAATCCGCATCACCGACCGCTTCCCGCTGAAGCAAAGAGGCACACGCCGGGAGCTTCCAGGGCAGCATGCGCCGAGGCGGTCTTTGGCTGTCGGCTCTGCGTTACAGCAGCACTACACTAAGCAAGCGGATAAGGGAGTGGGGTTGCGTCGTAGATCTGGATGTCGGGCGGCTGCGCTGCCAACCCCCGGATCTCCTTCACGAACTCGCCCGATGCGGGCACGGCGAAGTGCGCGGCCAGGGCGGCTTTGTCGGCCCACTGTTCGAGAAACACCAGCCGCAGCGGATTCTCCGCGTCCCGGTGCACGCCGTGCGAAATGCAGCCGGGTTCTGGTCGAGACCGGCGCACGTGGGCCTGGCTGTGTTCGAGGAGCGCGTCAAAGGAATCGGGCCGCGCCACAATGCTGCCTGTTACAAGGATCATGCCAGCTACGATATCAGGCAAACGAAAGGGAATGCGCCGCTCGCCGGCACCGTAACCAAACAAATGTCCAAGCGGCACCCACCCACACCATAAAGGCTATGAGCGGCGGACGTGAACTCGCCACATTTCGCCGAATTGGACCATCGCCTTTGGGACGCTCTTGGCCGCGGCTATGCGAATGATCTCAATTGCTGCCCAGGCGAAATACACTGCCGTTACTGCCCAGTGGGCCACGGTTGAGTAGGGCGTTGGCGAGAAGGCGAACTGCAGCAGGAACAAAGCGAGAAGACTTGCGGCTTCCCACCAGGCGAGTTCCATGTTCATCAAAAAGAGCAGTCCAACCAGTGCCTGCGCGAGCGTCATCAGCAGTTCGAGGCTCTGCTGTGGGTCGAGTGGGATCGCGGACGGCGTGCCGCGGCTGAGCGAGTAGACGATCGGCAGCATCGCAACCAGCAGGGTCCACTGGTTGATGTTGCTCGATACCATGTTCATGAGGGCCATCGGCGCCCCAGTGACGGTGCGGGCCCAGTAATACGTGGACGCGATTTCGGGGAACTCCGAGACGAAGGGCGCAACGTATTGAATGAAGACGAAGCTGGGCAGGCCGACCGCGGTGGCGACAGCGAGCAGACCTCCCAGGAACGGTTCGGCGCTGAAGTAGATGAGCGCGCCGCCACCAATAAACAAGGCGGCGATCATGGCGTTTCTCAGGAGCGGCGATGCCTTGACGATCATTCGCGGAACGACTTCGAGCTCTTCAATCGCCTCGGATTCCTCGGGAGGCATGCGGCTGAGTATCAGCAGGTAAGCAGCGTACAACGCAAACAGAATGGCGGCATCGGTGAGGTCGAGCGACGCCTTCCAGTAAACGCGGAACATGTAGAGCAGAGGCAGCGCCAGTCCCATGACTTCGACCGAATGCTCCTTCGGCAGGAGAATGACGTTGAGTGCCTGGCCAGTCTTGAGCCGATGTGCTCGCGCGGCAGTGAAGTAGATCATTGGCCAACCGAAACCGGTGAGCAGCAGCAGCGCTCCGGTGAGGTTTGCAAGCAGTAGAGGGACTTGCTGCTTCCAGGCGAGCACAGCCTCGACGGCGAACTCCGGGAGGGTTTGCAACCACGCGAGGATCGCCAGCGCAAAGCCTTGGGCGATGAAGAACTGCGCGGACTCCGCGGCCCAGGCGATCAGCACAGCCGCGATAAGGATTGCGGGAGCGGCCCACAGAATGGTCCACGGGCTTGTCGAGTGCATGGGCACAGCGGCGAGCAGCAGCATGAGGAAAAAAGCCCCCGACTGCCGCTGTTGATTGTCGCTCTTTGCGGGATCAGCGGAACGAGGGTTCATGTCCCACCAAAATCGAAGAGTGTTTCTGGAATGCGTCGCTGGACTTGGGGAAGTCCTCGCGGTAATGGCCGCCGCGGCTTTCTTCACGCGCGAGCGCACAGCGGGCGATCAGCAGCGCGACTTCGCGAATGTTGCGGCGCTCGAAGTCGGCGCGGCGCGGATGAGGAATCTCAGTCATGGCGCAATTGGTTAGCGTAGCGACGGCATTACACAACGAACGTGCGGACCGAACGAGGCCGCAATGATCCCAGGCGCTGCGGCGCAGTTGTTCTGTCTGCAAGTCGGGAACCAGGACTCTGGGCGTCGCGCCGGCGAGGCGGGGCGCAATGGCTTGGGCGCGCATTGCGGCTCCGGCGCGCGCGCCGAAGACCAGACCTTCGAGTAGCGAGTTGCTCGCCAGGCGGTTCGCTCCGTGGACACCGGTGCAGGCGACTTCGCCGGCGGCGTAGAGGCGATCAAGCGAGGTGCGGCCGTGCAGATCGGTGCGGACGCCGCCCATGGCGTAGTGCGCGGCGGGATGGACGGGCACGAGTGTCTTTGTCATGTCGACGCCGAACTGCAGGCAGGTTTCGTAGATGCGCGGGAAGCGGTCTTTCAGATACGGGCCGTCGAGATGGGTGAGATCGAGGAAGACGTGTGCCTCGCCGGTGCGCTTCAGTTCGGCGGCGATAGAGCGCGAGACGACATCGCGCGGGGCCAGTTCTTCGCGCGCGTCGTAGCATTTCATGAAACGCTCGCCGGCGCCGTTTCGCAAGTACGCGCCGTCGCCGCGTAGGGCTTCGGAGAGCAGGAAGCGGGGCGCCCCATCGACGTGGAGGGCCGTAGGGTGGAACTGTACGAACTCGATATCGCCGATTTCGGCTCCGGCGCGGTACGCGGTGGCGACTCCGTCTCCGGTGGCGACATCGGGGTTGGTGGTTTCGAGAAAGACGTGACCGAGTCCGCCGGTGGCGAGTACCGTGGCGCGCGCATGAATTTCGACGGAGCGGCGTTCGCGTTCGTCGCAGGCAATGGCTCCAGCGATGGCGCCGTTGTCGACGAGGAGATCTGTGATGGCGGAGAAGCTGCGGAACTGGACGTTGGGCAGGGACGCTGCCTTCTCATACAAGGCGCGCGCGATTTCGCGACCGGTGGAATCGCCGTGCGCATGCAGCACGCGATTGCGCGAGTGCGCGCCTTCGCGCGCGAACTGGAGTTTGCCGCCGATGCGATCGAAGGCCGCGCCCCATTCGATCAACTGTTCTATGGCGCGGGGGCCGTCGTCGACAAGGACGTGAACGGCTTCGCGATCGGAGAGTCCGTCGCCGGCGACGATGGTGTCGTGCTCGTGGAGTTCCACTTCGTCGTCGTCATTGAGGGCCGCCGCAATGCCCCCCTGTGCGTATTCAGACGAGGATTCCCGCAGGGTGTCTTTGGCGACGACGAGGACTTCGCCCGCCTTGGCCAATTCGATTGCGGCTCGCAATCCAGCGACACCGGCACCTACTACGAGGAAATCAGGGGTCATGTAATGGGACGGGCGCTTTCTCCATCATGGTACAACGGACGATATGCCCGCCTTTCGCGTCGAAACGGCGACCTGCTCTTATGATGCGGTTGTCGAACGAGGCGCACTACGAAGATTGACAGACGCGATTCCCGCGAATGCGGGGATTGTTTTCGTCGTCACGACGCAAGATGTTTGGAGGTTGCACGGTGCCTCGTTGGTTCGTGCGCTCGACGGACGGGAACATCATGTTCTCTATTTTGCCGGTGGCGAGCCGAATAAACGCGTTTCGCATGTCGAGTTGATGGCGGAACAGATGGTGGAGTTGGGGGCTGACCGCACGAGCATCGTGGTGGCTTTCGGCGGCGGGATTGTGACGGATTTGGCTGGATTTCTCGCCGCGCTTTTCATGCGTGGCGTGCCTGTCATTCAGATTCCGACGACGCTGTTGGCGCAGGTGGACGCGGCGGTCGGCGGGAAGACCGGCGCCAATCTGGGTGGCGGAAAGAATCTGATCGGCGCGTTCCATCAGCCGTTGACGGTGTTGATTGATCCGGATCTGCTGGCGACTCTTTCCGAGCGCGAGTATCGCGCGGGGCTGTACGAGATCATCAAATGCGGCATCATTCGGGACCGGGAATTATTTGCGATATTCGTGGAGCAGCGCGAGGCAGTGTTGCGGCGTCAACCGGACATCGAAGAAGCCATCATCGCCGCGGCCGTGCGCATCAAGTGTGAAGTGGTGACGGCAGATGAGCGGGAAGGCGATTTGCGACGAATTCTCAATTTTGGCCATACATTGGGACATGCGATCGAGGCGGAGACGAACTACGAAGCTCTGCTGCATGGCGAGGCTGTGGCGTATGGGATGCATGCGGCGATCGCTTTGTCGCAGGAGTCCGTTGGATTGACGGAGGCGGAGGCGGGCGCGATGCGCGGCGTGATTGCCGGTTGCGGTCCACTGCCGGCGATGGATGGGCTGCGGGCGGACGCGTTAGCGGCGCGGATGTTGCATGACAAGAAAACGGTGAAGGGGAAGGTCCATTTTGTGCTGACGCCGCGTGTGGGCGAGACGAAGATTGTGTCGGGCGTTGGGGAGTCGATGGTGCTGCGTGCGATTGAGGCGGCGATCCGATGAGCGCTCCGGGGACTACGCCGAAGGGTGCGCAGAGTGAGGAGCAGGCGGCGCAGTGGGTGCGCGGGATGTTCGGTAAGATTGCCGGGCGCTACGATTTGCTGAACCACGTGCTGTCGTTCAATCTCGACAAGGGATGGCGGAAGCGGACGGTGCAGCGAGTGGCTCCGCTGCTGAAGGATCCGAAGGCGCGGGTGTTGGATCTTTGCTGCGGCACGGGGGACGTGATGCTGGCGCTAGAGGATCGCCGCGGCGCCGCTGTGCTCGGCAGTGATTTCTGTCATCCGATGCTGGTGGAAGCGAATCGCAAAGTGGGCGCGGCGCGTAAGCGGTCGAAGTTGTTTGAGGCGGATGCGCTGCGACTGCCGCTTGCGGATTGCTCGCTCGATTTGATTACGGTGGCGTTCGGGTTCCGGAATTTTTCGAATTATAACCGAGGGCTCGAGGAATTGTTGCGGGTGCTGCGTCCGGGTGGGACGCTGGCGATCCTGGAGTTTTCGCAGCCGACGAATCGGGTATTCGCGGCGGGGTACGGTTTCTTCTCGACGCGTGTGCTGCCATGGATTGGCGGGCTGGTTTCGGGGGCGCCCGAGGCTTACAGCTACTTGCCGGAATCCATCAAGAAATTTCCGGGCGCCGAGGAACTGGCGGCGCAGATGCGGTCGTGCGGATTCTCGATGGTGGAGTTCGAGCGGATGACGGGCGGCAGCGTCGCGCTGCATCTCGGGAAGAAGTAGGATCGGTGTCCGGCGGACGCACATCGCGTATCGAGGCGCTGCGTGTTGCGCTTGGTGTTCTTGTTGTCGGCGGGTTGAGCTTGCTGATTGGCACCGCGTCTGGCTTCGCGTGTGAGGCGCGTCCGCTCCCGACGCGGCCCTTCGGGCCGCTCTGGTCGCGGCTCGGATTCGCCGGGGTGCTATTCGCTTTGAGCCGGAGATTCGGTTCAACTCGCTGGCAGGTGGCTTTGCTCGTCATCGTCGTGGTTCTCGCCTTTGCGCCTCCGCTCGATTCCGCTTGTCACGGATGACTACATTTTGTTGCGCATGGCTGCGACGTCATCGGCTCAGATGCCGCTTGGATGCGTCACTGAGGTGAACGAGAAGGCGCAGTCTTACCGGCCGATTGGGTATTTCATGTATTGGCTGGAGTGGCGTTTGCGCGTTACGAATTCTGCAAGGAGGTCGCGGCGATCGCGCGCAGAACGAACGAGCCGATCGTGATTACGCGGATGCTGCTGATTGTAGATGAAGCGTATTGGAGCAACTGCTCCGCGGTAGGATTGTCGATCCGCGGGGTTTAGAGCGAGTACGTGCGGAGGATCGGTCCTTGATGCCGCGGTAGGTTAGTACGCGCGGCCTGACGGCCGCGCCGCGGGCGATTCCGCCCTGAACGGGCGGGTTTATCGGAGGAACCAGTACCAGATTACGAGGATTAGTGATAGGGAAACGACGACGGCGGAGGTGATTCGCCAGAAGCCGAATCCTTTTGCTACGGGCGCGCCTCTTGCCACAAGCTGATAGCCACAGGCTTCACACCAGGTCGCGCCGGGGCGGCTGATGGTGTGGCACTCCGGGCATTCTCGTTTGGGCCGTTCCTGAGGCAAAGCAGCTTCTCCTTTGAGCATACACTACGTCGCGCGATGACTCGGCGATTCGGTTTCGTGCGGGATGGATGGATGTCTGTTCTTCGGTGCGGTGGAGCGCTTGCTTCGGGCCACTTTACGCGCGACCTTACGGTCGCGCCTCGGTTGCGGCTCGGATTTGGCGCTTTTCGTCTTGCGCAGTGGGGGTGCGGCGGCAGAGAGGAGTTTCTGGTTGCATTCGAGTACGGCGTAGGCTTCAATCAATAGGATGAACTCGACAGGAGGCACGGGCATGCAGCGAAGGCATTTGCTGGCGGGTGCGGCGGCGGGATTGTTTGGCCTGCCGGCGACGAAAGCGGCGACGAGCGCGGGTGTTCCGGCGCTGCCCCCGAATAGTTTGTTCCAGAGCGATCCGGAGTCCTACTGGAAGCGGATCCGCGATGAGCAGTTCCTGCTGCCGGATTGGCGGGTGTTTCTGAACAACGGTAGCCTGGGTATCGTGTCGAAACCGGTGCTGCAACGCGTGACGGACTATTTGGCGATGGCTGGTGCATTGCAGATGCCGGAGGCGTATCCGCGTTGGGGCTATGAGACGCTCGATGCGGAGCGCGAGGAGATGGCCGCGTTCCTGGGTTGCACGAAGGACGAGCTTGCGTTTGTTCACAACGCGACTGAGGCGCTGAGCATTTTTGCGAACGGTATTGAGATGAAAGCCGGCGATGAAGTCGTCATGACGGATCAGGAGCATCCGAGCGGGCGCGCCGGTTGGCGAATGCGCGAAGCGCGATACGGGATTCGCGTGCGCGAGGTGAAGATTCCGCTGCCTCCGAAGGATTCGGCACAGTTGGCCGACGTCATGATTGCGGCGCTCGGCCCGCAGACGAAGGTTTTGTTTTTCTCAGGGATGCTGTCGGCGACGGGGATTGTGATGCCGGTACGGCAGATCTGCGATGCGGCGCGCGCGAAGGGCATTCTCACTGTTGTCGACGGGGCGCACATGCATGGGCAGATTGCGTGCAGGATTTCGGATCTGGGGTGCGATTTCTTTGCGGGGAGCCCGCATAAGTGGATGTTTGCGCCGGCGGGTTGCGGGATTCTCTATGCGCGTGAAGACATGCAGGACAAGTGCTGGCCACTGTGCGTCACGGGCGGCTGGGACGACAAGGCGCTTAAAGCGAATCGTTATATGCGGCTTGGTACGAACAATCGGGCGACGATTGAGGGGATGCTTGCGGGGCTGCATTTCGGGCGCGATATCGGGCACGAGCGCGTCTACGCGCGGATGCACCAGTTGGCTCGATTGGTGCGAATGCGGGCGGCGCGGCTTTCTTACATCGAAGTGTTGACTCCGGACGATGACAGGATGTATGGGTCGCTTGTCTCGTTCCGCTTCCGGAAAGATGCGAAGGCGGCTTG
The DNA here is from genome assembly GCA_043788745.1 of Acidobacteriaceae bacterium. Taxonomy (GTDB): domain Bacteria; phylum Acidobacteriota; class Terriglobia; order Bryobacterales; family Bryobacteraceae; genus JBBQWZ01. The sequence goes on from JAYVTO010000098.1 coordinate 9,538, forward strand.
GGAGGAAGTGGGCCGCAAGAAGATCTGGATCAGCGGAAATGGAACGGATCAGGTGCGAATCTCGACGCATATTCACACGCGGCCGCAGGACATCCACGCGTTTTTTGACACGGTGGAGTCGAAGATGGGGAAGGCGTAAAGGATGCGTTGCTGCCCGTATATGAGCGTGGCTCGATTGTGGTTCGGCGTGATAGCGGGTCTGGTTGTCAACGTCGCCGTACCGGTGGATGCGCAGGAGCGGTGGCAGGCGCGATCGATGGTGATTGCGCGGGGCGGGATTGTCGCGACGTCGCAGACGCTGGCGTCGCAAGCGGGAGCGCAGATTCTGGCGCGCGGCGGATCGGCCGTCGACGCCGCGATTGCGGCGAACGCCGTGCTTGGCGTGGTTGAGCCGATGATGAACGGGATCGGCGGCGACTTATTCGCGATGCATTGGGACGCGAAGACCGGCAAGCTGACAGGAATCAATGGCAGCGGCGTTGCGCCGCGCGGGTTGAGCCTGGAGTCTCTGCGCAAGCTGAATCTGTACTCCATTCCGATCGCGGGGATTCATACGTCCACGGTTCCGGGCGCGGTGGACGGCTGGGCGCAGATGCACAAGAAGTTCGGCAAGCTGCCCTGGGCGGATTTGTTCGCTCCGGCGATTTTCTACGCCGAGAATGGATTCGCGGTTACGGAAGTGATTCAGTTCGACTGGCAGGATTCGGCTTCGAAATTGACGGGCGACGAGAATGCCACGCGGACGTATCTTCCGAACGGCCGCGCGCCGGCGGTGGGCGAAATCTTCAAGAATCCAGGACTGGGGCGGGCGTATCGATTGATTGCGCAACAGGGTCCACAGGCGTTCTATCGCGGCGAGATCGCGCAGGCGATTTTGAGAACCTCGAAGCGGCTGGGCGGAACCATGACGGCCGCGGATCTGCGTACGCACGAGGCGGAGTGGGTGAAGCCAATTGCGACCACGTATCGCGACGCGACGGTGTATCAGTTGCCGCCGAACAGCCAGGGAGTTGGCACGCTCGAGATGCTGAATGTTATGGAACAGTTTCCGCTGGGCGAATGGGAGCCGTTGAGTGTGAATGCGCTGCACGTGAAGATGGAAGCGCAGAAGTTGGCGTTTCAGGATCAGCGCAGGTACGTTGCGGATCCGCGCGTGGTGGCAGTTCCGACAGCGGGGTTGCTTTCGAAGGAATATGCCAAGCAGAGAGCGAAGCTAATCAGCATGGAGAAAGCGAACTGCGAGACGACGCCGGGTAAGCCGCCGATGGAAGAGAAGGTCGGCCACACGATCTACTTGTCGGTGATCGATCGCGAGGGGAATATTGTTTCGTGGATCCAGAGTATTTCGGACATTTTCGGCTCGGGTGTTGGGGTTGACGATTTCGGATTTATTCTGCATGACCGCGGCGGGGCATTCTCGTCGGATCCGCAGCACCCGAACGCACTTGCTCCGGGCAAGCGGCCGTATCACACGATCATTCCGGGGTTCCTGGAGCGCGGCGATCAGCATATCGGCTTCGGCATCATGCGCGGGCAGAACCAGGCGCAGGCGCAGGCGCAGTTTGTCTCCTACGTTGTCGATCACGGGTTCAATATTCAGGCCGCTCTTGAGGCTCCGCGATTCACGAAGACCTCGTTGGGCGGCTGCGATGTGCGGATGGAATCGCGCGTGCCCGAAAACGTCCGGGATACGCTTGAGAAGCGCGGGCATTGGATCAACGTGCGCGCGGAGTATTCGGGGCTGATGGGCGGCGGGCAGGCCGTAATGCGGGATACGAAGGCGAGGGTCAACTACGCGGCTTCGTCTCCGCGCAAGGATGGCGCGGCGATACCGGAGCCGGATGCGTTCGATTGGCCGTCGGCGAGGCGAAAGTAGGAGTAGGATGCGATTCGGACTGGTGGGCCTTCTTCTATGCGGTTTCTTGTGGGCGCAAAAGCCGACGCTCGAAACCGCGAAGCTCAGTGAAGACAACGTAGCGAAGGGCGTGGCCTGGCGCGGCGTCGGCGGTGATTTCCTGTTTGCGATTCGGTCGGAATCGGAGCCGCTGCTTGTGATTGATCACGGTACGCCGCGCGCGATGCAGCACGGGCCGAAGCCTGGGCTTTGGGTGCAGACTGCGACGCTCGAGGCCGGTGAGTCGCATTCGTTCTCGTATGTGGTCGACGGCAAAGCGTTCGGCGGACGCGCGGACATTCCTGCCTACTTGCCTGATTCTTACGAGCGCGACGCCGTGCTTCGCGGGACGCTGTCGGAGAAGCTGGCGTGGTCGAGCAAGATCTACGATGGGATGCTTTGCGACTACTGGATCTACGTACCTGCGCAGTATGACGCGAAGACGCCGGCGGCGGTGATGATTTGGCAGGACGGCGAAGGGCATGTGAAGCGCGACGGCGATTCGCGGGTGCAAATTGTGATCGACAATCTGACAGCGCAAAAAAAGATGCCGGTGGCGATCCATGTGTTCGTGTCGCCGGGCAAGGTGGGTGAACGGGCGCTGCGGAGTGTTCAGTACGATTCGCTGACGGACACCTATGGGCGCTTCCTGCGCGATGAACTGGTGGCTCGTGTAGCGACGAAGTACAACTTGCGGAAGGACAGCTACAGTTGGGCGATCACGGGGCAGTCGTCGGGCGGGATTTGTTCGTTCAACGCGGCCTGGTTTATGCCGGAGCAGTTCAGCCGCGTGCTTTCACGGATCGGGAGCTTTACGAGTATCCAGTGGAAGCCGGGGGTGCTCGATGGCGGCAATGTGTATCCGAACAAGGTCCGCAAGGAACCGAAACGGAACGTTCGCGTGTGGCTGCAGGATGGGGCGGCGGATCTAGAGAACGAGCATGGCAGTTGGCCGCTGCAGAATATTCAATTGGCGAATTCGCTGAAGTTGCGCGAGTATGATTTCCACTTCAGCTTCGGCGAAGGGGCGCATAGCGGCATCGGCGGCTATGCGGAGTTGCCTGTTTCGCTGGCCTGGTTGTGGCGGGATTACGATCCGGCGAAGACGGAGCAGATGTATCGGATGGATGCGACGGAGAAAGACAAGCCGTACTTTCGGGTGAAGATCGTGAATCGGGAGGCTCGATAGGGATGCGTTTTGGATGGGTCTTGTTGGTTGCCGTCACGCTGTGCGCGCAGCCTAAGCCGCGGGCTCGCGATCTGGGTGTGCTGTTCGATGGCAAGCCGGGTCCGTTGAATGCGGTGACGGATGTCCCTGGTGTCGAGGTTGGACACGCGACGCTGATTTCGGGGAGCGCGGTGCGAACTGGCGTGACGGCGGTGTGGCCGCGCGGGAAGGCAAATCCAGAGGCGGCGTTCGGCGGGTGGTTCTCGCTCAACGGCAATGGCGAGATGACGGGCACGACGTGGCTGGAGGAATCAGGTTTTGTTGAGAGTCCGGTGATGATTACGAATACGCATAGCGTGGGCGTGGTTCGCGATGCGTTTATCGCGTGGAACGTCGAGCGTGCGAGGAAAGAGAAGGCAGGCGGGTTGAACGCGTGGGGCCTCCCGATTGTAACTGAGACGTACGACGGTTTTCTCAACGACATCAACGGGTTTCATGTGAAGCCTCTGCATGTGAGCACCGCGCTTGAGAGCGCGCAAGGCGGCGTGGTGGCGGAAGGCAATGTGGGCGGCGGCACGGGCATGGTTTGCTATGGATTCAAGGGCGGCATCGGAACGTCGTCGCGCGTGGTGGATGGCTACGTGGTGGGTGCGCTGGTGCAATGCAATTGCGGCCGACGGAATCAATTGATGATTGCGGGCGTTCCGGTGGGTCGCGAGATTGCGGACAACCTGCCGTTTGCCGCGAAGCCGACGGCGATGATTCCGGGCGTCAAAGAAGATTTGGGATCGATCATTATCGTGATCGCGACGGATGCGCCGTTGCTACCGCATCAGTTGAAACGGTTGGCGCGGCGGGCTTCGATGGGACTGGCGCGTACGGGATCGACGTCGGGGAATGGATCGGGCGATATTTTCATTGCGTTCTCGACGGCGAATCCGGGCGCGGCGCGGCCGAAGGGCGCGGTGGATCTGAAGATGGTTCCGAACGAGGAGATGAATGGGATCTTCGGCGCGACGATCGAGGCGGTGGAGGAAGCAATTGTGAATGCAATGGTTGGCGCGAGTACGATGGAAGGCAACAACGGGAACAAGGTGTGGGCGTTGCCGCATGACCAGTTGAAGTCGGCGATGCGGAAGTACGGGCGGTAGTATTATTTGGTGCCGCTGAGAGGGCCGCTGGCCGAGCGGATGCGACAGGCATAAAATTGGAGCGCGATGTATTTTCAACAGTTCTATCTCACCTGCCTTTCTCATGCTTCTTACATGATTGGATCGGAGGGCATCGCAGCGGTTGTAGATCCGCAGCGCGATGTCGAGATCTACATGGAAGAAGCGGAGAAGCAGGGGCTGCGCATCGAGCATATTTTCGAGACGCATTTGCACGCGGACTTCGTGTCGGGGCATCGCGAACTGGCGGAGAAGACGGGAGCGAAGATTTACCTGGGCGCTCGCGCGGGCGCGACGTTTCCGCATGTTCCGGTGGTCGACGGCGATGAGGTGCGGTTTGGGCGGTGCGTGCTCCATATCCTCGAGACTCCGGGGCATACGATTGAGAGCGTCACGATTTTGGTGACGGATCTGGACAAAGCGGAACAGCCGATGGCGGCATTGACGGGCGATGCCTTGTTCATTGGGGATGTGGGGCGGCCGGATCTGTCGGGCGATTTGACGCCGCAGCAGTTGGCCGGGATGCTCTACGAGAGCTTGCACGGGAAGTTGCTGAAGCTCTCGGATGACGTGGAGGTGTATCCGGCGCACGGGGCGGGTTCGCTGTGCGGTCGGCAGATGCGGCCGGAGCGGGTTTCGACAATCGGCAAGGAGCGTGCGACGAACTACGCGTTGCGGGCGGGGTCGAAGGACGAGTTCATTCGATTGTTGACGTCCGAATTGCCGGAGCGTCCGGCATACTTCGCCAAGGATGCGGAACTGAACCGGACCGGCGCGGGCGCGCTGACGGAGTTGGCGCCTCTTGTGGCGTTGCGCGGCGCGGAGTTACTGGCGCGACAAGCAGCAGGGGCGACGGTGCTGGACACACGGTCGCCGCAGCAGTTCGGGGCGGGGCACGTTCCGGGCGCGATCCATATTGCGCTGGCGGGGCAGTTCGCTTCATGGGCGGGGACGATTTTGGGGTTGGATCGGGAGATCGTGCTCGTGGCCGAGGATCCGCAGCAGGCGGAGGAATCGCGGATGCGGCTGGCTCGTGTGGGCGTTGAGAAGGTGTCGGGCTGGCTGGCGGACGGCATGGACGGGTGGCGGCGGGAAGGGCGTCCGGCGGAGAGCGTGCATCAGATTTCGGCGGATGATTTGTCGAAGTCGCGGGCGGAGTTTCAATTGGTCGATGTGCGACGCCAGCCCGAGTACGACGGCGGCCATATCGCGGGCGCGGACTTGAAGCCGCTGCACAAGCTGACGGCGATGCTCGACGAGCTGGATCGGACGAAGCCGGTGGCCGTGCACTGCAAAGGCGGATACCGGAGTTCGATTGGGACGAGCCTGCTGCAACAGGCAGGGTTCAAAGATGTATGGAACGTGATTGGCGGATACGACGCGTGGGAGACGCTGGGTTTGCCTACAGAGTCGTCTGGCCAACCGCCCGCGTGCGCCGCCGTTCCGCTCTCTGCTTAGAACGCTCCATTTGGAGGAGTTCGCGACGGCGGCGATGCTTGATCTGGGTGTCGAGGGCGCGCCAGAATTTGCGGAAATACTGGATCGCGGAGGCGACCCCGAAGAGGACAACGACAGCCATTCCGAAGTCGGCCCACGGGCGCAATGCCACCCAGTGGATGCTGAGCATCACGAGAGAGACAGCGACCACTTGGGCGACCATTTTCGTTTTGCCGAGATCGCTGGCGGCGATGACATACTGCTCGGCGGCGGCGATGCTGCGGAGGCCAGAGACCGCGAATTCACGGCCGACAATCAGGATGGCCACCCAGCCGGCGATGTGATGAGTCTGCACGAGTGAGATGAGCGCGGCGGAGATCAGAAGCTTGTCGGCGATGGGATCGAGGAGGGTTCCGACGGTTGTGACCTGACCCCAACGGCGGGCGAGGTAGCCGTCTAAGAGATCGGTGGCGGCGGCGAACAGGAAGATGGCGAGGGCAACGAATTCCGGCGCGACGGACATGCCAAGAAGAGCGTCCAGGCCCAGTTTCTCCCCAACGAGCGCGGCGACGAGCAGCGGCACGAAGAAGATGCGAAGAAGCGTGAGCGCGTTGGGTATGTTCATCGCTCAATGAGCCCTGAAGCGGCCAATAAGGCTTATCCAAAGCATAAACTACGCGGGGCGGGAATGCACGGCGCCGCGCAGGCCAGAGGCCATCTGAACTCACTTACGGTCCGCTCTGCTGCAACAGCCAAGTGCGTTGAAGATCCTGGTTCGCTGCGCTTGTGGCGCGGAAGCCCGGGGTTAACATCTGGGGCTGGATCCGACCAGCTCGCGGTTCTTCGAGTGCGGGGGTTTCTTAGGCGCTTTGCTGTGCTGTTCTCGCTGGAGCCTCGATCATACGCGGATCGCGCGGCATGACGATCCAGGCGATGAGGTACGCGATGAAGCCGAGTGAGGGTGGCCAGAGCGCGAGGATCAGCCACGCAATACGCACGAGGGTGACGTCGACGTTGAGGTAGCGCGCGACGCCGGCGCACACTCCGGCGATCTTTTTCTGGTCGATCATGCGGCTCAGTTTGTTCTGATAAACGGGCCGCGGATCCGCGGTCGCGGCCGGATTTACGCCGCGAACAGAGTTGCCGCATTGAGAGCAGAAGCTGTCCTGGTTCTGGAGTTCTTTACCGCATCGCGTACAAAACATAACCCAATCGCCTCCCCAAGCATCTAGAACGAGAAACGAGCGCCGAATGTTCCGCGGTCGCCGGAATAGCGGGTGCAGAACCCGGATATAGTGTGATGAGGAGAACTCGCATATGTTGATCAAGATTCCACGCGGCTGGGAAATTCCAGAGCGGGAAGCAACTCCCGAAAGCGTCTTCCTGAATCGGCGGCGGATTCTGCAGGCCGCTGGATTCCTCGGTACGGAGGGTCTGATTGCGCAGGCGATGGCGGGTCGCGCGTTCGGCGCGGAGAATGTTTATGCGGCGAAGCGCAATGCCGAGTACACGCTGGATCGGCCGATCACGGAGGAGTTCGCCGCGACTGGCTACAACAATTTTTACGAGTTCGATGCGGAGAACAAAGAGAACGTCAAGAACTTGGTCGGTAAGTTCGTAACGACGCCGTGGAAAATTCAGGTGTCGGGCCTCGTCAATAAGCCGGTGACGCTGGACGTGGAAGAACTGGTGAAGAAGCATGCGCTCGAAGAGCGGCTGTATCGTCACCGTTGCGTGGAGCGCTGGGCGATGGCCGTGCCGTGGGTTGGGTTCCCGCTGGCCGATTTGATCAAACAGGTGGAGCCGAAGGCGGAGGCGAAGTTCATTCGCTTCGTCAGCGCCAAGCGCCCCGACCAGATGCCGGGCATTGCGAAGTATCCGCAGTTTCCGTTCCCGTATTTCGAAGGCCTGCGGATGGACGAGGCAATGAATCAGCTCGCGTTCTGCGTCGTCGGTATGTACGGAAAGATTCTGCCGAAGCAAAACGGCGCGCCGTTCCGCATCGCGATTCCGTGGAAGTACGGCTACAAGAGTCCGAAGTCGATTGAGAAGATTGAGTTCGTGGCGAAGGAGCCACCGACGTTCTGGAATCAGCTGCAGTCGTCGGAATATGGCTTCTACTCGAACGTGAATCCGAACAAGCCCCACCCGCGTTGGTCACAGGCGGTCGAGCAGGTGATTCCGCGGATGGAGCGCAAGCCGACTCTCCTGTACAACGGCTACGAGAAGTACGTCGCAGGTTTATACAACGGCAAGGAGAATTAACCGCCAGTCCGCAAGCAGCGTAGTATAAGGGAACGATGAATCGGATCTCGTTCTCCTTTATTGCGCTGCTTTTTGCGTTCCGCGCCGGTGGGCAGACGCCTGCACCGAAGTACCCGAACTACCCTAGCGAAACACCTGCTGTATTCAAGCCGGTGACCGACGCGTTCGACTATGTGAAGCGCGATGTCATGATCGCGATGCGCGATGGCGTCAAACTGCACACGGTGGTCCTGGTGCCGAAAGGCGCTCGGAATGCGCCGATTCTGCTGACGCGCACTCCGTATAGCGCGAACGAACTAACGGGCCACGCGCAGAGTTCTCATCTCGGTCCGATTCTATTCGGCTACGACAACGCGCTGGAGCCGATCCTTGAAGGCGGCTACATCCGCGTGGTGCAGGATATCCGCGGCAAGTACGGTTCAGAAGGCGACTACGTGATGAACCGGCCGTTACGCGGTCCGCACAATCCAACGCCTGTCGATCACGCGACGGACACGTACGACACGATCGACTGGCTGGTGAAGAACACGCCGGAATCGAATGGCAAAGTGGGCATCCTTGGGATCTCCTACGACGGCTTTCTTCCACTGATGGCACTGGTGAATCCGCATCCGGCGTTAAAGGTATCCGTGCCGATGAATCCGATGGTCGACGGCTGGATGGGCGACGACTGGTTTCATAATGGCGCGTTCCGGCAGCCGAATCTTTCTTACATCTACGACCAGCAGGCGACGCGCGCGAACGAGATGAAGTGGTGGTCGAGCCATCACGACGAATACGACATGTATCTGCAAGCGGGCACGGCGGGTGAACTCGCGCGCAGCCGCGGGATGCAGCAGTTGGGATTCTGGAACAAGATTGTCGAGCATCCGGCGTACGATGCGTTTTGGCGCGATCAGGCAATGGATCAAGTGCTTGCAGGGCAACCGTTGAAAGTGCCGGTGATGCTGGTGCACAGCTTGTGGGATCAGGAAGACATCTACGGCGCGCCGGCAGTGTACAAAGCGATCAAGCCGAAGGATACGAATAACGACAAAGTGTTTCTGGTGATGGGGCCGTGGTATCACGGGCAGGAGATTGCGGATGGCAGTTCGTTGGGCGCGATCAAGTTTCGGACGGACACGGCGTATTATTTTCGGCAGAATGTTCTGCGGCCGTTTCTCGATCAGTATTTGAAGGACGGGGCTCCGCCGTCCGGAGTCGCGCCGGTGACGGCGTTTGAGACGGGCAGCAATCAATGGCGCAGGCTCGAGTCGTGGCCTCCGGCGGGCGTGCAGCCAGCGCGCTTATATTTGCAGCCGGGCTTGAAAGCAAGCGCCGGGCAGCCAGGCAGCGCGACGGCGTTCGAGGAGTACGTTTCGGATCCCGCGAAGCCAGTTCCATTTCGCGCGCGGCCGATCCAGCCGACGGGTTATACCAACGGGTTGACGTGGCAGTTCTGGTTGACGGACGACCAACGCGAGGCGTCGGGCCGTACGGATGTGCTGTCGTTTACCTCAGATGTGCTGACGACTCCGGTGAAGATCAGCGGCGAGCCGATCGCGAATCTGGTCGCGTCGACAACGGGCACTGATTCCGATTGGGTGGTGAAGCTGATCGACGTGTATCCCGACGAAGTCGCCGGCGATGCGGCGATGGGCGGCTATCAGTTGATGATCTCCGCCGATATTTTCCGCGGGCGCTATCGCGAGAGCTTTGCGATCGCGAAGCCGATTGAAGCGGGAAAGCCATTGGCGTTCCGCTTTGCGCTGCCGAATGCGAATCACGTGTTTCTGCCGGGGCACCGGATCATGGTGCAGGTGCAGTCGAGTTGGTTTCCGCTGTACGACCGCAATCCGCAGACGTTCGTGCCGAACATCTTCCTGGCAAAGCCAACGGACTTTAAGAAGGCGACGCAGCGCATCTACGGGACGAGCTACATTGAGCTGCCGTTGGCAGGCCGCTAATTCTGTTGGCGATCGTCTTGCAGCACTTGGTCGATCTGAGCGAGTTTATAGACTCTCACCAGTCGCTGTTCAGCCCAAGCCGCGAGAGCTTGATCGTCCGTGATAAGGGAAGATTTGGTTTGCTCAGCGAGCCGCATCAGGACTGCATCGGTAGGGCCGCACTCCTCAAGAAGGCGACGATAGCCGATCCGTGCCAATAGTTCGAACATCGGAATGTTTTTCTCGATGACCCGCCCAGTACTGAGCATGTCGACAAGCCTGACGGACGGACGCTTTCCGGCCTTTAGATTCCAAACCTCTGCGATGACTTGGGCGGGCACGATATGAGTATGCGATTTCGTGAGCAGTGCCCCAACAGGTATCAAGTTCTGCTCTTGTTGTGCTGTCACCCTCCAGACCTGCCTGATCTCGTCAAGTGTCCTGGCGGGTTTGAACCCTCGGTCTTCGCATTCGGCTGCGACGAGCGCCACAACGAGCAAGTTCGTGTCCCATTACTAGCGATGCCAATTTGCGACTCGTTATGACTTTGGCGCTACCAGCGGAACGTCAACACGTAATGAGAGATTCGACTGGATTTGATCAAGGTTATCGATCAGTGAGTCGATCGCGCGCGTAAGTGTCTCATCCGCCCCTTTTACAAGCCTGCGAAGCTCGTTCAGATCGGTTGTGCTACAGGCAGTCACAATCTCCTGGCGATACTTGTTCCACAATTTTCCAGTTACGTAGTCTTGCAGTAAGCTCCAGTTTGTTGTTGACGATGTTCTCCGCAAGTACAGCGATGAACTCATCCTCGCTTCGATACGCGCCGAAGTAATCAGAAACTTGGCCCCCGATCTCACCCGGGACGCGCGCTGCGATCTCCCTGCACACTTCACGAAACTTGCTGCTGGTTCGAATTCCTGCGTGGTAATTGTGACAGGCGTGGAACAGGTCATTTAGGCATCGATCATGAGTGACCGACGACTGCGCAGACTCCAGCGAGAACGACCAGAACTGCTTAAGATTTGGAAAATACTGAGCCCCGACGTGACTCTCAATCGTGTCGAAATAGTCCATTCGCTCCGGTTGGAACCTGTAGGTGTAGTTACCGGCGGCCAGAAATCGTTTTTCTCGATCTACGCCAAGTAGGATTGGCTGAATGACAGTATCAAACCAGGCGCGGACAATATTCGGTTTCGTACTGATGTCCGAGTCAACAATGGATGTCATCGCAAGGCTGCCTAGACGATTATACGATCCAAGTCATTGTGTGGCCTTCCCCAACACCACCGCCCGCCGCGCGCCCGTCGCCGATGGCAGGTTGCCTGGTCGGCCGTGCCAGCTTTCGTAAGCGAGGATTGCGAAGGCGATGGCTTCCTTGGCGTCGGGGTGGATGCCGAAGTGCTCGGACGATTTCGCTTTCGGAATTTGCCGCATGAGGGTCGCGTTATGGACTCCGCCGCCGGCTATGATCACGTCGTCGGCCTCCTTCGGAATCGCGCGGGCAAGCGTTTCCGCAGTGAGGGCGGTAGCGGTCGCAACGAGATCTTCGAAGCCGAGTCCGGTCGCGAGAAGACGCGCGACGAAGTCCTTACCGTATTGTTCGCGCCCTGCTGTTTTCGGCGCCTTGCGCCGGTAGTAAGGATCGCGCAGGAGATCACGGAGGATCACTTCGTCGACTTGGCCGGTTGCGGCAATCGCTCCGCCGCGATCGTAGCGTTCGCCCGTGAACCACTCCATCAATTGATCGATCACCATGTTGCCGGGACCGGTGTCAAAGGCTCTGACGCTTTCCGGCGAAGAGCCCGGCGGAATCAGGCTCAGGTTCGCGATGCCTCCGATGTTGACGGCGACGCGGAAGCGCTTGGGATGGCGGAATAGCAGATAGTCGACGTAGGGAACGAGCGGAGCGCCGCGGCCTCCGGCGGCGACGTCGCGCTCGCGAAAATTCGAGATGACGGGGATGCCGAGCCGCTCCGCGACCACTGCGCCTTCGCCGATCTGCATGGTGCTTGCGATCTTCTTTCCGAGATAGGGCACGGGGGCGCCTTCGTGAAAGATGGTCTGGCCGTGGCAGCCGACGAGGTGCACGTCCTTCGCTTTGGCTTTCGTGCACACCGCGCGGATCGCGTCCGCGTAGAGCTCGCCGAGGAGGAAGCTCATGCGTGCGATGTCGCCCGTGTGCGCTGTTGTGTTCGACATCGCGAGCAGCGCCTCGCGAACGGGTTGCGGATAGGGAACGCTGCCAAATCCGATGACGTCGAACTTGGTGCGGAAACCCGCTCCGCGTAGATCGACGATGGCGACGTCGATGCCGTCGAGCGAGGTACCGCTCATGACGCCGGCGACGCGCATCATATTGTCTGTCCTTCGGCCGCTGGCCTCATCGTTTGTATCCTTCGGCCGCTGGCCTCATCGTTTGTGTCCTTCGGCCGCTGGCCTCATCGTTGGAGTTCCTTCTGCAATTCGGCCAATAACTGGAGTGCATCCAGCGGCCGGAGCTCATCAACCTTGATGGCGCGAATGCGTTCGGCGATTTGATAGCCGACTGGTTCGAACATCTGGATTTGGAGCGGCGCGCTATTTGAGGCTGCGCGGGGCGTTAACTCTTCGGTCACGACATGTTCGGTTTTCTCGTGCAGAGCGAGGATCTCGCGTGCCCGTTCGATAACAGCCATCGGTAATGCGGCCAGCCGCGCGACCTCTATTCCGTAGCTGCGATCCGCTCTGCCGGGTTCTACTTTCCGCAGAAAGAGAATCTGATCGCCGGCTTCTTTCACCGAGACGTGAAGATTGCGAACACCGGAAAGTTGTTCGGCTAGTTCTGTGAGTTCGTGATAATGGGTTGCAAACAGCGTCTTCGCGCGAATGTTTGCGTGAATGTACTCGACAACGGCCCACGCCAGAGAAAGACCATCGTAGGTCGCCGTGCCGCGGCCAATTTCGTCGAGAATGATCAGGCTGCGCTCGGTTGCGGTGTTCAGGATGGCTGCGGTTTCGGTCATCTCGACCATGAATGTCGAGCGGCCGCGCGCGAGGTTGTCGGCCGCTCCGATTCTCGTGAATACGCGATCAACGACAGGCAGCAAAGCCGCGTCTGCCGGCACGAACGAGCCCATCTGCGCGAGGATCGAGATGAGGGCCGCTTGCCGAAGGTATGTCGATTTGCCGCCCATATTGGGCCCGGTGATGAGCGAAAGAACATCGTTTTCTGCGCCGAAGTAGACGTCGTTTGGGATGAAGCGCTGCGCGTCTTTCTCGGCGAGGCGTTCGATCACCGGATGGCGGCCTGCTGCAATGCGGAGTTCTCCGGTCGAGAACTTCGGTCGCGTGTAGCGATACTCCGCGGCGCACTGCGCAAGCGCCGCGATCACGTCGAGTTCCGCAATCGCGCTCGCGGCTTGCCGGATCCGCGTGGCTTGTGTCGCGGTAGAGGTTCGGAGTTCCTCAAAGAGTTCGCGCTCAATCGTCAGCATCTTTTCTTCCGCGTCGAGAACCTTGCCTTCGAGTATCTTCAGTTCCGGCGTGGTGAAGCGTTCGGCATTGACGAGCGTTTGCTTGCGTTCGTAGTCGGCGGGCGCGTTGGCGAGATTCGCTTTCGAGATTTCGATGTAGTAGCCGAAGACGTTGTTGAAGCGAACCTTGAGCGATGCGATGCCCGTGCGCGTTTTTTCGCGCTGCTCGATCGCGGCGATGTAGCCTTTCGAGTTGAGTGAGAGGTCGCGCAGTTCGTCGAGGCCTGCGTGACAGCCGGCGCGAATCGTCCCGCCATCGGCGAGGTTCACGGGTGGCTCGTCGGCGATCGCGGCGAGGATGCAGTCGCGCACGTCGGCGAGGTCGTCGAGGCGCGCGTGCAACTCGCCGAGCCGGGCTGCAGTGGCGTTCGCGATCTTCTCTTTGAGTCCTGGGATGACCGCGATCGACCGGCCGAGCGCAAGAACATCTCTCGGACCCGCAGCGCCGAGCGTTACTTTGGCGAGCAACCGCTCGATATCGAGCATGGAGGCCAGCAGCTTCTGCAGCTCCGAGCGCGCGATCACTGCGCCATGCAGTTCGCCGACCGCGTCGAGGCGCGCCTCGATTTCGATCAAGTCCACCGAAGGCCGGAGGAGACGTGCGCGCAAGAGGCGTCCGCCCATCCCGGTGACGGTGCGATCGAGAACCCACAAAAGCGTCGAATCCCGCTTTTCGCCAGCGAACAGTGGCTCCACCAATTCGAGATTGCGGACCGTTACTGCATCCAAGACGAGCGAATCGGCGCGATCGAAGAAAGTCGGACGCTCCAGATGATCGAGCGCGGACCGCTGCGTGTCGCGGAGGTAGTGCAGCAGGGCCCCTGCCGCGCCAACGGCGAGCGGCTTTCCTTCGAGTCCGCAGCCGTCGAGGGAGAGAAGCTTGAAATGCTCGCGCAGTGAGCGGTCGGCATAATCATGTTCGAAAATCCAGGCCTCGATCTCTGTGCGAACGCAGGGGGCGTCACGGAGCACGTCTTTGGCTGCCAGGACTTCGCTTGCGCCGAGATTCTCGACGGCGGCAACGGCCTCGCCGGCCGCCAATTCGGTGGCTCGAAACTCGCCGGTCGAGATGTCGACGAACGCGAGTCCAGCGCGACCGGCATGAACTGCAACCGCCGCGAGCCAGTTATTCTCGTGCGACCGGAGGACCGAGTTGTCCGTCGCGGTGCCGGGTGTGACGATGCGTGTGATCTCGCGGCGGACAAGCTTTTTTGCCGCGGACGCCTCTTCGACCTGATCGCAGATCGCGACTCGATACCCTTTCTGAACCAGCTTCGCGATGTAGTTTCCGACGGCGTGATAGGGCACTCCGCACATCGGAATACCTTGCCCTTTCTCTTTGTTGCGCGCGGTGAGCGTGATCTCGAGTTCGCGCGCGGCGGTGACGGCGTCCTCATAGAAAAGCTCGTAGAAATCGCCGAGGCGGAACATCAGCAACGTGTTCGGCGCTTGTTCCTTGACGGCGTGATATTGCCGCATCAGCGGCGTACTTGGAGTTTCGGACATAAAAAAGAAAAAGGGACGCGCTTGGCGCGTCCCCCCAGTCTGCCAGACAAAGTGCAGGCTTACGCGTAGATGCCGCGCAGCTTCACCGCTGTCGTCACGCGATCAAGCGCCAGCATATACGCCGCCGTGCGGTTGTGGACTTTGTGCTTTGCCGCGTAGGCAACCACATCGCGGAATCCGTTGACCATGATTTCTTCGAGGCGGAAGTTGACCAACTGTTCGTTCCAAAAATAGCCTTGCTTGTCCTGGACCCACTCGAAGTAGCTTACGGTGACGCCGCCGCCGTTGGCCAGAATGTCGGGCATGACGAAGACATTGTTCTCGGCGAGAATGGCATCCGCCCATGCCGTGGTCGGCCCGTTTGCGCCTTCGCAGAGGATCTTCGCTTTGATCTTGTGCGCGTTCTGCGAGGTGATAACGTTCTCTTTCGCTGCCGGCAGCAGGACTTCGCAATCGAGGAACAGAGCCTCGTTCTTGTCGATGTCTTCCCCCTCGGGGAAGCCCGCGATAGAGCCCGTTTCTTTGTGGTGCTTCATCAGCGCCGGAATGTCGAGGCCGTTCTTGTTGAAGACAGCGGCGTCCCACTCGATGATGCAAATGATCTTAAAACCTTCACGCTGCATCAGCTTTGCGGCCATGCCGCCGACGTTGCCGAAGCCCTGGATGACCACCCGGGTGTTGGCGGGCTCCATACCGAAGACTTTCAGGGCCTGCTGGGTGCAGATCATGCAGCCGCGGCCTGTTGCCTCCGGGCGTCCCTTGGATCCGCCGAGTTCGATCGGCTTGCCCGTCACCACCGCGGATTGGGTCATGCGGGCGTGCATGGAATAGGTATCCATGATCCAGGCCATAGTCTGATCGTTGGTGTTCATGTCGGGTGCGGGCACGTCGCGCTCCGGTCCGATGAATTCGAAAATTTCCGAGGTGTAGCGGCGCGTCATGCGCTCGAGTTCGCCCGGCGACATCAATTGGGGCTCACAGATAACGCCGCCCTTGCCTCCGCCGAACGGCAGGTTCGCCACTGCGCACTTCCAGGTCATCCAGGACGCTAACGCGCGGACTTCATCCAGCGTCACGTCGGGGGCGTAGCGGATGCCGCCTTTTGCCGGCCCGCGCGCAATGGAGTGCTGGACGCGGTAGCCGGTGAACACCTCAATCCGCCCGTCGTCGAGCAGCACAGGAATGTGAACCGTAAGTTCTTTCGAAGGCGTTCGCAGCACCTTCTGCATCCCTTCGTCCAGGTGCAGGAGCGTTGCGGCCTCGTTAAAGCGCGCCTCCGCGGCCAACCAAGGGTTAAATTCTTTCTCCAGATCCGGCGACGCGGCCGCTTCTAGAACCATAGACATAAAATGAGGACTGCCTCCGCCCTTATTATAGGGGGTGCGCGCGTCGATCTCGGTTCGTGCGACTGCCTACTTCGCCTTGCGGGTAAGAACCTTGTAGGCGATGAGGACAACCATGCAACTGAGAATGCCAATGAGAACCGCGGATACTGTGCTTTCCATCCTTCCTGCTTTCGACAAAATGAAGGCGTCTGTGCATCGGCAAGATCCTCTACTACCAGGACCCGCCGGCCCTACGGCATCGCCGACGCGGCGCGAGGCGATCGCGAGCGGACTTTCCTTCTTCCCGTTTGGCAGCCGCAATCGGATCACGATGGCGGGGATTCGCTTTCGCGCGATCCGCAATGGCTCCGGCGCCCGGCGCTATTTGCATATTCACGGCAACGAGCCCACGGCCCGACAGGTATTGACGGAGCACCTGGCGCGCAAGCAAGGCACGGCGTGGATCATCGAAAACGAGAAACGTTTCGTTGATTTCCGTATGGGCCGCCTTGATCCCAACCGCATGTTCTCCGCAGAGGGCGCGCGGCGGAATCTGTATCGGCTGAACCCGCGGTGGAATGAAGCTCAGATCGTGAACGCGCTGCTGAAACTGGATCGGGAACGGCACAAGCTGCTGGATGCCCTGCTGCCCCGGCGCGGCGGATTGCTGTTCGCTTTGCACAATAACGGCGAGGGCTATTCGGTGCGGAACGAAGTCGCAAGTAGCGATCGCACGGCGCTGAATGAGCCTGCGCGCCCGCGCGAATTCTTCCTCTGCACCGACCCGGCGGATTTCGCTCTGCTTGCGGCATCCCCGTATAACGTCGTGCTGCAATGCAATCCGCCGCCGCCGGATGATGGCTCGCTATCGAGGCTATGTGCGCGAATTGGCGTCCGCTATCTGAATCTGGAGACCGCGCTAGGTGAAGTGGCTCGCCAGCGCGAAATGTTGGAGTGGGCGGATTGGAGGCTTCCATAGGCGCTGTTTCCCATGGTGAGCAGCAGTCCTTGTTCGGAAGTTGGCGACGTTCGAGTCCGTCGCACACGCCTCTGCGGATGAACGCGAGAAACGCGTCGCAGAAAAGATCAACTACACTCTCCGC
>JAYVTO010000099.1:0-18357 GCA_043788745.1 Acidobacteriaceae bacterium
CGCCTCCTCGATCTCTTACTCACCATCCCCGCCGTCATCCTTCTCCTGCCACTGTTGGCCGCGCTCGCCCTCGCCGTTAGGCTCTCCTCAAAAGGGCCGGCGCTCTTCCGCCAACAACGCCTGGGCCTCCACGCAACTCCCTTCGCCCTTCGCAAGTTCCGTTCCATGCGCAGCGACGCCCCCGATCTCCGCAACCCCGATGGAAGCGCCTTCTCCAGCGGTTCCGACCCCCGCGTTACCCCCATCGGCCGCTGGATGCGAGCCACCAGCCTCGACGAGTTACCCCAACTCTTTAACGTCCTCACCGGCGACATGAGCCTTGTCGGCCCCCGGCCCGACCAAATCGACCAGCTCCGCTTCTACACACCAGAAGAACGCCGCAAACTTGCGGTCCGCCCCGGCCTCACCGGACTCGCACAAATCTCCGGCCGCAACTCCATCTCCTGGGCCGCCCGCAAGGCTCTCGACGTCCAGTACGTGGATACCCGATCCCTCGCTCTTGACCTCAAACTTATTCTCAAAACCATCCCCTATGTCTTGCTCCGCCGCGACCTCCACACCCACATTCGTCCCTCTGCCTTGGGACAGTGAACAATTCGGCTTCCCCGCCGCCCGCCTGGACCATCTCCATGCCGAGACGCCCTCTGGCGTCGCCGCCCTCGTCGCCTCCGCGAAGAGCCAGGGAGTCCGCCATCTTACCGCTCGCGTCCCGTCGGACGATTTGGCCACCATCAACGCGCTCGAGGAGAACGCCTTCCACCTCCTTGACGGCATCCTCACCTTCGAGCTCGACCTCGCCCTCGCCAACCCGCCGCCTCCGGCCAACGTGCGGCTGTTTCAGCCTCCCGATCTCTCCGTGCTCCTCGAGATCGCCCGCACCGCCTACGTCTTCGACCGCTTCCACGCCGATTCATCGGTCGCGCCCCATGTCGCCGATAGCATCCACGCCACTTGGGTTCGCAACTCCTGCTCCGGCAAGGCCGCCGACGCCGTTATCGTCGCCGAGCATCCCCAGACCCAAGATGCCGCCGCCTACGTCACCTGCAAACTCGATGGAGCATCCGGTGTCATCGTCTTGGTCGCCACCGCCCCCGATGCCCGCGGCCTTGGTCTCGCTCGCGCTGCTACCCACGGCGCACTCGCCTACTTCAAAGAACAAGGCTGTACCCGCGCCCGCGTCGGAACCCAGATCCGTAACACCCCAGCCAGCCGTCTCTACGAATCCTGTGGCTTCCGCCTCCAAGGCGTCAGCCTCACCTACAGAAAGCTCCTATGATTACTCTCACTCCCACACGCACCGCGTTCCTCCCGTATTGCCTTCCATCCATCGGGGAAGAAGAGATCGCCGAAGTCGTCGATAGTCTCCGCTCCGGCTGGATCACAACAGGTCCGAAAACCAAGCGCTTCGAGGCGGCCTTCGCCGCCTACACCGGCGCGCGACATGCGATCGCCGTCAACTCCTGCACCGCCGCGTTGCATCTGTCTCTCGCCGCCCATGACATCGGGCCCGGCGACGAAGTCATCGTTCCCACTCTCACCTTCTGCTCCACCGCGAACGTCGTCGAACACCTCGGAGCAACGCCCGTCCTCGTTGACGTCGATGAGGACGGGCTCGTCACCGCCACCGCCATCGCCAACGCCATCACGGCCAAGACGCGCGCCATCATCCCGGTCCATTACGCCGGCCAGTCCGTCGACCTCGACCCCATCCTCGATCTCGCCCGCCACCACCAGATCCCCGTCATCGAAGACGCCGCCCACGCCGCCGGAACGCATTACAAAGGCCGCCAGATCGGCACGCACGGATGTGCCGTGTGCTTCTCCTTCTATGCCACCAAGAACATGACCACTGGCGAAGGCGGCATAGTCACAACCAACGACGACGACCTCGCCGCCCGCCTCCGCCTGCTCGCCCTCCACGGCATGTCGCGCGATGCCTGGAACCGCTACACCGCCTCCGGATCCTGGTTCTACGAGGTCATCGAACCTGGCTACAAAGACAACATGACCGACATCCAAGCCGCGCTCGGCCTCCACCAACTGGCCAAGCTCGAGACCTTCATCGCCCAGCGCCGCGCCATGGCCGACCGCTACGCAAACGCCCTCCGCAACCTCCCAGGCATCATCCTCCCCAAAGAGATCCAGCCTTCTACACCCCCAGCACCCACCAGCGACGCTTCGAGGCACGCACGCAGCGAGGCGAAGCCGAGCCAAGGAAGCGCCCGCGCCAACGAAGGCCTCGCCGATCAAACTACCCATCCCTCCGCCCCCAACCGCCACACCTGGCACCTCTATCCCATCCAACTCACCCGCTTCGACCGCGCCCTGTTCATCGACGCCCTCAAGGAACGCAACATCGGCGCGAGCGTCCACTTCATACCCGTCCACCGCCACCCCTTCTATCGCGACCGCTACGGATACTTGCCATCGCAATTCCCTAGCGCCGAGCAACTCTACGCCGGCATGGTCTCGCTGCCCTTGTATCCGAAGATGACCGAAGCGGACGAGCAAGATGTCCTCAACGCCGTGCGGGAAATCCTCTCTTGAACTTCGTAGCGACAATCTGCAACCAAATCGCCCGAGCACATAGCCCCCCGGTGATAAGCCACTTCCCGATACTGCGCTTCTACGCGACGGCCGATCATCATGCATGGCCAAAGGGCCCACAGCAGTTCTAAGAAGCCACACACTTATGACCAACCGCCCACTCCAGAACTTCCGCTTTCGCGAGGCCGCTCCGCGCATCCTCGCCGACATCATCCTGGTTCAGGTATCCGCCCTGGCATCCCTCGCCGGAGTCTTGTTGCTGCGCTTCCAGGACGCGCCCAACATGAACGTCTCCACGATCGCCGGACTTCTGTTCACCGGCTATTTGCGGGCGTTTCTTCCCTTCACGTCGCTCTTTCCGCTCGTGTACCTTTATGCCGGCCTCTATACAAGGACTCGCCTCTACGACAAGCGCTTCAAGTGGCGCGCCATCGCCCAGGCTTCCGTTGTAGCCGGCCTGCTGTTCCTGTTTGCGAACTTCGTCATCACGCGCGGGGAAACCCTGCCTCGCAGTGCGGCTCTGCTCTTCGTCGTCCTTTCCGCAGCCGCCGGCATCGGCGCGCGGCGCTTCAAGGCCTGGCTCACCGCGCTGGATCCTACCGCTTCACAACGCAAAGCCGAAGAGGCCCGCTTTCTATCGCGCGTCCTCGTGGTCGGCGGTGCCGGCTACATTGGCTCAATCCTCGTTCGTAAACTCCTCGCGCAAGGCCGCCAGGTGCGCGTCCTCGATTCGCTGGTCTATGGAAACGAGGCCATCCGCGACGTTCTCGATCACCCCTGCCTTGAACTCCGCATCGGCGACTGCCGCAACATTCAGGATGTTGTCGGAGCAATGAAAGGCATCGATTCCGTGATCCACCTCGCCGCCATTGTTGGAGACCCTGCCTGTGAGCAGGACCGGCAAGCCGCCCTCGACATCAACTACTCGGCCACAAGGATGATGGTCGAGATTGCGAAAGGTCACGGTGTCGGACGGTTCCTGTTTGCGTCCAGTTGCAGCGTCTACGGCGCCAACGACGAGATGGTCGACGAATCGTCAGCGGCGCAGCCGATCTCGCTCTACGGGCAAACCAAGGTCGATTCCGAGGCAGCGCTTCTCGCCGCCCGCGACGCGAAGTTTCATCCGGTTGTCCTGCGCTTGGCGACCGTCTTTGGCAACTCCTGGCGTCCCCGCTTCGATTTGGTCGTGAACCTGCTAACCGCAAAAGCCTTCCAGGAGAAAGTCATCACGATCTTCAACGGCCAGCAGTGGAGGCCGTTCATTCACGTCTCCGACGTCGCCGAGGGTTTCCTCAAGGTGCTCGAATCCCCGACGGAACTGGTCAGCGGCGAGATCTTCAACCTCGGCGACTCGCGCCTCAACCACACGCTTGCCGACATTGCAGGGAAGATCGGTAAGCAGTTCCCGGGCACCGAAGTCCAGAACGTCGACAACGCCGACCGCCGGAACTACCGCGTGTCGTTCGACAAGATCCACAACTGGATCGGCTACGAGGCAACCAAGACGATCGACGACGGCATCCTCGAACTCAAGCGAGCCTTTGAGAGCGGCCAGATCGCCGACTACAAAGACCTCTTCTACAATAACCAACGCTTCCTGCAGGTTTCTGGAAACCTGCAACCGAAGGATGAACTGGACGGCCTTGTTATGGCCGCCTTCGCCAGGGCGCTGCAGCAAGAGGAAGAACGCGAAGTCGTGCCTGCCGCGCAGGGCTGACGGCGCGCGCGAGGACGAAGTCGGAGACGGAGGGTGACGCTGCCGACCGAGGATGACGTTGCAGGCCAAGGGTGAAG
Source organism: Acidobacteriaceae bacterium (assembly GCA_043788745.1). Taxonomy (GTDB): domain Bacteria; phylum Acidobacteriota; class Terriglobia; order Bryobacterales; family Bryobacteraceae; genus JBBQWZ01. The sequence continues at coordinate 4,342 of JAYVTO010000099.1, forward strand.
TAAGAAGACAACGCTCGGAAGTTCCGATTGCGGAACTTCCGTCCGAGCCTGTCCCTTGCATTCGCTGTGCGCTCGTGCGCTAGAACGTGAAGCGCACGCCCAACTGCAACTGACGCGGACCGCCATATCGCGCCGCTGACGGCGCGAATAGCGCCTGATCTGCCGTTGCCACCGGAGCGGCAGTTGTGCCGAACGCGCTGATCGCGTCGTTTCCGAAATTCCGGTTGGCGTGCTTCGTCATATTGAAGCCCTCCGCCGACAGGAACAGCATTCGCCGATCGCCGAAGCGAATCGTCTTTTGGAGACGCACATCAAGATCGAAAAATGACGGCTGGCGCTGGTCGTTGCGGCCCGCTACGCGGCCGTTGATGATCGCGCGGTCGTTGTCGTCGTTGGCGTCGCCCTGCGTGTCGAAGCCGATCACGCGCGTGTACGGCACTCCGGTGCGCGCGATTATGATCGCGGAGAACTGCAGACCCCACGGCAACTGCACGATGCCGCTGGTATTGAAGTTTGACCGGACATCCTGCTTCGAGTAAGCCCGTTCCGGACCCGCGTCGAACACATTCAGCGTGGTCTCGCGGCTGAAGTTGCGTTCGTTCGAATCGTTGTCGAAGTTCTTCGCGTAGGTGTAGTTCGCCGCCCACTGGAGGCGCTTCGCAAACCGCCTATTTACGGTCAGGATCAACGCATCGTAGGACGAGTGCGCCGTGCTCTCGTTCACGCTAAACCAGCCAATGCCGGAAATGGGCCGCGTCGACGGGAAGATCGGCACGCCCTGCGCGTTGATGGTCGGCGGCAGCAGGTTGCGATCGAACCGGCGCTGCAACGCCCACGTTGAATTGCGCAGATAGCCCGCGGACACCACCCAATCCTTTCCGAAGCCATGCTCGAGCGTGACCGACATCTGCCCCGACTGCGGATTGCGGAAGGCGGGGTCAAATCCGAAGACACGCGGTGCAGGCACACGCAGATTCGCCGGCAGGGTCGTCAAAGCGTTCGGGAAGCGCAGCAGCGGCAGGATGCTCGCGTCGGTTCGCGAATCAACCGCAACCGTCGTGATGCCATTCTCGGTGAACACGCGCTGGAACAGGTTCGCCGGTGTCCGTGCGGAGAGCAAGCCGCCGTTCACGCGCAGAACAGTCCGGCCATCCGGTCGTAAGTTCCACGCGATCCCCAATCGCGGCTGCCACATCTGCAGATCGTTCGGAATCGCCGCCGTTTGCGGCAGGCGGGGATTCGGGCGATCCGGCTGCGGGTTCCACTGCCCATCCCAGCGCAAGCCCGCGCTGATCGTCACGTTGCGGCTAATCGCCCACTTGTCGCTCACGAACAAACCCAACTCCTGGCCGAAGCCCGTAAACAGCAGGTCGTCCGGATTGAAGCCCGGCAGCGTCTGACGGAACCGTCCGATGGTGCGGTTCACGTAGTTCGTCAACGTCGTAAAGTCGTAGCGGCCCTGGATGTTCGAGGCGCGCTGTTGCAGGAACGAGTTGACGTTCACGTCAACGCCGAAGCGGACGAAGTGGCGGCCCTTCTGCCACGACATGTTGTCCGCGATCTGATAGCGCGTGTTGTCGAACACGCGCGGCCGGCCGGAGTCGCCGCCCAGCGTTCCGAAGCCCGCGATCACAATCTGCGCCACGGTCGCATTCGGAGACTCGTTCCGGAAATCCGTCGCAATCTGCCCGCGCAACTCATTCACGATGCCCGGCGTCAACACGCTCGTCAGGCCTACGCGACCGGAGTGCGAGTCGCCTTTGTACTGATAGTTGGCGCTCGCCGCCGAATCGATCTGTGGCGAGTCAAAGTTGAAATTCTCACCACGCGCGCGGCTAAACGTGTACGCAATGTTCAATTGGTGCCGGCTGCTGAGATTGGTGTCCTGCCGGATGTACAGCGCCGTCGGGCTGTTCGTGCCGCGCTGCTCACCCTGCAATGCCAGAAGATCCGCCGGAATCACTACGCCCGCGGCTTGCCGCTGAAACTGCACGACGAACGGGACTCGCAGAAAGTTCTGCTCCGCGGCAACAAAGTAGAATGCCTTGTTTTTCACCAGCGGACCGCCAAACGAACCGCCAAACTGATTCTGCAAGTTGTTCAGCTTCCGCCCGAACGCGTCCGGCGACGTGAACGTGCGGTTGCGGTTGAAATAGAAGACATCGCCATGGATGTCGTTCGTGCCGGTCTTGGTCACAACGTTCACGAAGCCCGCGTTGGTGCGACCGATCTCGGCGCTGGCACCGGAGCGCACCACCTGAAACTCACGGACTGCGGACTGCGGGAAGAAGAACGTCGCCGCGTTGCCGCCGCGCTGATTGCCTTGCAGCGGGTCGTTGAAATCGGCGCCGTCAATCGAGACGTTGCTGTTGATCGAGCGCTGCCCCGCGATCACCAGGCCGGAGCGATCCGATTCCTGGTTAATCCCCGGCGTCAACTGCGCAAACTCCACGAAATTGCGCCCGCGAACCGGCAGGTTCTCAATCGCCTTCTCGTTGATCGAGGTGCCCGTAGCCGTCGCCTCCGTGTCCACGAAGGCGGTCTCGGCAACCACGGTCACGGTATCCGAAGTCGCTGCGACTTTCAACTTCAGGTCCAGCGACGCAGCGTCGCCAACCGTTAAGCCGACGTGCTCGAAAGTTGCGGTCTGAAAGCCGTTGGCTTTCACTTCGACGCGATAGCTACCCACCGGCAGAACCGTCGCAAAATAGCGCCCATCGGTGCCGGATGCTACGTCGCGCTTGTACCCGGTTTCTTCGTTCAAAATCGAGAGTTGCACACCCGAGATCGACTTGCCGGAGGCGTCCAGCACGATGCCGCGAAGAGCGGATGATCCGGAGTCCGTTTGCGAGGACAAGGTTGTCGCCATCAGCGCCACAGCGAGAGGGGCGACCAAGCGAAGACATCGTTTTCCCATAATCTCGCTAGAGTAGCGAGCAAACGTGAATTCAGAATAACTAAGAGGTTACGGTCGAGTGAACAAAACTCAGACCACACCGCATTCGATCAATCGCCCAGCGAAGTCGTTCGCTGTGTGCGCGATTCTAAATGATGGATTAGAATGCGCTTGGGAGCATCCCAAGAACCGCCCTCGGCGGTTTCGTCGTCAGCTTGCTCGAACAGTTTTTCGCAACATTTTACAATCGAGTCGCACGGAATAGACTTCTGCCAACAACTTAAAGCCGCCTGACACCGGGTCGTCGACTCGGCAATCTGAACGAGCGGCGACGACTCCCGCAGCAGACTCAGCCCACCCGTCGTCCCCTGGGCTGCTCCATTGGTGGCTATCGCCTCGGACGCATAGTAGGTCGCACTACCCGGTCCGACGAAGGAAGCGTCTCCCAAGAACTCGGCATGGGTGGCGAACGCCCCACCCAACGAAGAACCGCGAGCGTAAGCGAGCGGCCCTCCGCCACTCACCACCGGGTGCGCACAAGGACATAGGTATCCCCGCCCTGAAGGGCGGGGTTCAATCTGGCGCTGTCGGTATGGGAGAGATCCGTTCACTCTCCGGCGGCGACCCTGTAGGTTGTTCAATCCTGGTAGCAGCAGTGCGGGGGGCCGGCTGGTGAATCCGCTCCCGACGCGGCCCTTCGGGCCGCTTTGGTCGCGGCTCGGATTTGGTGCACTTCGCTAGGAAAATAGCCTCAGCATCCCCGCCCTGAAGGGCGGGGTCGGCGCGACCGTAAGGTCGCGCGTAGTAAAACCGAGGCGCGACCGTAAGGTCGCGCGTAGTACACAAAAAGGCCGCCAATGCACCCGCACCAGGCGGCCTTTCCATTTGGGTCGAGGCGCGCACGAAGCGACCCCGAAAGGGGTCGCGAAGTAAGCGCCCGCATCGCCGCAACCAACCTCCACACCAAAGAAAACGGCCACGAACCCAGGAGGCGAGTTCGTGGCCGCGGTCCAACAAAGACAGGCGCCTGCGTCCATGTGGGCCTAGCTCAATATCGGGCCAAAACCGGCCCCCCAACCGCGAGCGTCAGCGAGCTGAGCGGACTTCTGCCACTGGCGCAAGCACCCAATCCGAGCCGCGACCAGAGGGGCGCGAACTGCCCCGTCGGGAGCGGAATTCAGCGTAGCAATCGACAACCGCTTACTTCACCACTTCCAGCTCGTTCTTCACAGAGAAGACACCCGAAACGCCATTCGCGCGGATGTTCGCCAGATTGCGGTCCGCATCACTATTGACGACGCCGGCCAGCGTTACGTTCCCGTTCTTCACAACGATGCGAATCGAGGGATTGGTTCCCTGCCCGTAGCGGAACAACGGCGACGAGCCGTAGATCGCCCGCGCCGTCGCCAGCCGGATGCGGTCGTCAAACGGCGAGAGCGGCAGCACCTCAATGTGATTTTCCACGCGCACCGCCCCCTCGAGCCGCTTCACGGCGTTCTCCGCATTCGATTTCGTTATCGGCCGCACCACTTCGCCAAACAACTCGACCACGCCGTTGTTCACGCGATAGCTGAGGTTGTCGAATACCGAGAGATACGGCAGCATCAACAACTCGTGCCGCACGCCGTCTCCCAGTTCGCGCGGCTTCCCGAGCGCGGACGCCGAACCAAGCGGTGCCAAAGCCAGGACCGCGGTCAGGGCAAGTGTTGCTGTCATTCGAGTCTTCATATTCGTTCTCCGTTTTTCCTTTGTGTCCAGTGGACTTCTTACACCACAATGGACGCAAACATAGGAGCGAAGTTGCACACTTCCGCGTGGCTGATTTGATCAACCAATTGGTTGAAAACCACCAAGCGCCACAGAATTTCCGTCCGCAAAGTACCGCGAACAGCCTGCCCGTTACGGGAAGTGAGCGGACGCTTGTCTCCCGTCCGCAAAGAACCGCGAACGAAGTCATAACGCGCATGCGCGCCATAACCGCCATGAACCAGCACGGCAGGCCGCTGCGCAAGACGAAAAGCGCCAAATCCGAGCCGCCACCAAAGCGGCCCGAAGGGCCGCGTCGGGAGCGGATTCACGCCGTGCACGGATCAACCGCCGAGGCGCGCACGAAGCAAGGCCGAATGCTGAGCGAAGTAATCGCCCGTGCAGCGCCAGGAATTGCGGCATTCGAAATCAATCAATCACAAGGTGGTTCATGGAGAGTCCGGGACGCTCGGGCGCGTCATGACCGCCATGGACCACCTGTAAGTTGTTGAGTCTTGGTAGCATCAGGACGGGCCGTCGGCTGGTGAATCCGCTCCCGACGCGGCCCTTCGGGCCGCTTTGGTCGCGGCTCGGATTTGTCGCAATTCTTCGCCTGCTCGCAGTACTCCCGCATTAACTGGTTCATGGCGGTCATGAGGCGCGCACGCATCCGCTCACTTCCCGTAACGGGCAGGCTGTTCGCGGTTCTTTGCGTTTCGACGTTGTCTAGGAACTTTGCGTTTTGATTGAGCCTAGAAACTCTTCTTCACTTCGGCGTACGCCCAGTCGAGCCACAGTGTCAGCGTCTGCAAATCCGACGCCTCGACCGTAGCCCCGCCCCAAATACGCAAACCTACGGGAGCATCGCGGTACGCGCCGATGTCGTAGCCCGCCTTCTCCTTCTCAAGCATCGAGACAATCGCTTTCGCGTGCTTGTCCTGATCCTCGGGCGACAGCGCAGTATAGGCAGGGTCAACGATCTTGAGGCAGATCGACGTGCTCGACCGGGTTGCCTTCGTAGCAGCGAGAAATCCCGCCCACGACGACGCAGCCACCCAGTCCTCAATCACCTTCAGATTCGCCTGCGACCGTGCAACCAGGCCCGCCAGCCCGCCAAGCGACTCCGCCCACTTCAGGCTATCGAGCGCATCCTCGACGCAGAGCATGGATGGCGTATTAATCGTCTCGCCGGCGAAGATTCCAGCCGTCAGCTTGCCGCCTTTGCTCATCTGGAAGATCTTCGGCAGCGGCCAACTTGGCGTGTAGGTTTCCAGGCGCTTCACCGCCCGCCGGCTCAGCGCGATCATGCCGTGCGCGCCTTCGCCGCCCAGCACCTTCTGCCAGGACCACGTGACAACGTCGAGCTTGTCCCACGGCATCTCCATCGCGAAGACCGCCGAAGTCGCATCGCAAATGGACAAGCCTTCGCGATCCGCGGCGATCCATGCGCCATCCGGAACACGCACACCCGAAGTCGTTCCATTCCATGCGAACACCACATCGCGCCGCCAATCGACTAGCGAGAGATCCGCGATCTCGCCGTACGGCGCTTTGCACACGCGCAGATCCTTCAGGTTCAACTGGCTCTTGCAGTCGCTGGCCCACGCGCCGCTGAAGCTCTCCCATTCGAGAACGTCGACGCCGCGCTCGCCGAGCAGCGACCACATCGCCATCTCGATCGCTCCGGTATCGGACGCCGGCACGATGCCCAGTAGGTAATCGGCAGGCATGCCGAGAATCTTCTTGCTGCGCTCGATCACTTCGCCGAGCTTCGCCTTGCCGGTCTTTGCGCGATGCGAGCGACCGAGACTGGCGCCTTCGAGAGCACGGAGAGACCAGCCCGGGCGCTTCGCGCAGGGTCCGGAGGAAAAGCAAGGGTTGTTCGGCGTTTGAGTAGGTTTCATGTGTGAGTTCGAGACACATCGCAGTTCAATGCGACGTACTTCTTCAGTTTAGCGAAGCCGAACTCAGAGCTTCTGCAATGGCACGGGGCCGCGACCAACCATCGCCGTGAGTCTCCCTTCGCCGTGCCGGATTGCGCCATACGTTCCGCCGGAAATCGAGAACAACTAACGCGCTACGGGCTGGCGGCTCGCGACTACGCGCGCCACGCGTACGATCGCCTCGACGCTCTTGTCGACATCGGCTTCGGTTGTCGCCCACGACGACACGCTGATCCGCATTCCGGAGCGGCCTTGCCACACGGTGGGGCCTGCCCAGCAGGTGCCCTCTTCCTGGATGCCGGCGATCACTTGCTGGTTCTCCTCGGGCGTACCGAACGACACGACGACCTGGTTCAGCACGACGTCGTTGAGAATCTCGAAGCCGGCTTTCGACAACTGCTCCGCGAACCGCTTTGCGCAGCGGCAGTTGCCTTCGATCATATTCGAAAGGCCTTCGCGTCCAAGCGACTTGAGCGCCGCCCAGATGTCTACGCCGCGCGCGCGGCGCGAGAGTTCGGGCACATACTGCGACGGCTCGCGGCGTTCACCTTGCGGCAAGTAGGCGGCGGTAATGCTCGTCGCCTTGCGCAGATGCTCGGGGTTGCGGACAAAGGCAATTCCACTGTCATAGGGAACGTTCAACCACTTGTGCGCGTCGGTCGCCCAACTGTCCGCATCGGCGCAGCCGGCAGTGAGGTGCGCGTAATCCTTGGTCGCGGCTGCCCAAAGCCCGAACGCTCCGTCGACATGGACCCACGCTCCGGCGTCATGCGCGCGGCGGCAGATCTCGGCGATCGGATCGAACGCGCCCGTATTCACGTTTCCTGCCTGGACACACACGATCGCCGGGTTCTTGCATTCCGGAAGCTTGTCGGCGCGCATGCGGCCTTGGCCATCCACCGGCACGCGCACGACGCGCTCCCGGCCGAGGCCCAGCATACCGAGCGACTTGAAGACGGACGGATGCGACTCTTCACTCATGACCACTTGAATCTCGGGCGCGCCGAACAGTCCGTTGGCTTCGACGTCCCAGCCCGCGCGTTCGAGCACGTCGTGCCGCGCAGCAGCCAGTGCGCAAAAATTTGCGACCGTCGCGCCAGTGACGAACGAGGCTCCGCAGCCCGCGGGCAGATGCAGAGCATCGAGCAGCCATTCGAGCGAGACCTCTTCGAGCAGCGCAGTCACTGGCGTCGCGCCAAACAGACCGGTGTTCTGATCCCACGCGGTGGCGAGCCAGTTGGCGGCGAGCGTCGCGGGTAGCGATCCGCCAATAACGAATCCGAAGAAGCGCGGGCCGGCCATGCCCATCGTCGCGGGCGATCCGTAGTGATCGAGCATGTGAACGATGTCGGCGGGCGAAGTAGGCGTTTCGGGGAACGGTTCGCGGAAGATTTCAATGGCGCGTACCGCGTCCGCCGAGGGACCGACGCGGCGATCCTGAATGTCATCAAGATAGCGGGTCGCGCGCGCGGCGACGTCGCCGAGTAGGTCTTGCATCTGGCTCCAGTTTAGCGCGCGGAGTGATTGAGTCCGACCTTTAACAGTTGACGCGTGAGAAATCCCCGCCCTTACAGGCGGGGATAGGTCGGCAGTTGGCGCTGCTTACTGCCTGCGCTTCATCAACGAGGCGGCGGGCTTGCCAAGCTTGCCGCCGGCCATGCCGACCGCGACCGCTTCAAACGTGTTCGCGTCCTTCACACGCAGCATGCCTTCGTGGGCGTGGGCGTCGACCTTGGGGTCGAAGTTGGTTCCGCCCGCGAAGGCGAGCTTGATCTCGCCCGGCTTGCTACTCTTCTCGAACTGCATGACCGGCGCATTCTGCAGGGCGCAGTAGTGAGTCATCATGAGCTTGTCGCCGTCCATGTGATAGACCGAGACCATCTCGTTCGGCTTGCCTGCGTTGTAGGTTTCGACAACCGCGCTTCCAGCGGCCGAGAGGCGGAAGGTCACGACGCGCGCGCTCGTGCCGTGGTCCATGTCGCCGCTCTGGCGTTCCCAGTCGCCGGCCAGCGTCTTCAGGTATGCGAACGCCGACTTGGCGTCAAATACGACGGCGGCGGGATTCCCCGTATCTTCGCCGGCGAACGCTGGAAGCGCCAACGCGAGGGTTGCCGCTGCGATCATCAGGTGCTTCATATGTATGTACTCTCCCAGGAGTCAGATTCGATACGCGGCCGACAGGGCCGGAACCGAGGCGTAACGCATTCGGTGGGCTGAGCATATCAACGGTGGGCCTGGGAGTCAATCGGGAGGCCGACATCGGGAGGCCGACCACGCGTGGCCCGCGACAGACGTTATGCCTCGGACCCCGGATTCCGATTTGGGATTGTGCGGCGCGGTTAGTAGCAATCCCTGCTAAGCCTGCTCATCTAGAACTGGGAAAAGAAAGACGCCATGCCCACTCGAAACCTAAATCTGACGAAGAAGTCGACGGCTTCGTCTTGTCAAAGGTCGAGAGCCGTCGTTGGGAGAGCGCAAGCGAAGTCGTCCGCGTCGAGTTGCGCTCGCTGGAGCGCTAAGAAGGCGCAGCTCGCGGCCCTTCGCGGCGCAATCGACGAAGGCGACGCCTGTGGCGTGGCGGCCGGGAATGCGTTCGCTCGCGTTCGCACAACAAGCAAGGCCACTCGCAAGAGGCCTTGAGCCATTCTCGTCCGCCTCTCGGTCCCTGCGGAACGCGATCTGACTGAGATGGCACAATACACGCTCCGTGTGTGGGGCGAAGAGCAAGCAATCCGGTACGTCGACGACCTCGAAGCGTGGTTTCCGGGACAGTCAATCAATGGACGGCGAAGAGGCTTGAAGCGGAATGCTCCGACGCGAATGTAGCAAGCCCGGTCGCGTTGGCCTCGTCACCGTTCGCCAGGTAGTTACCCTACGGGTGCGCGGCGCATGTGCGGCACAATAGATCCAGATGGAGCAAACTCGTTCGCGCACCCGGGTTCTTGTCGTCGACGATGAGGAGAGCCAGCGGTCTGCGCTGGCGAGCATGGTCTCGCTCTGGGGCCATCAGGTGGAGATGGCGGCCGATGGGCTGGAGGCGCTGGAGAAAGTGGAGGCCTTCGCGCCCCATGTGGTCGTCACCGATCTGATGATGCCGCGGCTCGACGGCAGCGAGTTTCTCCGGCGTCTGAAGCAATCCGGCAACCAAGTTCCGGTGATCGTACAGACGGCGTTCGGCAGCCTCGAGACGGCGCTCGCGACGGTTCACGATCTGGGTGCGTATTGGTTTCTCGAAAAACCAGTGCAGGCGGCGGCCTTGCGATTGCTGATCGACCGGGCCGCCACGCATGGTCAGTTGGCGGAGCGCACCGAACTTCTGGAGCGCCAGCTCAGTTACCAGGGCGTGCTGGGGCAACTCACCGGCGGCTCCCCCACGATGCAAGAGGTGTTTTCGCTCGTGCAACAAGTGGCGCCCAGCCGCGCGGCCGTACTGATCACGGGCGAAAGCGGAACGGGCAAGGAACTGACGGCGCGCGCGATTCACTCGTTGAGTCCCCGGCGGAATGCGCCGTTCGTCGCCGTGAACTGCGCCGCGCTGCCGGATACATTAATGGAAAGCGAGTTGTTCGGCCACGAGAAAGGCGCATTCACTGGTGCCGTGGAACGGCGCGCGGGGTGCTTTGAACTCGCGCAGGGCGGTACGATTCTGCTCGACGAAATCGGTGAGATGGCGATCCCCACGCAGGCGAAACTCTTGCGCGTTCTCGAAGATGGCCGTGTCCGGCGGCTGGGCGGAAAGACCGAAACCCAATTGGATGTCCGCGTCGTGGCGTCGACCAACGCCGAGCTCGAACGCAACATCCGCGACGGCAAGTTCCGCGAGGATCTCTTTTATCGGATCAATGTCTTTCCGATTCCGCTGCCGCCGCTCCGGGCCCGCAAAGAGGACATCCCGATGCTCGTCACCTCTTTGCTCGCGGATTTGAATCGCAAGCATGATGCCAAGGTGTTGGAGGTCGCGCCTGAGGTGCTCGACCGGTTTAACGGCTACGACTGGCCGGGAAACGTTCGCGAGTTACGAAACGTTTTGGAGCGCGCCGTCATCCTTGCAAGACAGGGGACGATGAAGCTCTCGCATCTTTCCAACCAATTTATGGCCAGTCACTTTGTGGCGAGTGAACGCTTGGCTGGCTCGGCGGGGTCCAGTCAGACGGCGTTCACCGCGGCTTCGAGCGACCCGGCAACGGTTGCGCTTCCTATTGGCACGACGATTGAAGACGCCGAGCGTGCGCTGATCGAACGGACGCTCGAACACACCCGGCAGAACCGCACGAGGGCCGCGGAAATTCTGGGCATCAGTCAGAAGACGTTATTTAACAAGTTGAAAGAATACGGGACCAAAGGCGCCGGCGCGTAGCGTGCTTCAACCTTTGACGCCTGAATCGTCATGTCGCTAAAAACCCGGCTCGTGTTGCTTGCAGTCGCGCTTGCCGTCACTGTTGTCGCGGCGGTCTCGGCGCTGTCCCTTGCGACGCTCGTGGACGTGTGGTCCACGCAATCGCTCGACCGCGTCGAGATCGCCGTCCAGCAGGCGAAGGCGTCGCTGCTGGACGAACTCGAATCTGCGTCAAAAGCCCGCCAAGTCGATACCGTCGCCGAAACCAAGCGGGTGTGGACCGAAACCGTAGCAGGCAGCGCCGCTGTCTCCGACATGCTGGCGCGCACGTTGACGAACGCGAAAGATCTGGTGGAAATCCAGATCGCCGGCGAGGACGGCAACATTCTCGCCTCGTCGAATCCCGGACGCAGGGGCGCGGAGATGCCGAAGCTCACACCGTTCGTGGAATGGCGCCGCGAATCGTCGCTGAAACGTCTATTGGATGTGTTCCGGTCGCGACGCGAATACGAAGTAACGGTGCCGCTCGGCATCGCGGAGCAGAAGAATCCCGTGTTCACGATTCAGGCCGTGGTCGCGTCGGTATTTCTGCGCAATGAAATTGAACCGAGCGCCGGCGCGTTGGGCTGGGTGGCGGCGGGCGCGCTCGTGCTTTCCGTCGGACTCGGATTGATTGCCGCCAGCCTTGCGCTGCGCCCGCTGGCGCGCATCAGCGCCACGATCGACCGCATCACGCAAGGCGAATTTGAAGCGGCGGAATCCGCGACGGCGCGAAGCGGCGAGTTCGCTTTGGTCGAAAGCAAATTGGCGGTCCTTGGCCTGCGCAACGCCGAAGCGCGTCGCGAACTGGCGACGCGTCTCGATGGCCCTTCGCGCCTCACCGCTCTCGGCCATCTGACGAGCGGTGTCGCTCACGAGATTAAAAATCCGCTGAACGCAATCGCGCTGCGCGTGGAGCTGTTGCGGGAGCACCTGCGCGCATCCGGCAAGCCAGAGCTCGACGGCGAGATCAACATCATTTCGCGCGAGGTCAACCGGCTGGACCGCGTCGTGAAGACATTTCTCGATTTCGCCCGCCCGCTGAACGTCGCGTTTCAGGATGTCGATCTCGGCGCGCTCACCGCCGACGTCGCGCAGTTGGTGCAGCCGCAGGCGAAAACTCAAAACATCGAAGTAAGGTTCGCCGCGGCAGACGAACCGTGTTGGATCCGCGGCGATGCGGATCTGCTCCGCCAGGCCATTCTCAACGTGGTCGTCAACGGCCTGGAGGGGATGGCGCCCGCCGCGGCGGGCGCCGCGTTGCTGTCGCTTCGAGTGGCTGTCGTCGAGGACCAGGTGGAGGTTCTCATCTCCGATTGCGGCCCGGGAATCCCGGAAGAAATTCGTTCGAAAATCTTTCAGCTCTTCTTCACGACCAAGGACAAGGGCTCCGGCATCGGACTTGCGATGACGTATCGGGCCATGCAATTGCACAATGGTACAATCGAGTTCTTCGACTCGCCCGGAAAGGGAACGACCTTTCAACTGCGCTTCCCGCGGGTGGAAGGCCCGCTCGCCGCTGTTACATCCCATGCATAAGCGAGTTCACCTTCTGATCCTCGTTGCGCTCGCCGGTGGGTCGAGTTCGTGCCAGCCATGGTTTTTGAAGAAGAAGGTTGATCTTCCGGCAGTTGCGCCCGCGCCGCTTCCACCTCCGAATCCTGTTCCGGCTGAAACCGTCTTGCCGCCGCCGCCGCGCATCGCGGAGACGCCGAATCCGACGCCGCCCAACATTCCGCCGGAGAAGATTGTGACTCCACCGGGCCCGAAGAAGACCCCACGTCCGCCGCGCCGAAAGCCGACCCCTAAGAAGCAGGAGGCTTCGCCGACGGCCGAGCCCGTCACGCCGCCGCCCGCCGCGCCGAAGCTTGGACAGATCTTCACTCCGGAGCAGCGCGCCGAATACGTTCGCGCGCTCGATGAGTCGCTGGAGCGTGTCCGCCGCGTGCTCGCGTCCGCCCAAAACCGGACGCTCACCGAAGCCCAGGCAGGCCTTCTGCAGCGCATCCGCGCGTTCGAGCGCCGTGCCTTGCAAACCCGCGAGCAGGATCTCGTGGGCGCGGTAAGCTTGGCAAATCGCGCCGATGTTTTGGCGCGCGACCTGATGGCGCAGTTTCAGTAACCCGAGCAAAACGAAAAAAGGCCGCGAGGCGCTCGCCATCCCAGAGGATGTGCGGGCGGCCTCGCGGCCTAATGCGATTGCGGTGCGCGCCGGAACTACTTCGTCGCCACTGTTTTGGTAGCGGAATCCACTTCCGGCACCCAGATCTTCACTTCGACCCGGCGGCTCATCTTACGCTCTTCCGCCGTCTTCTGTTCGTCGGTGGCGATACCGGCACCGAGGACATGGATCGCGCGCAGCGGAATCTTTTCCGTCGTCGTCAGGTAACGTGCGACTTCTTCAGCCCGCTTCTGGCTGAGCGCGACATTGTAGGTCGGCGAGCCGGTCTTATCGGTGTAGCCCTGGATTTCAATCACGAAGCGGTTGTTGCCCGCCACCTGCTTGCCGAGATCGGCAAGCAACTGCTTCGCCGTATCGTTCAGCGTCGCGCGATCGCGATCGAACAAAACGCTCTGCGAACTCGCGAGTTTGAACGTGTTGACGCCGTCGATCGTCTTGCGAATCTCATCGCCCTGGGCCAAGCCCTTCTCGGCCAAGAGACGCGCTCGTTCGGCTTGCGTCATCGCTTCGCCCGCTTTGGTACCGGCCGCTTGTGCATCCGTACCGGCGGCGCGAGCCCGCGTGTCGACGTCAGCAAGCTGTTCCTTCGTGCGCGAGAGATTCCGCTCAACACCGTCGATGGCCTCGCCGTGCGCCTTCAACGCTACATCGTGCTCGCCGTCCTTCTGATCCATTTGGGCGACCTTGGTTTCCACTGGCGCGATTCGCTGCCCCACGTATTTTTTAGTCGCGCAACCTGTCGTCATCACGCCCATCAGTGCCAGCGCCGCAACCACAATCGTAAATCGAGTCATCTGTTTCCTACCCTTTCTACCGTCTGCTGTCCTACTGTTTTCGTTATCACGAGCTCCAACGGCCGGCCTGCCCTCGCGTC
>JAYVTO010000100.1:0-4779 GCA_043788745.1 Acidobacteriaceae bacterium
ATGACCCCATCCCCAATGCTTGAAAGAGTGACCTGGAACCGGCGCCGCGCGTTATCCAAAGTTTCCATCAGGTCTTCACGGCGAACGTTCGACCGATGAATCAACCCGAGCGACACCGCAAGTACACCGGTAAGAATGCCGCATCCCAAGAGCACCGCAAACCGTGCTCGAAGAGATCGCTCTTCGACATCCGCGGAGTTCGCGACCAAACGAGAGTATCCGGCGTTTGATATGGCCGAGGATACCTCCCGTATTGCGTCCATGGTAGCCTTGCCCCGATCGGTGCGGACGATCGTCAACGCCGCTTCTGCTCCCAATTGATCGCGAACAAGCAGCGTAGCATCCACCTCCGCAATTTTGTCCTGAATCAATGGGCGCAATTTCTCAACGCGCTCGATCTGGTCCGGAAGTCGGACTTCGGAGCTCAAGGAATCAGTCAGGCCGGGTAGTTCAGACTTCCCCTTTTGATAAGGCTGAAGGTAGCTGCGATCTCCTGTTAGGAGGTATCCCCGCTGCCCTGTCTCAAGATCCTTCACCGACGAAAGGACAGCCTCATTAGCTTTCAGACCGCGCTTAAGCCGCTCGATTTCGATGCGCGAGTCCCGGAGCAGGATCCAATCGGAATAGAACAGACCTGCGATCACCAACACGACTCCTATGGAAAGGGGAAGCAAGATTCGCTCCACTCTTAGGATTCGAAGCGCGGGAGCGAGCGAGGTGTTCATAGAACCAGTTTTTATGGTACTCTAGCCGCCATATGGCAAGCGTGGAAGCTGCTCTGATTTCCAGCCGAAACGCCGTCGAGGACGAGCGTTTTGAAAGGTTTACTTCGACAACCGTACATCATCTGCAGGAGCCCGTACGGATGGTCCGCGTCTACACCGAGATGCTCCAGTCGGCGTCTGCGAACCAACTCGATGGCGAAGCGCTTCAAGCGGTCGAGTTTCTGCAAAAGGCTGCATTGCAGATGCAAAGATTGGTTGACGGGCTGGCAGAGTTTGTTGCGGCGACGGCAAGGCCGGCCCGGCCGCACTCTCCGGTCCGCCTCGATTTGCCGTTGCGCCAGACGCTTCTTCAACTGGGCGGGGAATTGGAATCGGCTCACGCGAAAGTCTCGTATCGGGACCTCCCTTCCGTATTTGGAGATTTCGACCGCTTGCAGTTGGTCTTTCAACACCTCATCCGAAACGCCGTCCAGTACAGGGGCCCGCTCGCTACGGAGATCGCCATCTCGGCACGGCGGGCGGACCAGGAATGGGTCTTGATGGTACACGACAATGGACCCGGCATTCCGCAGGAGTTCCAGGAGCGCATTTTCGAACTGTATACACGACTGCATGGGAAGAGTCTGCCGGGAAACGGTTTAGGATTGGCCATCTGTCGGGCAATCGTGGAATCTCATGGTGGAAAGATGTGGTTGGAGTCCAACCCCGGGTAGGGTTCGACCTTCTTCTTCACACTGCCTGCTCAGTGTTAGCCGGCCTCAATATCCTGCCGCGAGATCCCGAGCTTTCGCATCTTGGCATTCAAGGTAGTCCTCGGCATTCCAAGACGGATTGCGGCCTTGCTCACCATGCCGCCCGATTCTTTCAGCACCCTGAGAATATGCTCTACCTCCACGTCTTCCAACGTGACGTCCTCATTTTCCGCCGCTTCGGTCGATCCATCTTCCGAGCGCGCATGAATCTCGTCTAAACGTGTCTGCAAAGCCCGGAGACTGATGCCCAGCGCCGCCGCCGCCTCACGGCGGTTGTTCTTCAGATGTGTCAGCGTGAGCTGAATATAGGCTTCTACCGCTTTAGACAGGGGGAGTCCTGGCTCCAGGGTTAACGTGTCGCCAACCTGCCGCGGAACCGGAAGAGGAATGGATTGAGAGCGATCCAGCCGGAGGTGATCCGTGCGTATCGGGCCTTCGTGCGCCAGGATGACCGCGCGTTCAATGACATTGCGCAGTTCCCGGACATTGCCGGGCCAAGAGTGATCCTCCAAGCGCTGAAGTACGGCGGGCATCAGATCCGTCACCCGGGTTCCATGCCGCCGGTTCAAGTTGTGGATCATGACCTCGGCGATCGCGGCAACGTCTTCCCGCCGTTCCCGGAGCGGCGGCAAATCAATCCTGAACACATTCAGGCGGTAGTAAAGGTCCTCGCGCAACTGACCCTGTTGGATGGCGGCTTCGGGGGCCTTGTTGGTGGCTGCGATCACGCGCGTATCAACTTGGATCTCGGTCTTCGCTCCCAAGCGCCGGACCCTCAGGTCTTCTAGCACTCGCAAAAGCTTGGACTGCGTTTGCAGCAGCATCTCGCCGATCTCGTCGAGCAACAGTGTGCCCCCATGAGACTGCTCAAAACAGCCCGCCCGGCGCTCTACCGCGCCCGTGAACGCACCCTTTTCATGCCCAAACAGTTCGCTTTCAATCAACGTCTCTGGCAAGGCCGCGCAGTTGACGGCGACGAACGGCCCGGCGGCACGCCGGCTGAGGCGATGGATTTCCCGAGCGACCATCTCTTTGCCCGTACCGCTTTCCCCTGTGATCAGCACCGCCGCGGAGCTGGGCGCCACCTGACGGATTAGGGAAAACACACCCTGCATCCCAGACGACTTCCCGACCAAGTCCCCCAGCAATCCCTGCATGGATAGCTCGCGATTGAGCTGCTCGTTTTCGCGACGAAGATGGTGTTGGGAGAGAGCGCGTTCCACTAATGGCACTAGAGCGCCCATCTTTACGGGCTTTTCCAGAAACCAGAACGCCTTAAGGTCGTGAACAATCGCGACGGCTTTTTCGACGCTGCCAAAGCCTGTCAGGGCTATCACCGGCGTCGGCGAGTCGCGCCGCCGCAGCTCCGTCATCAGTTCGAACCCGTCCATCCGCGGCATGTTGAGATCGGTGAGAATCACGTCCGGATCAAAGGTCTCCATCTTCTGGAGCGCATCCAGGCCGTCGTTGGCGGTTCCGGTCTCATAGCCTTCCGCGGACAGTGAATCGGACAGCAACTGACACTGTGCCTCATCATCGTCGACGATCAAGATTCGGTGCTTGGGTGGGGAGGGCATCTCCGCCCCATTATCCAATAAGGGATCCTTCAGTTGAAACCTCCTGGGCTCCCGCGCCCCTTAGCAGAGCCTCAGCCCGCTTGGCTTTCCTCTCGTCTACGCAGCGTATCGAGATAGAAGTCCCCGCTCCGGTTTCAGCTAGAAGTGGATCGATTGCACTCCCTTCCGTCACGGGCCCCATGCCCTCCAGCGCGTACATGGCGGCTCGCAGCGTAATCGAGTCGAGCACTACTCCACCCGAAGTGCGCTTTGCCGCCACTTTTTGGCGTTCCTCACTATTCGCGCCATGGCTGGGCACGGGGGGTGTTCCCTTCAGCGATGTCTTCGCGCGAAGCCGAAACGACGCAGCGAAGCAGCGGCGCGTGCGAGTTGCCGAGGGCGGGGAAAATACTCCGTGGACCAACGTTACGGTTTCCATGACGTCTCTTCCGTTAACAGGTGAGTCCGAGTAGAAATTTGAATTCGACACCACCACCGAATACGAAACCTACGTCATTGCGTTTGCTAAACTCGGTTGCGGTATTCCGCGCGACGTTCACGGGAGCCAATTCCGCGTTGACGGTACGCCGCAGTTGGTCGATTCCTGAGATATTACGCAGAGCGCCGCCCGCATCCACAAACGGCCGGACCGGTCCAGGCAGGATGGCGAATTTCACGAGTGCGGGAAACTCCCAGGAATTCGCAACCGTCTTGGCGTAAACGGTTCCGTTTGCCAGCGATTGATCGTACTGGTATGGTAACCGAGACGCTCATATTGGAACTAACCGAAAGACCAGCTTCGGCGCAAGTTGCTGATTTATGGTGGCCAGGGACGGAATCGAACCGCCGACGCCAGCCTTTTCAGGGCTGCGCTCTACCAGCTGAGCTACCTGGCCAAGGGGGTGACGCGATTCCTATCTTAACAAATCCAGTACTTCGCCCGTCGCCTGCTCCACGTCCGCGTGCAGCAGGACCACACCGCCGGCCTTCAGAGCGCGCCTCGGCTGTGAGAAGTAGGTATACACTACGAGTGGCCCGCACCCCGTACGCACACTGTAACGCCATCCAGATCACGTCCGACGACCAGCCGTTCTACCAAAAAGTCGTCACCAACCTCGACCTGACTCGGAACCTCCTCCTGGGGCAGAACCTGTTCCATGACTTGGCCGCGACTTCCAAGGCGATCGTGATCAGTCCATCGGTCGGCGGCAACAAGTGCACATCCGGCGGAGCCCCCGTCTTCTACAAGCTGCGCGCCGCTCTGCGTGGCAGCGCTAGCTTCTCGGTGCGGACCGAACTGGGCAGAGGGCTGGCGGGGGCGGCAGCCGCCGGTTGGACCATCGAGCGGATCGGCTACACGCTGGCGGTAGTCATGTCGCCGGCCACGGTGCGCACGGCGTTCAACCTGGGCCCTGCGAAGACGATGACCAACCGTCAGGTGACGCTGGGCGACCATCTGGTTCGCTTTCTACGCCCATGGCTGCGGCCGGGAACCGGGGCTGGTTCACTCATCAACTTCAACCCCAATTCGACGCTCGGCTGCATGGGCGACAAGATGAAGCGGCGTCCGCCAGCGATCGGGCTGGTGCATGAGTTGTGTCATGCCTGGCGGAACGCAGTTGGCGAGCGTCTGTTTGACGACGCCCTGTCATGCAATTTGGACGACGATGAAGTGATGACCACCGGCTTCCCGCCCTATCAATACGAGAAATACTCGGAAAACCTATTCCGCGCGAATTGGCCCAC
>JAYVTO010000101.1:0-10209 GCA_043788745.1 Acidobacteriaceae bacterium
GATGCTCTATCCACCTGAGCTACGGGCCCACTCGAAATCGTACTTGCTCACGCGAAGTCCGATTCTGCTACCAGCTTAGCCGAATGCGCTTTCACACGCTGCTCGCCCCTGGGGCCGGCGCATGCACTCGTGCGTGCCGCGTCGAGACTCCTCTCGACGCCTGCCGTTCCTCCGCGAACACGCCGGCCTGCGGCGACAATCCGAGGCGCAACCAAAGCGGCCCGGTTGGCCGCGTCGGGAGCGACCCTTCTCATCCACTCACTTCGTTCGTGGTTCTTTGCCGACCTGTTCGATGGCAGTGCCGCCCCGCGCAAGACTTTGCGCCAAAAACTATTTGTTTCACGCGAAACTACCCCGCCGCGATCTCCATCGCCACCAGCGCCGGAGCCTCCATCGGCACGAAGTGCGACGTCTGGGTCACCACCTCCCGGCACTCGCGAAACTTCCCCGCCAAATCCGGAGCCGTTGGCGACGCGCCCATATCCATCGCCACCGAATCCCGCATCGTGCGCGCCGACCGGATTAACGTCACCGGAGCCTCTACCGCCGACAGCCGTCCATACAAGCTGACGCTTTCGAGCATGCAGCCTTCGTAGATCGAACCCTCGACATCGGGCGGACACGCCAACACAAAGCCTTCGTCCGAAGCAGGCACCAAGCCATACGCGCAGTAATCGTGCAGCACCGCCGGATCCCAATCGCGAAACGGCTCGCGAGCCGTGTACTTCTCAAACATTTCTTCGGAAGACGCCCAACGATTCCGCCGCTTGCGCGCAAAATGCGGCGCAGCTCGCTCGAGCAGATAATGCGACTTCGGCAGAATCACTGGATCCACCAACACCAGCCGCCCAAATGCCTCCGGAGCCAATGTCGAGGCATAGGCCAGCGCATGCCCGCCCATCGAATGCCCCACGCCTGTGACTCCGCGAAGCCCCAACGCCCGCACCAGCGCCGCCACATCCAAGCCGAAATCCATCCAGTGGTACGGCGGCTCCGGCTTCGCACTCCGCCCATGCCCCCGCATGTCCACCGCAATTGTTCGATTCGGAATCCGCGCAACGACCTGATCCCAGCAGCGCGCGTGAAAGCCCGTCGCGTGGGTGAAAAGCACCGTGGGCTCGATGCCCTCGCGACGCCACACCGCAAGCCGCAGCCCGCGAACGTCAACGAACTCCGGCCCCGTTATCGCTGAGGTCATCGCTTCGGCGTTTGGCAACTCATGATCGGCTCTTTCTTTCTGCCGTCATAGAGACGAATGAAAGCCGCCTGCCGATTCGTGTCGTCATAGAGGGCCAGAGTGTCATTCAGACTTCCGCCCTTGAACAAAATCTGCGATTTCTTCGGAATCAGTACGAACTCGCCGACAGAGCCGTTGCGATGCAGATACCGCCTTCCGCCCTGAATCTCGAAACCCGGCACCACTTTTCGCTGACCCGACGGTTCGTAGTAAACGCAGTTATACTTGCCGATCTTCACTTCGAACGCCGCAGGCACCGGTTTCTGCGCGCGCAGCGCCGGAGCGAACGCCAGGCCCGCCGACAGCAGGCCTGGCATCACCCATCGGGAATTAAAGAGACCGCGCAATCAATTCCTTCATGATTTCGTTCGTACCCGCGTAGATCCGTTGCACGCGGCTATCGGTCCACATGCGCGCGATGGGGTACTCGGCCATGTAGCCGTACCCGCCGTGCAGTTGTACGCACTCGTCGACGATCGCGCATTGGCGGTCCGTCAGCCAGTATTTCGCCATCGCCGCCGTCGGCGTGTCGAGCGTACCCTTCATCAGCCGCTCGATGCAGTTGTCGAGGAACACGCGTCCGATGTGCGCTTCGGTCTTGCATTCCGCCAGCTTGAATTTCGTGTTCTGGAAATCGATCAGCGTCTTGCCGAAGAGGCCGCGCTCTTTCGCGTACTTGATCGTGATTTCCACCGCCTGCTCGGTCACAGCCACCGCGCCGACGCCAACGGTCAGGCGCTCGTAGGGAAGCTGTTCCATCATTTGATAGAAACCCTTGCCCTCTTCTTCGCCGATCAAATTCGAAATCGGAACGCGCACGTCGTCGAAGAACAGCTCACACGTATCCTGGCCATGCATGCCGACCTTCTCGAGCGTCTTGCCCACGCGATAGCCGGGCAGATCCCTGGTCTCAACCATGATCAGCGAGATGCCCTTCTTGCCGGCTTCGGCCGCGTCGGTCTTCACCGCAAGGCAAACCAGGCTCGCGTGCCAGCCGTTCGTGATGAACGTCTTCGATCCGTTGATCACCCAATGATCGCCATCGCGCCGCGCCCGCGACTTCATACCCTGCAAGTCCGACCCCGCTGCCGGCTCCGACATCGCGATCGCGCCAACCAGTTCGCCCTTCGCCATCTTGGGCAGCCACTTTACCTTTTGCTCTTCGCTGCCGTATTCAACCAGATAGTGCGCCACGATGCTTTGCACGCCGGATCCAAAGTGGACTCCGCCGCGAGCCAGCTCTTCCATCACCACCGTCTCGTGAGCAAACGTACCGCCGCCGCCGCCGTATTCCTCCGCCACGTCGGTCAGCAAGAGGCCCATCGCACCCGCCTTGGTCCAGGCTTCGGCGTCCACCCGATGCTGCGCGCGCCACTTGGCCTCGTTCGGAACGAACTCCTCCGACACAAATCGCCGGACTTGCTTCCGGAACATCCGCAATTCGTCGTTTTCCCACGGCGAAACGTAGGGGATCGTCTTTGCTTTCGAACCATTCTTCGAAGCCGCTGCCATCGGAGGCGCGGGTAACGTGGTGCTCATAAGGTCTCCTATCGGGAAGTTAAATCACAATTGTAACTCCGAATGCGCGCCCCGGGGGCGCAACCGTAAGGTCGCGTGTACAACTCCCATGCAACCCCGCCCCGTCAGGAAGGCCAGAAGACCGGGAGGCCGCCCAGCAAAGAACCGCGAACAGCCTGCCCGTTACGGGAAGTGAGCGGAGCTACTCTTCGAAGTGAGCGGACGGCGCGGGGTTGCGGCGAGCGCGACAGGTTGAGTACCCGCTCACTTCTTCCAGAAACCACCCCGTACATTGTTGAGTCTTGGTAGCACCGGTGCGGGCCGACGGCTGGTGAATCCGCTCCCGACGCGGCCCTTCGGGCCGCTTTGGTCGCGGCTCGGATTTGGTGCATTTTGCAATGAACATCGGCGTAAGCGTCCCGCCCTTACGGTTGGGGTAGGGCAGGGACCTCGAACCGATTCTCTGAGCGGCCGCGAACTCACGTCCCGCTGGGCGAATAAAACCCCAATCACTTTCTGGAACTCTCGTTCGAAGTAACCTGAATGCAGAAGATGCCGAACCTATTCATCAGACTAGGCGCCCCACTGTTGCTGGGCGCCGCACTTTTCGGGCAAACCGCGGCCCCCGGGAAACTAGCCTTCGAAGTCGCCTCCGTCAAGCCCGCCGGACCCCTCGACCCCTCGAAGATGTTGCAGAACGGCAATATCACCGTCAACATCGGCATGCGCGTCGACAAGGCGATGGTTTCGATCAACAGCCTCTCACTCGGCGACCTCATCCGCTCCGCTTACAAGATCAAGAGCTATCAACTCAGCGGCCCCTCCTGGATCAATCAGGAACGCTACAACATTCAAGCCAAAATTCCCGAGGGCGGCTCGGAAAAAGACGTCCCCGAAATGCTCCAGACGCTCCTCGCCGAGCGCTTCAATCTCGTCATTCGCCGCGAAAGCAAAGAGCAATCCGTTCTCGCATTGGTGGTCGCCAAAAGCGGCCATAAGATGAAGGACGCGCCGCCCGACGCACCCCCGCCACCGGCTGAGGCACCCAAGCCGGAAGAACCCAAGCCCGGCAAGGGTGAGACCGTCTTTGCGTCCGGCGGAACCACGGTGCGCATGGCAGGCAATTTCCAGGCCGGCGGGGCAACCATCTCCGGAACTCCGACCGGCGCCGTCATGATGAAGATGAACCCCAACGGCAACATGCGGATGGAACTCGAGAAAGCCACCATGACGATGTTCGCCGACATGCTCGCCCGCTTCGTCGACCGCCCCGTGATCGACATGACCGGACTCACCGGCAAGTATCAGGTCGCTATCGAACTCGCCATGGACGACATGCGGAGCATGGCCCGCTCCTCGGGGGCGGTGATGATCGCCAGCAGCGGGCACGCAGGTCCCCCGTCATCCGACACGCCCTCGGATCCCAGCGGGGGATCCATCTTCCAGTCCGTCCAGCAACTCGGCCTCAAGCTGGAGCCGCGCAAGGCCCCAATCGATCTGCTCGTGGTCGAGAAGGCCGACAAAGCGCCGACCGAGAACTAGCGCCCAAAACATCCAGGAACTCGGATCTGCTGATCGGCTTCGCTCGAGACGACGCCGCACACAGCCGCGTACTCTGGGAAATGAAGCTGCGGCCCGCCGACTCCTCAAAGTAAGCGCCAAAAGAAAAGGGGAGGCCCGGAGGCCCGTACTACCGGGGGCGCTCGGATCCGGAGTAGCGGACATAGGGGCCTTGGTTTCCGTTGGGAAGCTTGGTGGTGTTGTCGGTTTGACAGCGGGAAAGCTGTTCCTGAGTGAGCTCGCGGGCACCTTTCAGATCTGCGCCTCGGAAGTCGGCGGAGAGCATGGAGGCGGCTCCGAAGCGGGCTCCACGAAGATTGGCGCGAGAGAAAGTCGCTCCGCGGAGTTGGGCTTCTCGGAAATCGGCATCTTCGAGTTGGGCGTTACTGAAGTTGGATTGCGTGCAATCGGCGGCGCGGAAGCGGGCGCGCGCGAATTCTGCTTTCGTGAAATTACAACTCGACAGGCGGACGCCGTTGAAGTTGGCTTCCGCGCCGATCGCGCCGAGAAACTGGCAGAGTTGGATGCGCGCTTTGTAGAAATTGGCGCGCTGGAGGTCGCATTGCGAGAAATCGCAATCAAACAGGTGCGCCTGCTGGAAAAACGTTTCCGGGAGTTTGGCGGCGTGGAAGTTACATTGCGAGATCTGGACGTCGAGGAAGCGGGACTGGGTGAGGTTCGCACCCCGGAAATCGCTGTCGCGGATGACGCCTTCCGATAGATTGCTATCGGTGATCCATGCGCCGCCCACGCGGGCGTTGAGGATCTCCGCACGGGTTAGGTCCGCGCCGCTGATACGGGCGCGCTGCAGATCGGCGTGGTCGAAGTTGGCGCCGGTGAGATTCGCCCCGGAGAGATCCGCATCGAGCAGCGTGGCATTGGCGAACACGACGCGCTCCAGTTTGGCGTCGACGAAGCTGCAATCGTTAAGCGTCAGACCGGTGAAGTTTGCGCGACGGCCTCCCTGATTGGCGAGCCACTGAGCGTGGGCATCGAGGACGGTGAGTAACACGGAGGCCGTAGCTAGCATATCTTTACCTAACTGGCCTTATCGGTATATTCCGGCATAGCTTGAGCGGGCGGTACTGGATCCGGAACATCCGCGAACAAAGACAGTTGCTGCTGCCCGGCCCAGGCGTGCGGAAGGCGCTGGTCCCGTTTGGTTTCAAAGCCATGGCGGGCGCGGATGGCGGCGACCCGCTCGCCGATCATCTGGGGGTATTCGCCTTTGAGGTATTGCGTTCGCGCGTAGCGCTCGCGGTAGCGGCGTACCAGCGACGGCATGTTGGCTTCGAGAAAGGGCACAAAGACGGCGTACGAACTCGGCGAGAGGAACAGGATGTTCGAGTGAAAGCGGAGGGCTCCGGCGGCCTTGGCGGCGCGGGCCACCGCATCGATGCCGCGCTCGCTGTCGTTGATCAACGGCATCACGGGCGAGCAGCCCACACCCACCGGAATGCCGGCTTCGCTCAGCTTGCGGACCGCTTCGAGGCGCAGGCTGGGGCGGGGCGCAAACGGCTCCAGTGCGCGGGCCAGCCGTTCGTCGAGCGTCGTGATGGTGATCATGACGCCGACGGTGTTGCGTTGAGCGGCGGCTTGCAGCAGGTCGATATCGCGTGTAACGAGGTCGGACTTGGTCGTGACCCAGATGCGCCAACTACCGGTCGAAGCAAAGATGCGGAGCATCTCGCGGGTGATTCCGTAGCGGCGTTCGGCGGGCTGATAGGGGTCAGTAGCGGTGCCGAGCGCGATGCCATCGCCGTGCGGGACGCGCCGGAGTTCGTTGCGGAAGGCCTCGGGGTTCCATTGCTTGGCGTAGATCTGCTCTTCAAACTGGCGGCCATCGCGGAGCTCCATAAATTCATGCGTGTAGCGCGCGTAGCAGTATTTGCAGCCGTATTCGCAACCGCGGTAGGGATTGATGGTCCATTGAAAAGGCAGTTTCAGGTTGGGGCACTTGCCGATGAAGCGGCGGGCAGGCAGGGAATGGTACTCGACGCGGCGCTTGGCTTCGAGCAGATCGCCGCTGGCGGCAAGTTTAGCGATGCCAATCAGAGGCTGCGGATGGGCGGGGGGCATCGCACGAGTTTCGCCGTTTCTTCGCTATGTGTCAAGGGTGCACGGGCTCCCCGGCCTTCACCCAGTCCGGCAAATCCTATTTGGATTCGCGCAAAAAAATCGGCCCCCACGGATGGCTTAAGTCCCTCGGAGGTTGGACTCAGGCGTGCCATTCGGGGCCGTTTCGGAGGAAAAAAGTCGTTTGCGCGGGAACTCCCGCTTACACTGCAATCTTTTGTGCCGGTTCCGTCACAACCATCTCGTGTTGCGGAACACCGAGCGTCGCTACCTTTCGGTTGCGTTGCGTCTGGTGCATTCTCTCGCTCGCCGAGCTGATCGCTTCGGTGATCGATTCGCCATTCACTTCGACGCCGCCCCAGCTGAACAGTATCGAGAACGAACCCATTGACCGCAACTGGAAGTCCCACAGCCGTTCGGCGATCGCGCTCAACTTCCGCTGCGACGCCGCGCCGTGATCGTTCGGGAAGATCAGCAGGAACTCGTCCGAAGCGCTCTGGCAGCCGAAGTCCTCGGAACCCAACAGGGACCGCATCAGGTCGTTCACCGGCTCCGGCATCCGCCCGCCCTTTCGATCCGATCCGCGTACGCCGATCGAAACAACCAGGCCCGATACGGGCTTTCGGCTCTGCACCAACTGCGACAAAACGAAGCCATCCTGCATGCCGGCAGGAATCTCCTGCGGCATCGGCTTGCGTTCCATCTGGAAACCGGCGGCTTGGTTCTGCGTCGCCTCAATCGCGCGCTGCAGCCTCTCCGAAGGACTCGGGTCGATTACAAACTCGGCTTCCGAAAATGCAACGCCCGATAACGATCCCGTCGGACCGAGCGTGTTCTCCAGCCGATTCACACGAGACCCAATCGACGAGAACAAGTCGTCGCGGATCGCCGTTCGGCTGCGTCCCTGCTCGCGATGCAATGCGGGCGCGGTCGTATTCGCAACCGTGGCTGCCAGAATCTCATCGAGCAGGTTCTTCTGATCCACGCTCAGCTTCGGTTCCGGCATCACGACAACCGCACCTTCCTGACGCTCGGGAACTGCAACCTGTTCCGCAACCACCGTAGCCGCCGCAACTTCCACCAGCTCGCTCGGGCGCTCCAGGCGCGCCTTCAGGGCCGCCTTCCGCTGGACCCGAATATCTAACTCCGCCATCGCCGCCTCAGCCGCCGCCGGAGTCGCTTCCACACGATTCTTCCTCGGCCGCACTGCAACCAGTTCGCTGCCGCGCTTCATCGCCTCGTCCGCCTCCCGCGCCACCCGAGAATTGCGCCGCGCGTGCACCGGCGTTTCGGATTCAGCCGCTTCGACTCTTTCGGCGACTCGCTCGACCGCGCGTTCGAGGGATTCCGCCGCGGCGGCGTTCTCCGCCGCCTGCTTCTCCGCAAACGCAGCTTGGCGCGATGAGGACGCGACCTCCGCCCGCATCGCCGCCGCCGGAGCCATCTGCTCCTGCCGGACCTTCAACTCCACCGCCAGTTCGCGCAGTTGTTCGTTGTTCCCTTTGAGAAAATCGCAGAGCAGCGCGACGCAAGCAACGCCCGCGACCACCACCAAACTAACGATCAGCTGGAACTGATGTCCTCCAAGGATTTCCATTGTTCCTTGATCCTACAGGCAGGGGCCAAACGAGGGAATAGCCTGGACTTCCCAATTTCTACCAGTACAATCGCTCGGTAGGAATTGGACGAAAGTACTAACTAGTGCTTAGTAGCGGACCTTAGTACTGTGGCCCCTTCAGTCATAAACTCGGTCGTAAAGCCGCGTGCGCGCCTCAGTTTCGTCCTTGTCGCGGTCAACGAAGAGGCCAATCATTCTGTCTTTCGCAATCGCTTTCACTACGCCAAGCGATGGCAACGCCAGGCTTAGTTTGGAAACCGGCCTAAACCCGGCGAACGCTGCTGGATCTTCCGGCTCGGCAGCGGACCGGATCCCTCGCCGACTCCGCGCCGCATGGTCGCGCCGTTGAAATCGAGTTCGTTCTCGTCAAAGCTCACTGGCCGGTCGAGCACCATCTCGATCGTCGTGCCTTTCGAAAGCACCGCGTCCGGACCGCGCGTAAACAGCACTCCAATCAACCCCGCTGCCGCACCCGCCGCCGCGCCAATCCCCGCGCCCATGCCCACTCCGCCCGCGACGCTACCCGCAAGCGCGCCCACCGACGCCCCGGCCGCAGCCGCTTCGCCGATTGTCTTGAAGTCGCCAGACTTGTTTGCTTCGCTCTGGATCTTGCCTTCGCTGCGCTCCAACTCTTCCGATGCCCGCCCGTCCAAATTCGAAATTCGCGCCCGAAAGTCGCGCGTCGCGCCGTTTGGCAGCGTCAGCATGTCGAATCGCACAAAAAACTCACCGCGCCCCTTTGCCCGGCCCGGTCGCTTCACTTGCGTGATCGTACCCGCCACATAGCTGCCCGGCGGAATCACCACGCGCCCGTTCACCAAAATCGGAAACACGGTCTCCAGATACACACGGTCGCCTTCCGTCGCATGCTTTGTGCTCACGCTATTGATCAGCGAAAGAGGCACGTGCGTGCCCGGCTCGACGATAAACGAAACAGAAGCCTTCTTTGGAGCATCCGAAACCGCGGCTTCACCCTCGGTCGTAGCGGCCTCCGCCTTCGGCTTCCGGCTCACCGAATCCTGTGCCTGCGCGGCCAGGACGCCCAACGCCGCAACGCAAACCAAGCTCGCGAATGTGTGCATGTCAATCCTTCCGGCAAGCGCCGACCGCCTTTTCATTGTATCGCCCTGCTGATTCAACGCGCACCGCGCTCAAACGGTTACGGCGTTTTCACCAACAGCCGGATCCCCGCCGGACTCATCTGCCCGCTCGCCCGCAACCGAATCTCCGGATTCTCCAGCCGCCCTTCCGGCAGCTTCACATTCACCTGAAACAGCCCCGCGAACCCCGGAGTCACCCCCGCGTACGCCACCCGCGCCGGATCCACTTCCACGCCGTCCAGCAAAACCCGGAAGCTTGCGATCTCCTCCAGCGGCCCCGCCGACCGCGGGATCTGCCCATACGGAGTGGGCGGCAGCGTCGAACCCAGCCCCGTTGCGTACAGCACCACCGTCTCCCCCGGCATCGCCGGAGCGTCTTTCGTGATTACCGTCCCGTTTGCGTGCGTCGCCACCACCGTCGTCGCGTCCATTTGGAACAACGCCGGCGCCGCCGCGCTCACAGCGACAAACGCCGACTGCCCTGCCCGGCCGTCCACCACAACCTGAATCTCCGCCGTCCCCGGATTCAGATTCGAAGGCATCAATATGTTAATCTGCCCCGGCGAAACATAATAAACATTCGCCGGAACATTGTTTACCAGAACACGAAGCCCCGTCCCAATCAGAGCCGTCGGCAGTGTATTCCCCCGAATATCGTCCGCCGAAATCGCCCGCGTCACGTTCGACAGTTCGGTCCCATAAATGCTGACAAACGTATTGGGTGCCACCGGACCGGAGGCATTCGAAGCTGCGTTAACGATGCTGGCCGCAGAATACGACAACGCGATCTGCTGCCCTTGCAAGATTTGAGCACAAGCTCCAAGGCAAAGGGCTACCAGCCACACCACGGTGGCTCGCAAAATGAGACTTCTTCACTTTCAGTCTACGAGGCAGCCCCCCCAACAAACCCTCAGACAAATCTGACAGACTAACCTTCGCCTCCCCGAGCGCCCTACCGAGGCAAGACCCTGAGCTCGCGCGTGAAAGATCAAATACAGCCGCGCCCGCAAGTAAGGGAAGGGGCCCCAAAGCCCGATTGAACCCCGACCGTAGGCACGGGGTTCTTCGTTGCGGGGTGGGGTGGGGTGGGGTGGGGTGGG
>JAYVTO010000102.1:0-8112 GCA_043788745.1 Acidobacteriaceae bacterium
GCGCGTCTCGGCGGATGAGGCCAGGCATAGACAAAGAACAAACAAGAAGAGCCGAGGCGCGACCATAAGGTCGCGCGTCTCGGCGGATGAGGCCGGGCATAGACAAAGAACAAACAAGAAGAGCCGAGGCGCGACCGTACGGTCGCGCGTACTAACGAAATGATCCAGAAGGATCGTGAGCCTCACCGCAGAATCACCTCTTCCTCATCCGCCACACGAGTTGCATACTCGAGCGCGGCCGTCACTTCTTCGCCCTTCAACTCTGCATAGCTTTCCAGAATCCGGTCGATCGAGTGTCCGCCGCCTGCCATCGCCAGAATGTTCCGGACCATGATGCGGGTACGTTTGATGACAGGCTTTCCGCTGCAAACTTGCGGTTTGACCTCAACTGTACTCCACGGCACTGGCATCCCTCTTTTCTGCAAACTTCTATAATCACTTCATGAAGCTTACGCGCCGCAAACTCGCGACCCTGCTCACAGCCACCGCCGCCGTCGTACAAGCTGCGCCTCAAGCGCCGACACCAGCAACTGAACCTGACGACGCCACGGCCGCCCGCGCGGCGATGAAGGCCAACCTCAACACGCTGGCCAACACCAAACTTCCCATCACCATCGAACCCGCGACGCAGTTTAAGGCCTAACCCATGGCAACCAAATCTTTCGGTGACGACATCTTCTTCGCGTCCATCTCTGATCTCTCGACAAAACTGCGTGCCAAGGAATTCTCCGCGCTCGAGCTCACGCGCGCGTTCGCGGACCGCCTCGAATCCCTGGGCCCGCGCTTCAACGCGCTCGCTTGCACGCTGAAGGATTCCGCCCTTCGCAAAGCGAAAGACATCGACGGAGACAGCAAGCGCGATCGCTGGCGTCCATTGCAAGGCATTCCGTTCGCCGTCAAGGATCTGCTCGCCGTCAAAGGCAACCCAACCACTTGGGGCGCGCGACCCTACGCCGGTCAGGTCTTCAAAGAAGACGCGGCGATCGTCAAGAAGCTCGAGAAAGCCGGCGCGATTCTCATCGGCAAGCTCGCCATGGTCGAACTCGCCGGCGGACCAAGTTATCGCTACGCCGCCGCCTCGCTCACCGGCCCCGGCCTCAATCCCTGGGACAAGACGCGCTGGACCGGCGGTTCCAGTTCCGGCAGCGGAGCGGCGGTCGCCGCCGGACTCGCGACCTTCGCGATCGGCTCAGAAACCTCGGGCTCCATCCTCACGCCCAGCGCGTATTGCGGCGTCACCGGATTGCGGCCCACCTACGGGCTTGTGTCGCGCCGTGGCGCCATGGCTCTGTCGTGGACGATGGACAAGCTAGGCCCGATGTGCCGCAATGCGGAAGATTGCGCACTCGTCCTGCAAGTGATTGCAGGCGGCGACAACGACGACCCCGGTTCAGCCGGCAAAAGCTTCTACCACGCGCCGCAATTCCGCCGCGCGCCGAAGGACATCGTCGTTGGCTACGCGCCCGCCGACTTCGACGAATGGCCCGAAGCCTCCACGCGCGACGCCTTCCAGAAGGCCTTTGCAGCCGTCAAGGCCGAAGGCTACCAGATGAAAGAAGTGAAGCTGCCGAGCTTTCCCTACGGTGCGATCACCGGAACCGTCGTCAGCGCCGAGGCTGCGTCGATCTTTGAAGAACTCATCACCTCAGGTAAAGTCGACGAGCTGGCCGACAAGCGGCAGATTGAGAATCTAAAAGCATCGCTCGAGATTCCGGCGAAAGATTACCTCAAGGCGATGCGCCTGCGCACGCAGATCCAAGCAGAGTTCCGCGAACTCTTCGCACACACCGATGTCCTCTTCGCGCCCTCGCGCTATAGCGTCGCGTCGCTGGTTGCCGATCCGCTCGATAAGCCGCCTTTCGGCGATCGCCCGACGCCGCAGCGCCAAGGTCTGAATGCGTTGATCCCCGCAGGCAACCTGGCAGGCCTTCCGGCGATCTCCGTTCCCTGCGGTTTCGCTAACGGTTTGCCGGTCGCGATCCAATTCTGCTCGCGGCCATTCAGCGAGAACACGATCATCGGGATGGCGACGGCGTACCAAAAGAAAACCGATTGGCACCGCCGCCGCCCGGCGATGTAGGCTCCGTGGCTCAGTATACATTGCATATACACTTGAGGTGATGAAGGCGTATTCGAGTGGGACGAGTCGAACCTGCGAAAGATGCGGAATCACGGGATTTCAAGGGTCGAAGCGGAGCAGGCTATGCGGAGGGACCCAATCGCGATTCATCCGCAGGAAGCCGACGGCGAGACACGCTTCCTTTATTACGGCGAAACGAACAGAATGAGATTGCTTGCAGTCGTCGTCACGGAACGCGCAGCTACGCTTCGCGTGATCACGGCATACGACCTCGACGCCAGCCAGAAGCGCGACTACCTTGATAGGCGAATGGAGGAGGACCAGGAATGAAGGCTCGAACCACACTCCCGAAGTTCAAGAGTGAGAGCGACGAGGCGGATTGGTGGGCCAGTCCCGCCGGACGGACATTCGCGAAGCACCAGTCCGCACTCGCAAAGGATAAAGGCGTGAAGCCCGCTGGATCCAGGCTGGTTGCCAGCCTAAACAAGACATCGACCGTGCAGATCGCGCTCCGCCTGCCGGAAGCCGATCTTGAGCAAGCTCGCGAACTCGCAAACCGCAAAGGCCTCGGCTACCAGACATTACTAAAGATGCTCGTTCACGAAGGCTTGCGAAGAGAGGCGAAGCGGACGTAGCATCTGCGAATTGGCCGTTTCGCTTTTCTATTCGGTTACTCAGTCACCGCTACGGTACAGCCACAAACGGCACCTTCGCCGCATTCATTGCGTCGTTGAACCTCAGGACTTCTGCGCGCAACGTATCCATGCTGCCACCCGCATCCGCGAGCGCCTTCTTCACGAGCGCCACTTGCTGCATCTGATTCTCACTCGGAGCCGCGGAGTACGTCTCGAACGCCGACACCAGTTGCTGCACGCGCTGCGGCAGCGACGGTAACACGAAATCCGGCTCCGGCTTCGCGAGTTCCTCTTTGCGCTCCTCAGGCGTTGCCTGTTGGAAGAAGTTGCGACCCGCGAACAGGGGGCGCATGTCGTCGAGCGATTTCTTCAGTGCCGTCGCCTGCGTCTTCACCGCATCCGGAACCTTCACGGCATCGGGCCGTTTCCACGCCGCCTGCAAGGACGTTAGCGACGCATCCGCCGCTGTGAACTTCTTGCGCATGTCGTCGGCCTGCTTCGTCATCGAGACCAGATCGTTGATCGCCGCGCGCCGCTTCGTGCGATCCGCCGCGCTGAACCACGTGACGCGCGGATCTTCTTCGAGCTTGAACTTCTTCGACGACCTGATCGCGCCGATCGCGATCTCGACCGTGAAGTCGCCAGGATCGACCAGCGGGCCGCCGAACTGTGGCGGCTCGCCGCCAGCCGCGGCAAAGCGCTCCGCGTCGCGCATCTCACGCTCTGAGGGCGGCACGACGCGATCCGCGCGCATGTTCCACACCACGCGATTTACGCCTGGAACTAGAGCCGTGGGCTTGATCGTTGCAATCTGCTTGCCCGCCGCATCGAGAATTGAGATCTTGACGTCCTTCATATCCGGCTTCGCCTTTACCCAGAAATCGATGATGGCGCCCTTCGGCGGATTCGCACCCAGGAACGTGTCGTGCCCATCGAAATCACGCGTGCGCGCCATGCGCCACATGGTCGCCGGACGCACGTCGAACGCCTGCACAGCGCTTTCGACCACGGATGCGTTCATCTGTTCGAGCGCCGAAATGCTATCCATGATCCACACCGACCGCCCGTGCGTGGCGAGAATCAGGTCGTTGTCGCGAGGGTGAATCTGAATATCGTCCACCGGAACGCGCGGCAGATTGTTCTTCAACTCCTGCCAGTGGTCGCCTTTGTCGAACGACACATAAAGCCCAAACTCGCCGCCCGCGAACAGCAGATTCGCATTCTTCGGGTGCTCGCGAATCACGTGGATCGTACCTTGATTCTGCGGAATGCCTTCCGTGACCGACTTGAATGTCGCCCCGAAATCCGTCGTCCGGTAGAGATAGATTGCGAAGTCGTTCGAGCGATGCCCGTCGAACGCAATGTAGGCCGTGCCCGCATCGAACGCCGACGAAATCGCGCGGCTCACGTACGTCCCCTTCGGAACGCCGGGCACATTTTCAATCACGCTCTTCCACGTCTCGCCGTCGCGCGTAACCTTGAGATTGCCGTCGTCGGTACCGGCCCACAGAATGCCCGCGCGGGTGGCGGATTCGCTGAGCGTCGTGATGGTCGGGAACGCCCCGACGCCGTCGTTGCGCGACAGCATGTTGCGATCTTCCACCTTCTTGCCCATAATGCTGAGCGTCTTGCGATCGGTGCCGTTCGTCACGTCGGGCGAGATGCGCTTCCAACTGTCGCCCTGGTCGGTCGACTTGAAGACGAAGTTCCCACCGTAGTAAAGCGTCTTGCGGTCGTGCTTCGATTGGACAACGGGCGAATTCCACTGGAAGCGGTAGCGCGCCATCTTGTCGTCTTCTTCGCGCGGCCGGATGCTGCGCACCTCATGCGTTCGCAGATCGCGGCGCGCCAAGTTCCCGTCCTGCGATTCCGCGTAGACGATCCACGGCTCCAGCGGATCGATCTGCGCGTAGAACCCATCGCCGCCCTGCACCGTGATCCAGTCGTCGTTGGTGATGCCTCGCTCGTTGGTCGTAGCGCTGGGGCCGCACCACGTGTTGTTGTCCTGCAGGCCGCCGCACAGCCGATACGGCTTCTGCATGTCGTAGGCGATCTCGTAGAACTGCGCGATCGCGATGTTCTCGCGCGCATCCCAACTACGGCCTGCGTCGCGGCTAAAGTGGATGCCGCCGTCACAGCCGACGATCATGTTGTCGGAGTTCGATGGATCAATCCAAATTGCGTGGAAATCGACGTGAATGCGCGTGATGCGGTTCTGCGAGAACGTCTTGCCGCCGTCTTCCGAATACGCCATATTCACGCCCGCCACCCAGATCCGCTGGTCGTTGTTCGGATCGATACGAACCTGGCTGAAGTACATCGGCCGCGGATTCGTGTTGCTCATGCGCGTCCAATTCTCGCCCTTATCGTCGCTGCGGTAGAGACCCGGGTCTTCGCTTTCGATCAGCGCGTAGACGATGTTCCCGTTGCGCCGGTAGACGTCGAGGCCGATGCGGCCGAGTTCGCCTTTCGGCAAGCCCGTCGACAGCTTTTTCCACGTCGCGCCGCCATCGGACGACCGATAGATCGCGCTGCCGGGGCCGCCGCCATTCATGCCGAACGCCGTGCGCCGCCGCTGGTACGCCGCCGCGTAGAGCGTGTCCGGATTCTGCGGATCCATCACCAAATCGGTGATGCCCGTATCCGCGTTGATAGAGAGAACCTTGGACCACGTCTTGCCGCTGTCGGTGGTCTTGAACACGCCACGCTCTTCGTTCGGGCCCCACAAATGGCCCTGCGCCGCGACGTACACGACGTGCGAATTCGACGGATGGATCACGATGCGCGGGATGTGGTGCGTGTCCTTGAGGCCCATGTGGTTCCACGTCTTGCCGCCGTCGGTCGACTTGTAGACGCCGTTGCCCCACGAGGAGCTCTGACGGTTGTTCGCTTCGCCGGTGCCGACCCAAACAACATCGGGCTCCGACTGCGACACAGTCACATCACCGATCGTCGAAACCGGTTGATCGTCGAAAATCGGCTTCCAGGAGATGCCGCTGTTGACGCTCTTAAAGACGCCGCCGGACGCTGTGGCCGCGTAGACAATGTTCGGATTGCTCTCCACCACCGCGAAGTCGTCGACGCGCCCGCCCATGCTGGCGGGCCCGATTTCGCGAAACTTCAGCGAAGCCAACGCGTCGGCCTTCGGGCCGTTCTGAGCGGAAAGCATGCCGGCGAGCAAGGCAGCAAGTGAAAGAAGCCGTTTCGTGTTCATAGAGGTTGCTTGACCGTCTAGTGTACCGAAGAAGTGGAGCTCTGGAATAGGATTGCCGCGGCAGGCGATACTGGAGGTGTCTATGCGCAATCAAAACGTGTTCACCGGACTTGCTGCCGTACTCGGCGCGGTCCTAGCTCTTGGAGGATGTAGCGTGCTTACTGCCAGCGGAGAAGTTCCCGATCCCGCGGTTCAATTGAAGGAAAGCGGCAAGCAGACAGTGGTGCTCGCCGGTGGTTGTTTCTGGTGCACCGAAGCCGTGTTTCAAATCGTCGAAGGCGTCGACGGCGTGATCTCAGGCTACGCCGGCGGCACCAAGGAATCCGCGAAGTACGACATCGTGTCGACCGGTCAAACCGGCCATGCCGAGGCAATTCTCATCAATTACGATTCGAGCAAAATTACCTACGGGCAGATTCTGAAGATCTTCTTCAGCGTCGCGCACGACCCGACCACATTGAATCGCCAGGGCGCCGACGTCGGCCCGCAGTATCGCAGCTCGATTTTCTACGCGAATGCCGAGCAGAAGCGCGTCGCTGCAGCCTACATCCAGCAGATTAACGATACGCACGCGCTCCGCGGACCCATCGTCACCAAGCTTGAACCGCTCGAAAAATTCTACACGGCCGAAGCCTATCACCAGAATTACGCCGAGCAGAACCGCTCGAATCCTTACATCGTGGCCGTCTCCGACCCCAAGGTCGAAAAGCTGAAGAAGATGTACCCCGGCTGCGTCCGCAAGCGGAAATAGGCAATCGCCAGGCAGCCCGGGACCGCTATACTGCGTGTTAGGCGATGACCGTGCGCAGGCAACCCTGGCTCTATTCCGCAGGTTCTGACAC
Organism: Acidobacteriaceae bacterium; assembly: GCA_043788745.1. Classification (GTDB taxonomy): domain Bacteria; phylum Acidobacteriota; class Terriglobia; order Bryobacterales; family Bryobacteraceae; genus JBBQWZ01. The sequence continues at coordinate 6,772 of JAYVTO010000102.1, forward strand.
TGCGTTCATCCTTGCGCCCGCGTTTGCCGTTACGGCGGCCGTGCTCGCATTTCCGCATGCGTTCGCCGGCCCTGTAACGCCCATCGCATGGTTCCTGCTCGTGGTCGGCGTCGATGTCGCGCACGTCTACTCCACGCTGTATCGGACCTACTTCGATCCGGAAGAACGGAAGAAGTACGCGACGCTTCTCTACCTGATCCCGGCCCTCTGCTGGGTCGGCGGAGCCATCCTCTACAGCGCCGGCTCCATGATCTTTTGGCGCGTGCTGGCTTATGTCGCGGCGTTCCATTTCGTACGACAGCAGTACGGCTTCCTGCGCCTCTACTCCCGCAAGGACGACCTGCCGGCGTGGAAGCGGCGCCTCGATGCCGTGGCAGTGTATCTGGCCGCGATCTATCCGTTGGTCTATTGGCACACCCAGGGCCGGGTGTTCCATTGGTTCGTTGCCGGCGACTTCCTGACCATTCCGGTTCCAGGCCTTGAGCTCGCCACCCGTTGGGCATACATCGTCACGCTCGCGGCTTACGCTGCCTCTGAAGTGATGCTCAAGCGGTGGAACGTCCCGAAGAACCTCATCCTCACCGGAACCGCAATCTCCTGGTACACAGGCATCGTCGCCTTTAACGGCGACCTTACGTTTACCGTGACCAACATCGTTGCGCATGGGATTCCCTACATGGCGCTTGTTTGGATCCACGAGCGCAAGCAGGTGGCGAAGCCATCCGGACCCGAGAAACAGAACTACCTGAAGCGCTGGTTTACTCCTCGAATGATTCCGGCCTTTGCCGGAATGCTGCTTGTGTTCGCCTACCTCGAAGAAGCTCTCTGGGACGCCATGGTGTGGCGCGAGCACACGCAGTTCTTCGAGTGGTTCGCCTTTCTGCCCGCCGTCTCCGACCACACGCTGCTGGCGCTTCTTGTTCCACTGCTCGCGTTGCCGCAATCCACGCACTACGTCCTCGATGGCTTCGTTTGGAAAGTCCGAAGCCTGTCCTACGACGGGTAGGTCGGACCTGTGGGCCTGCTCGCCAAACGAAGCCAGACGCGCCGTTCCGGGCATGCTTCCGAGGCTTTCGAAGAGCCAGTCACAAAAAGCAGAAGTATTTTTTCGGCCTACGCAACGTGCGGCGTTGCAACGAGATCCGACAAAGGCCACAGCTTGTTGGCACCCGCAAATTAGGGGCGAGACGCAGAACGCGTGGTACAAATTTGGTCGAAAGTGCTGGTCGCGACACAACTTGACGGCTTACCAGTCTGCCGGAATAACTGGTCGTACGCGGAGCTACGTGACGTCCGCCGTCCGTCCTGATCGTGATGTGGGCCGCGGTGAGGGGTCCGTGA
>JAYVTO010000103.1:0-6586 GCA_043788745.1 Acidobacteriaceae bacterium
ATGCCGATCAGCCTTCCGAACTACGACCGTAATACCGATCGTTTTCAGTTCGGAATGCTGATCGCCATCACTTCGGATTCGTGATCGCCATCACTTCGGAACGCTGATCGCCATCCCCCGGAATCCGCAGGCTAGGCTTGGCTGAAACCGTCGTCCACTGTCTGATCGACTATGGCAAATGCGAGGGCGGCTTTGGTTTCAATCTCGACCAGTGCTTTCACGTACTTTTCAAGATCGTTTGGGCGCTGTGGGCAGTGCCGCTCGTGGGGACTATTTGAGGACTGTTAAGAAACTCGGGACGAAAACCCCATGAACTCTATCGACAGAAAGAGGCTTACAAAGACGCTATGTTCTTTGGCGGCAGCGATGCGGCAGGTATCCAACGTGCAAAACTTCCTCAGCCGACCGACCAGCGTTTAGCCGAGCTTGAATCACCCGCTGGCTAATCCCAGTCTTTCGTGACCACTCTGCCATCGTCAGCGTTTCGCCCTTGAACGTGACACGCCGATTGCTCCTGCGATTGTTCTGGTTTACTAGTTGCGTCACCCAGCGGCAATTGTCCGGCGAGTAGCCCTTGTTGCCGTCGATACGGTCAATCTGAAGTCCGGGTGCGTAGCCGCTCGCCTCAGCCCATTTGAAAAAGCTGGCACGGTCTTCGAGCCATTCCTCGCACACCGTAATCCCACGGTCTCCATAGTGGACAAAGCCAGCGCACAATCGACTATGGCAGCGTGCCTTCATGCCGTCGTATACTTTGGCAAGCTTGGTGTTTGCCCAACCATGCACAGTCCGACGACGATTGGACGCAGCCACACCCAAGTTTTTCCAGCCACGTGCACGGTGCATTCCAGACCATACACAGTTCCATGCACACTGGAAAGCAAAAAGGCCGTTTCGGTTTTACCCGTCACGGCCTCTAACTGCTTTGTTTTAAATATGGTGCGGAGAGGGGGACTTGAACCCCCACGAGATTGCTCCCGCTAGCACCTCAAGCTAGTGCGTCTGCCAATTCCGCCACCTCCGCGTGGCTACAAACTTTGATTACTGCTTCTTCTCTGGCGTTGGCGTCACCGGAGTTGCTCCCGTGGGCGGTGTGGTGGGGAGCTTCGAAGTGTCGACCGGAATAGTCGACTGTCTCTGTTTTCCGTCGGGACCCGTGGTTGTTACCGAAATTCCCTTGTTTTCGCCGCCGGGAATCTGGGGCACGACCTGTTGTTGCTGCTGCTGTTTTTGCGCGGCAGCGGGCTTCTTCTTATCGAAAATCGTGGGCGAGGTGGTTCCGGTTCGCGTCGAGATAATCGAAAGCGAGAGGGAAGTCACCATGAACAAGCCTGCCGCGATGGTGGTGAGCTTCGAGAGCAGGGTCGCCGAGCCTCGGGGACCAAATGCGGTCTGCGAGCCCATTCCGCCGAATGCACCGGCGAGATCGGCCGCTTTGCCGCTTTGCAGCAGCACGACGCCGACCAGAAATATGCACACGATGACGTGCACGATGGTTAACAAAATCAACATAGCGGATTGCCTTGCCTAATGCTACCTACTGGATGATACCTACAGGCGGACTCGCGAAGAGGACTCCCAGAGGACCAATTGGTAGGATAACACAGCAGCGCGAGCGCGAAGAATTTCCACTTAAGAGGACTTGAATTGGATCGAGGATGGCGTCGAGAAGCACGCGGCCGCGCGCTCCCGCGACGGCAAGGGCGTTGACGAGCAACAGAAGCGGGAATCGAATCTGTTGGCCACCGCGATCACAAAGACCGATTGGCAGAGCACTCCGATGTCGGCCTGCGTGGCAAATAGAGCAGCGACAAGCAATGCGCCGAGCCATGCCATGGGTGTCCCGCACAGATTGCTTTGATGCCGGCCGCCCACAGTAGAAGCATTCCGGCGCGCTACGGAGCAGCGCTGTGCTGTCGATGCCCGGCATAGGTTGTTTGACACTGTCGGCGCGGTCGAGGTTCCCGCAGGAGAAAGCGCGATTGCCTGGGGGATTCGGCTGGGCAAGAGGGCCGGCCAACAAGAACCGCGCCCTTTACGGGCGCGGATAGCTGGCGATTGTGACCCTCGCCCTCACGGGCGCGGGTGTGATCCGCTCGCTTACGCTCGCGGTTCTTCGTGGGGCGGTGTGATCCGCTCGCTTACGCTCGCGGTTCTTCGGGAATTGAGGTTGCTCGCGGCAGACGACTATTTGTACGCCGCGACGCCGGTGACTCGTTCGCCGATGACCAGCGTATGGATGTGGTCGGTGCCCTCGTAGGTCTTCACTGTTTCGAGGTTGCACATGTGGCGCATGATCGGGTATTCGTCCATGATGCCGTTGCCGCCGAGCAGGTCGCGCGACTGGCGGGCGCAATCGAGGGCCATGGCGACGTTGTTTCGCTTCAACATCGAGATATGCGACGGATCGAGCTTGCCCTGATCCTTGATGCGGCCAACCTGCAGCGCGAGCAACTGCGCCTTTGTAATCTCGGTTATCATGTCGGCGAGCTTCAACTGGACAAGCTGGTGCGAGGCAATGGGGCGGTCGTCGAACTGTTTGCGCAGGATTGTGTACTGACGGGCGGTTTCGTAACAGTCCATGGCGGCTCCGAGGACGCCCCAGCCGATGCCGAAGCGGGCCTGCGTCAGGCAGCCGAGGGGTCCTTTGAGGCCGCGGACGTTGGGGAGCATGGCGCTTTCCGGCAGGCGGACATCGCTGAGGTTGAGCGACGCGGTGATGGAGGCGCGCATGGAGAGCTTGCCGTGCAGTTCGGAACTCGTGAAACCGGGCGTGCCTTTTTCGACGAGGAAGCCGCGAATGCCATCTTCGGCGCGCGCCCAAATGACGGCGACATCGGCGACGGTGCCGTTGGTGATCCAGGTCTTCTCGCCGTTGAGAATCCAGCCGGAGCCGTCTTTGATCGCTTTCGTGAGCATGCCGGCGGGGTTCGAACCGAAGCCGGGTTCGGTAAGCCCGAAGCAGCCGATGGCGCGTCCGGCCTGGAGTTCGGGCAGCCAGCGTTTCTTCTGCTCTTCGCTGCCGTACGTGTAGATGGGATACATCACCAGGCCGCCCTGCACGGAGGCGAAGCTACGGAGACCGGAGTCGCCGCGCTCAAGTTCCTGCATGATGAGGCCGTACTCGATGTTGGACATGCCGGCGCAGCCGTAGCCTTCGAGGTTGGCTCCGAAGAAGCCCAGGTGGCCCATCTCGGGGATGAGCTCTTTCGGGAAGCGGCCATCGCGAAAGCAATCTTTGATGATCGGGATCACGCGGTCTTCCACGAATTGGCGCGCGGTCGTGCGCACCATCTTTTCCTGCTCGTTAAAGAGTGAATCGATCAGCAGGTAATCAACGCCCTGAAATTTTGCCATGTGGTTTGTGGGACTCGTCCTTCTATTTGGATGAGAAGCATTATTGTATCGCGGCAAAAAGTTAGATGGCCAGGACGTTGCGTGCGCCCCTATTTGACTCGGCCCGACTGCTCGCTCCAATTACATCGTGCCGCCCTTAACGCTTGATCGCCAGCTTCATCGGCTTCAGCGTTCGTACGCCGCCAACCACCGCGATGACGTCGAACTCTCCGTCGGCAAGATTCGGCACGATGATGTTTACCTGATAGAGACCGACGCCTTGGAGGAACGCGCCGAACGGCACCACTGCTTGCACTCCTCCGACGCTCACCGTTACCTGATTCGCCAGCCGCACCGGCGCGCCACCAATCACGCCGGCCGGAATCGTTGGATTTCCAGGTCCAAAGCCGAGCCCCCAAAGCGAAATCGTCTCGCCCGGCTGCGCCGGAGTCGAGAACGGCAGCACACCCACTGGCGCCACAGGGCACGCCAGGTTCGGGCACGCCGGCGCAGCCGCCGGTCTCGGGCCCGATCGGTTCGACTCGACGTAGTTGGTGGCTCCCCAACCCTTGAATTCCGCCGTAATCGTACTCATCGGTACCGCCACCGGATCGCTCGCGCCGGTTGAGTTCGTGACGGTCACGTTTACTGGCCCGAACGCCGTCGAGTCTGGAACCTGCACATTCATAAACGTCGGACTCACATACAGTGGGTACGCCGGCCGCCCGTCGATGGTCACGGAAACACCGCCGAGAGTGGGCGTAAGGGCCGCACCGTTCCAAGTCTGCGTCACGCCGTTCGTGAATCGCTGCCCGTAGATCGACACAAGCGCCAGCGGCGACACTGCCTCCGCTCCGGCGGCTACGGTCACCACGCCCCGCTGGTTGATCTGCGGCCGCGATCCTGCAGGTGTTCCGACGGTCACTGTCACGCTTGACGCTGACGAGCCGGATGCATTGGTCGCCGTCAACGTGTAGGTTGTTGTGGCAGACGGCGTCACCGTCCGCGAACTCGACGACGTGACCGTTCCGATCCCTGGACTGATCGAAACGGTGGTGGCGGCGTTCACGCTCCAGAACAGCGTCGACGTTCCGCCAGGCGAAATCGAAGACGGCGAAGCGGTGAACACCCCGATCGACGGTACTCCCGACGGCGTCACCAATGTAAACGTCCGCGTCAACAGCGGTGTGCTCAACTGATTCCAAGTCGTTCGGATCGTCCAAACACCGGGCAGCGACGCTGGCGGGAACCCGGCGACCGACAGGGAAAACGAAAAACATCCATATCCGCTGAAGCTCGGCGTGGACGTGAACGAAGTATATAGTGCTCCATCCGGTCGGTAATAAGAAACTCGGAAGACATCTCCGCTCGAGATTCCCGTCGCATCGAAATAGAGCCACACTTTCTGCGTGTTGGTTGGAAAGCTGGAGATCGGAGCCGGCGTTTGGCATACTCCGCTGTCGAGGGCGTTGAACAGCGAGGTCACCTGGCTCAACACCGTCGGTACAGCGGCAGTTGCCGTACCGGTTCCGCTCAGGTTTACCGTTTCCGGACTGCTCGTCGCGTTATTCACCACCCGCACGGACGCCGACTTCGGCCCCGCGCTGGTCGGACGAAATACCACGCTCACCGCACAAGACGCCGCCGCCGCGAGCGTGCCGCCGCATGTGCTCGTCTGCGAAAACGACGTGCCGTCGCTCCCCTGAATCGAAATGCTCGAGATCGTCATCGCCCCGCTGCCAACATTAGAAATCGTGAACGACTGCGACCCGCTCGCCGTTCCCGATTGTTGGCTTCCAAAATCAATCGAGACCGGAGACACTCTTGCGATTGGCTGCGCGGGCGCCGCTCCTTCCAGATACTGTTTGATTCCAGGGTAAATCGCCGAAAACTTCGTATATCCGACGGCGCGTTCGGTGATGTCGCATGCCGACACGGCATCCCCATTCGACGAATAGCTATCCGCACCAACCAGTTGACCCGAGTCGTTCACCAAGCCGGAGCCTGACGAGCCATGATCCACCGCGCCCTGATATATGTTGATTGTGAAGAAATTCGGGTCTGAAGAATTGATGATGTTGCCCGTCGCCAATCGCTGCGTCAATCCGCGCGGATGGCTCACCGACGTCAGCCGGTCCGAACTGCTGGGGCTGAATGCCCAGCCCATGGAAACAGAGGATGTGTTCGGAAATCCCGTCAGCCGCACCAACGCGTAGTCCGGTTGGTCCAGGATGATAGACCCGTTGGGGCCAAGGTTGACGCTCCGGGCCAGGAGCGTCGAGCCGCTTACCTGCGGATACGAGGAGAGATCTTTTGGAAGTCCGTTGCAAGCCGTGGTCTTGTAGCCAAACACGGCCAACATCGTCCGCGCGTCGGAATCGTTCAACACGCAGTGCCCTGCTGTCAAGAAATACGGTGTTCGCGTGCTGTTGCGGTCGTTAATCAGAGTCCCGGAGCACGTGTGATCCGAGAACAACAAGAATGCGACCGCTTTCGAGAACTTGCCGACGTTCTCGTTCCCGTCGTAGCAGGTTTCGTCGAGGAAACACGAGACGTTGACTGCAGTCCGCGGATTTGCGCTCGCCGCCGATTGCCACAAGTGGAACAGCTCCGGCACGCGGAACGGTGGCGCGCCCTCCGCCTGTGCGTCGCCCGGCAGGAACTCGATCCACACAGCATCCCCGCCCACAAGTTCCGTCCAGAAGTCGCCGTCCCCGAACGGGCCACCGGCAGAAAACGGTCCCAGGACTCTCCCTGTCTCGGGCGCACCGTCGTGGACCCAAACACTCCCAATGCCAATCTGAAAGTCTGAAAAATGCAGACGCACGGCCTCCGCACCCTCGGATCGAAGAGACATTGTCCAAACCCACTTCCCCTCAGGGTTTGCCATCCACCGGCCTGCCAGCGCTTCTCGTGCGACTCCTCGATTCTGCCCCAGAGCCGTCTTTGACGACACTTTCCGCTGGGCGATCTCCTCCACTGAGATGGCCCGCAAGGTATGCCGCGGAGCGAGCGCCCGAATGATCGCGTCCGCGGGCGGACGCGGCTTTGACACCTGCTCTCGCTTCGTTGCATCGTAGCTTCTGCCCGCGGTGTCTTCCTGCCCGGGAACCGGGGAACAAAACAAGATGGTCATGGCCAAACCGCCAATCACCGCACGACGGCGTCCATGCATTCGAGTCTCGCTCCGGATCGTAGAATCAAGCACCAAGCCACCACAATTTAGTACACGCCTTGACTGAACTCCCCA
>JAYVTO010000104.1:0-5272 GCA_043788745.1 Acidobacteriaceae bacterium
ACCTGCCCGACGGCAAAAACCTGCGGTCAGCGTTCTTCTTGTGTAGTACGCGCGACCTTACGGTCGCGCCTCGGTGGGATTAGTACGCGCGACCTTACGGTCGCGCCTCGTCCGTTCCCCGCCCTGAAGGGCGGTTATCGCGGTGGGAGTGGAGGGGGCGGGCGCTTGTCGGGGCTGGGATTGGGGCGCGAAAGGCCCACACTCCGGTCGGCTGACCCGGCCACCCTAATCTTCGTCGTGCTGCGCCGACAGCTTCTGCACGACGTTCATATCTTCGAGCGTTGTAACGTCTCCGGCCACCGTGTTCGACGTCACGATTTCGCGCAGCAGCCGGCGCATGATCTTCCCGCTTCGTGTCTTCGGCAAGGCGTCCGCGAATCGGATTTCCTCTGGCCGCGCGAACGCACCGATCTCGTGCGCCACCCACGTCCGCAGTTCCTTGCCCAGCACCTCGTGGTTCCACTCGCCCTTCTTCAGCGTCACGAAGGCACACACGGCCTGTCCTGTGATCTCGTGCGGCTTGCCCACCACTGCCGCCTCCGCGACAGCCGGATGCCGCACCAGCGCGCTCTCCACTTCCATCGTGCTCAACCGATGCCCGCTGACATTCATCACGTCGTCGACTCGGCCCAGCACCCAGAAGTAGCCGTCCGCGTCGCGTCGCGCCGCATCGCCCGTGAAATAGACTCCGGGGAAACGGCTCCAATACTGCTCCTTGAATCGCTCCGCATCGCCCCAGATCGTCCGGATCATACTCGGCCACGGCTTGCGAACGATCAGAAAGCCTTCCTGTTCCGGGCCCACCGGATTGCCTTGAAAGTCGACGATATCGGCGATCACGCCCGGCATCGGAACCGTGCCCGATCCCGGCTTCAAGGGAACCGCGCCCGGCATCGGCGAAATCAGAATCGATCCCGTCTCAGTCTGCCACCACGTGTCCACGATCGGGCAGCGATCTTTGCCGATCACCCGGTGGTACCATTCCCACGCCGCCGGATTGATCGGCTCGCCGACCGAGCCCAGCAGGCGCAGGCTCGAAAGGTCATACGCGTTTGGCCACGCCTCGCCTTGGCGAACCAGGGCGCGAATCGCAGTCGGCGAGGTGTAGAAGACGCTTGCCTTGTAGTTTGCAATGATCTGCCACCAGCGATCCCATTGCGGATGATCGGGAGCGCCTTCATACAGGATCGACGTCGCGCCCGCGGACAGCGGGCCGTATACGATGTAGCTGTGGCCCGTCACCCAGCCGATATCGGCGCTGCACCAGTAGACGTCCGACCCATTCGGCTTCAGGTCGAAAACCCAGCGCATCGTCATCGTCACTTGCAGCAGATACCCTGCCGTCGTGTGCAGGATGCCTTTCGGCTTACCCGTGGTGCCGGACGTGTAAAGCGCGAACAGCGGATGTTCAGAGTCGAGCGCCACTGCTTCGCACTCCGTACTGACGCCGGAAATCAATTCGTGCCACCAGTGATCGCGGCCCGCCTGCATCTCCGTCCCTGTTCCCGTGCGCCGATAGACGATGACGTCCCGGACGCCCGGGCATTCCGTTAATGCGTCGTCCACCGCCGTCTTCAGCTTCACTTCTTTGCCGCGCCGCCAACCGCCGTCGGCAGTAATCACGACCGTCGCCCCCAGATCCTGGATGCGGGCCTTCAATGCCTCCGCCGAGAATCCCCCGAACACCACGGAGTGCATGATCCCCAGCCGCGCACACGCCAGCATCGCTACCGGCAACTCCGGAATCATCGGCATGTAGATCACCGAGCGATCACCGGCCTTGTAGCCTCGCGACCGCAGAACGTTGGCGAACCGGCACACCATGGCATGCAACTGCCGGTATGTGATCACCTGCTTATCGCCCGGCTCGCCCTCGAAATAGTAAGCCACCTTGTCGGCGTTCTTCTCCAGATGGCGATCCAGGCAGTTGTAAGACGCGTTTGTCTTTCCGCCCACGAACCACTTGGCGAAGGGCGGATTCCATTCCAACGTCTGCGTGGGACGCTCGAACCAAGCCAGTTCGCTTTCCGCGAGTTCGCTCCAAAATGCCTCTGGATCCGCCGCCGCCCGGTCGTACAGCGCCCGGTACTGGTCCATTCCCTGTACGTTCGCCTTCGCCACGAAGTCAGCCGAAGGCGGGAAGATTGCCCGATGTTCGCTCATCGATTTGGATTGTAGCGCAGCGCGGTAGCAGCTAGCCCGGAAAGGATGCGCGGGCAACCTCTCGTCACGCAAGCAACGACGCCCACGTTCTCCGTTTTCCGGGCTGTTACGAAGCAGATCTTCGCCCGCGTAGCGGTGCCAGTCCGCATCGAACCGCGCAGGCGGAACAAGCCGTCACCACCGTCCTCTCGCGCGCAATCCTCTGTACGCTGCGTCCCCGAAGGCAGTAGACTAATGGGAATGCATACCAGAAGGCTTGTTACCTTCCTACTTGGTGCTTGGATCTTTGGCACGGGCTTTATGACGTATGTCGCGATCCACAACCTCCGCCAAGTGGATCATTATTTGGAATTTTCACCGCCCAAGAGCAAAATCATGCTCGCCGGGCTCGGCCAAGACAACGCGCGCATGCTATTGCGGTCACAAGCTTCCCGCCTGAATCGCGATTACTTCCGCCGGTGGGAAGAAGTGGAACTGGCTCTCGGTGCTGCATGCATCTTCTGTCTGGCCTTTACTACCGAGCGGCGCTGGCTTCCTTTGGCTTTCGCCACCATGGCGTTCTTGCTGGTTGGATTCCTACACCTGTTTATCTCTCCGGAGATAGATTTTCTTGGTGACGCGCTGGATTTTGCCGCTCCGAACGCCGCCGAAGGCCAACGCATGCGAATGTGGCTGCTGCATCAGGTCTATACCGTCGCGACCCTCGTGAAGCTCGGCTTGTGCGGTGCGCTCACTGCGTTCCTGCTTTGGTTCCGGCCTGCCCGGCGCGTTTCGCGCCAGCGCCGGATCAGTGACCTGGACGCAAGTGACGACGTCACGTTGAGCACCCGCGTGTCCTAGTGTAGTGCGGCGCATGTCCCGAGACGTGACAATCGGCTGCGGTCGCGGTTCGGCATAACCTCACGGATCGGACCGAACCGCGACCGTAAGGACCCGTGAAAAAATTCCCTCGCCGCTCGGTAGCAAAGAACCGCGAACGAAGTGAGCGGATCTCTCCCCTACCGGCAACCCGCTCGTGTAAGGGAGCGGACCTCCTACTGCGCGGGACTCAACGTCGCAGCAGACTGGTGCCATGACCGGCGGGGATCGTTTCGATCCGAATCACACGGTCAGAGAACTAACAGCTCAGGAAAGCACGCCGCGCGCACGCAAGGCTTCATCGAGAATGGACAGCAACTCTGCGCGCGTGATCTCCAGCTTTTCGCCCCGCGACGGCATATCCTCGGCGACAAGCGGCGCACCGGGCTCAATCGTCGACGACGCCTTCACGCCGTACCGCGCCCGCGAATCGAAGAGCTTTTGCACTTCGACGCGAGGCAGCACCTTCGGGCCGCCCAACAGTTCCGCCACCAGCGTAATCTTGGCGAAATGTTCGAGCGTCTCCATGCGGAAGAAAGCCGTCATCGGATCCGCGCCATAGCTAACGCACCCGTGATTTCCCATCAGCAGCGCGTCGTACTTCGGAATGTACGGCAGCATGCCTTCGGTCAACGCCGGTGTTCCCGGCAGCCCGTACTCGGCGAGCGGAATCGATCCCAGACAGATCACCACTTCGGGCAATAACGCGAGATTTAACGCTCGCCCCGCCGCGGCAAAACCAGTAGCCGTTGGCGGATGCGCGTGCACAACACTGCGGATATCGGGTCGCATCTGATAGATCGTCAGGTGCATCGCAATCTCCGACGTCCGCTCGCGCGTGCCTTCGATCTTGTTGCCCGCCATGTCGCAAATGATCAGATCTTCGGGCTTCATCATGCCCTTGCTCACGCCTGTGGGTGTGGCTAGCATCCGGTCGTCGCCGATGCGGACCGTGATATTGCCGTCGTTCGCGGCTACCCATCCCTTTTGATAGATGAGCTTGCCGATCTCGACAATTTCTTCCCGTAGCTGATCAATCGACTGCGACATTCCGGTCTCCACAGTGTAACAAGCTGCTCTCGCGAAATTCTGGCGCTGTCAACTGACGGCCGCGCACCCACGCTACAATGCGGGGTAGTGGATAAGCGACGCATGTGCCCGCAGTGCCGGGCTTTTATTACGACCGACGATAAGATCTGCCCCTACTGCAACACCGAAGTCGGCCCGCGTGCGATCGATCGCCGCAATCCGTCCGACATTGCCGGCCTGATTCCGGCCAACGCCTACATTACGGGATTGATCCTGTTGATCAACGTCGGTTTGTACGCCGCCACCCTCTCGCGCTCCGGCGGCGGCCTCACTCCCGACGGGAACTCCCTCATCGCCTTCGGCGCAAAGTTCAAACCGCTTATCAACGAAGGGCAGTGGTGGCGCTATATTACGGCCGGATTTCTCCACGGCGGCGTGTTGCATATTCTGATGAATTCCTGGGCGCTGTTCGATCTCGGCCAGCAAGTGGAGGAAGCCTTCGGTCAAGCCCGCATGATCGCCATCTACATCGCTGCTACCTTTGGCGGGTTCTACTTGAGCGCCATCTGGTCGAATGCGTTGTCCGTCGGCGCCTCTGCCGGCATTTTCGGATTGCTCGGCGCGATGATTGCCCTCGGTGTCCGCAACCCCAGAACCTTTGGCGGCGAGTTCAAGAGCTTCTACGTGCGCTGGGCCGTCTACGGCCTCGCAATGGGAATCATGTTCCCGATGACCGACAACGCCGCTCACCTCGGCGGTCTCGGCGCTGGATTCGCCGTCGCGTTTGTTGCCGGCACTCCCAAACTCGTTGACCGTGGATCGGAATTGCTCTGGCGCGCCCTCGCCGCTGTCTCGATCGCCCTCACGGTATACGGCTTCGTGAGACTGGCGCTGCAGTTGAACCGCGGCTGACGACAAGGTGCCGCATCTTGGCTGTAAAGGGATGGGCTGTGAAGGGCAATCCCCGCTTGGGCGCGCCGCCGATTCGTGTTAGCGGCGGGCTCTCTGACAATTCGTCACCAATGCGAGAACGCCCATCTCCGGGTTGGCCCCTATCGGCAAACGCTACATTCACGGCAAGCCCTGAAATCATTCCAAGCGACATTCGCCGGCACGCCAACCACGGTGGTCAGCCAATGGAAGGTGGATTCGACAAGCACGCGCGAACGGATGGTCGCCTTCCATCGAAACCTGCAGTCGGCAGCCACAGGCAAGCTCACCA
>JAYVTO010000105.1:0-17734 GCA_043788745.1 Acidobacteriaceae bacterium
AGTTCCTGCAGACTCACTCCCGCCTCCGCGAAGTACAAAAAGACCGTATCCAGCGCGGCCAGGCCCGCAATAACGAGCGCAGCAATAACGAGCGCAGCAGTAACGAGCGCAGCAGTAACGAGCGCAGCAATCACGAGCGCAGCAATAACGAGCGCAGCAATCACGAGAGCAGCAATCACGAGAGCAACAATAACGAGAGCAACAATAACGAGAGCAACAATAACGAGAGCCGCAATCACGAGAGCAACAATAACGAGAGCAACAATAACGAGAGCCGCAATCACGAAGGCCCAAACGACGAGCGCAAGCACCGTCACAACCAGGACTTTGCAAACTACCAACAGGCCGCAGTCGCCAAACACGGCTTCGACGGCCGCCGCAGGCCAGGACGCGGCCATCGACAACCCGCAAGCAATCAATCACCCGCATGTAATTCTGGCTTCGTTTCGCAGCCCCCGCCACCCGCCACAACGACAACCAAAACCGAAGGCGTACTCGCCACGGATTTGGCAAAGAACAACCAAAAGCAGGTAGCCTGACCAAAGAAAATCACCGCTCCAACCCGAAGCCCAGCCGCAAGGTAGCGCCCGCAAAATCAACGCGAGCCCAAACCGCGCTCCTTCACCACCCAAGCCCGCACCCAGTCCAACCGCCGACCTGTACCGCCTGATACGCTATCAAACAAGAGGGCCCTTAGCACAACGGTTAGTGCAGCGGACTCATAATCCGTTGGTTGTTGGTTCGAATCCAACAGGGCCCACCAATTCTTTCGGTGGTATCAAGATCAATTGATCTTGGACTTTCGTCGGCTGACAGCCACGGGACTAAGAATCGCGTCCATCGCCGTCGCGACGGCGGCCCGTTGCTCCTCAACAAAGTGGCTGTAGCGATTCAACATCGGCAGATCTTCCCATCCAAGCGCCGCTTGAATTGCGCTGCGCATCCCCTGGATGGAGAGGAGGGTTGCTTGCCGTGTGCCGCAATCGTGAAAACGATGATGACCTGTCCATGGACGCCGGCTTCCGGCTGGTGGTGAAGAGCCCGCGCGTTGCCGGAACCGAATGGTCGCCGGCGAACTGGACGCAGCCCGCGCCGGACGCACTGTTTTACTGGCAGGTGACAGCGTTCACCGGAGTCGACACCATTCTGGCGCCGCAGCCTCCGGTGCCGCAAGCGATTTTTGGCTCGCCGAGCGCGGCATCGCGACAGGCGCTGGCCGATGCACAGCGGAAGCACGGCGATTCGCATCTGCTGCTGAGCCTGGTGCTGTGGCAGTCGGGCGCGATCGAGGAAGCGAAGGCGGAATTCGAACTGCTCGCCGCCGCCAACCCGAACTCGCCGGTGGTCGACCGATTGCGTCTCGCGATTCAGAAGCCGTCGCCGAATAGCACGAACCCGGCCCAGTAATACGGATGACGCCGGTAAGGCGATGCCATCACGGCGATTGCCGCCTTGCGCGCGATCTGGGCCCGCGACAGCGGATTTGCGGCCGCGGACTTCTGTTTCGTGGTCCGCCTGGACTGCGCGCAGCGCGCGTTCGTCGTCTTCGCCAGATCGAACTTGCCTTGCGCTTCGTACACCAGCGCCAAGTTGGCCAACGTCAGCGAGACTTCGACGGGATTGCCGAGTTTCTCCTTGATCGTCAGACTCTGCTCGAAGTAACGCTGCGCCAGTTCGTGGTCGCGCTGGAAGAAGTAGACCATGCCAAGTCCATTCGTCGAGAACGAGGCTTCGAGGTCGAGCTTCAATTCCTTGCAGAGCGCGAGGCTGCGCTGAAACGCGGTCAAGGCTTCGCGTGGGTGGCCCGCGCGAAACAGCGCGTTCCCCAAATTGAACGACACCTGCGCGATGCGTTTCGTGTCACCCGATTTCCCGGCCAACTCCACCGCGCGCGCAAAGTGCTCCGACGCCTCTGCGTAGTCGCCTTGCCGGCCGAGTAGCGTCGCCAGGCTGCCTTCTGCGCTGGCCGCTAGCGAGTCCAGTTGCAACCGCTCGAAATCTTTTACGGCTTGCCGGAAGGCAGTGAGCGCGGCCTCGACGTCGCCGCGCATGCCGCGGCGCGGGGCCGATGTTGTAGCGCGCGTTTACCATCCCCTTCTCGTCGGGAATCATAGTCGCGACGGCGAGGGCGGTCTCCTACGATCGAAGAGCACACTGGGCGTCGCGCTTCCGAAAACAATCGTTGCCGTGCCGGTTAATGCTCATCACGAGCGCAGGGTTCAGTTGATCGCGATGGCTGCGCAAGAAGGCGTCGCGGCCGCTTTCCGGCAACGCGAGGATCTGGTCTTCGAGGGGAGCATCCTGCGCGGCGGGAAGCGAGGCGACGCAACAAAGAGCGAAGACAACGCGACTGGCGAGTAACCGTCCCAACAATGCGCCGACTATCTCACACTATGGTCGGCTGGCCAGCCATTGCGCGCAACCCTTCCCAAAAAAGCGCCGGGCGGTCTTGGCTCCGCCCAGCGCGCCTCCGAGCAGTTCCGCGGTCTTGGCGCCACGGAAGAGTGTTGGCAAAGGCCGGTTTCAGGAGACCGGCATTATTGGAGTAGATGGGCGAACTGCGCGCAAATTGCCATGTCGGTGCAAACTTTTCGCGAAACGGTTGGGCGTGGGCAAAGACCTATTGCTCCGTCGGCCTCTTGACAGACCTGTCTCCATCGAGATAGCGCCGGAACCAATACTGCTGCCAATGCAGGCTCTCGATCAAATGCGCGGGTTCGCCGGTGCGCGTCAGATTATGGTTCTCCCGGGGAAACAGCACGAACTCCGCCGGCACTCCGAAGTGGCGCAGAGCGCGGAACCACTGTTCGCCTTGCTCGAGCGGTGTGCGAAGATCGTCGGTCGAATGCACCACCAGCGTCGGCGTCTTCACGTTCTTCGCGTGCTTCAACGGAGAGAACTCCCAGTAGAGGTCGAAGTTCTCGAACAGGTCTCCGCCGAAATCGCGGCTGTGGCCGAACGCAGCGTCGCGCGTGCCTTCATCGGAGATGAAATTCGAAATGCAGCGCAGCGTCGCCGCGGCGGCGAACATCGTCGAATGGCTGGTGATCCAGTTCGTCATGAAGCCGCCGTAGCTGCCGCCCGTTATGCCGAGCTTGGTGCGGTCGATCCATGGATTCTTCGAGAGGACGGTCTCGACGCCCGTCATGATGTCGGTGTACGCGCCGCCGCCCCAGTTCCTGTCGACACCGCGCTGGAACTTCACGCCGTAGCCGGACGAGCCGCGCGGGTTCACATAGAACACCGCCCAGCCGCGCGCCGCGTAGCCTTGAAACTCGTGGTTGAACTCCGTCCCATACATGCTCGCCGGACCACCGTGAATGCTCAGCACCATCGGATAGGTCTTGTCGGCTTGCCAACCGAGCGGCTTCACCAGGAATCCATCGATCTCCCAGCCATCGGACGCGCGGTACGGGACGCGCTCGACGCGTGCGAGTTCGAGACTCTTCCACATCTCGGCGTTGAAGAATGTCAGCGGGCGCCAGGCTGAAGGCGTCTTCGCATACAACTCATCGATATGTTCGAAGTCGCCGCAGACGGCGACGAGGTTCGCGCCGCGCACCGAGTATTGACCGCAGTGCTTGCCGGCGGGCGTCACGCGTTCCGGAGTACCCGTCGCAACGTCCAGGCGATTCACCATCGTCTCGCCTTTGGACTGCGTGCTGAAGTAGACCGCGTTCTCGCTTTCCCATTGCGGATCGCCGACGGCGAGATCGAGGCCCGGCGCAAGCACTTTCGGCGCTCCGCAGCACGAAGCCAGGCGCCAGACGATTCCGACGTTCTCATCGGTGCTTTCGATGTAGGCGATCCGCGATCCGTCGGGAGACCAGCGGGGCGTGGAATCGGGTTCCTGGCTCGTCGACACTTTGCGCGGCGTCCCGCCTTCGAGCGCGACGACAAATATGTCCGTATTGCGGCCGAAGTCGAACTCTTTGCCAGTGCGATCGGAGACGAATGCGATCTCCTTGCCATCGGGAGACCACTGCGGATCGAGATCGTTCCAGTCGTCGCCGTCGGTAATCTGCTTTGCCTCGCCGGTTGCCGCGTCGGCGATCCAGATGTGGCTGCGCTTGTCGTCGAACCAGCCGGTGTCGTTGAACTTGTAGCGCGAGTGCGTGTAGTGGCGGACGTCGCTTGCAGACTTCTTCGTGTCGCTAGGCCCGGTGCGACTCAGCAGAAGAAAGCGCTTGCCGTCCGGCGACCACTGGATACTCGATGCGCCGTTCGCGAGCTTCGTCAGGGACTTCGCCTCGCCGCCATCGAGCCGCAGCAAGTGGATCTGCGGACGCGCTCCGTCGCGAGACGAGAGGAAGGCGAGTTGCTTGCCATCGGGCGACCAGCGCGGCGAAACGCTGGTGAAGCTCGCCGCCGTCAGTTGTCGCGCGGGCGAGCTGCCATCCGCCGGAACCATCCAGATCGACGACGCGCGGCGGTTCTTCTCTTTATCAACGACCGTGCGGACGAACGCCACCTGCTTGCCATCCGGCGAGAGCTTGGGGTCGGTTACAGTTTGAAAGCGATCGTAATCTTCTGGAACAAGTCCGCGCGTTTGCGCGGACAAGACTCCCGAGAAGACGAGCGCGACGGCGAAGGAAACGAGACCTGAACACGGCTGCATAGCAGTCTAGTGTAGCGGCCTCGATGCGCTTGCCGCGCGAGGCGTTCAGCGCACGGTCAGTGCGATCGGCGATTCGCCGGGCTGTTCGAAATACGAGAAGAACTGCTGGACGCTTGCCGGCGTGCCTTTCGTGATGCGCACCTTGCCCGCGGCAATCGCAGCCGGGAACTTCGTCTTGCCGAGCAGAACCTCGTTCAGCGTGGCTTTGTCCAGCGTCAATTCAAGATCCAGGCTTGTGGAATCTGCGCGCTCGTGAAACTGGACAATGCCGCGGCGCAGTTCGAGGGCGTAGGTTTCCTTCACGTCCGGGAACACGAAGCCTGCTGTCTGATGCACGTTCCACGTCGACTCGGCTTTCAGGCGCGTGGAGAAACCTTCCACCCAAACCCGCGCGGGCATGGCCGCGATGATGTCGGGCGATGCGAACGACGCCGTGATGCGGCGGGTGAAGTCGGCGGATTGCAGTGTGCCGTCGAGTTCATTCGCGGAGACCAGATACCAGTTACGCCAGTTCGTATTCATCTGCGCATAGCCCTGGGTGCGAAACGCGGCGGCCTTGACGAGGCGGGCGTCGCGATCATTGTTGTCGGCGCGAATGAGGTCGGTCGCAAGTTCGGCGGCCCATTGGGCGTCCATGCTTTGAAGCGCCCGGCGAGATTCCGCGAGCACTTTGTCGCGGCCGCCCATCAACGCGATCCGGCGGCGGGCGGCGTCGACGCGTGGAATTGGGTCGAGTTCCACCGGATCGCCGTCGAACCATCCGAGATAGCCCTGATAGATCTGCCGCACGGAATGCTTCACGCTGCCGTAGTATTGGCGCAAATACGGCGCATAGGAATCAAGATGCGGCGGCAGCTTCACCACGTTCGCGAGTTCGTCCGGCGTCAGGCCGTGATTCATGAAGCGGATCGTTTGGTCGTGCACGAACTGGATTCCGTCGCGATACATGCGAAGCACCTCTTCGGCACGGGCCGCGCCGTATAGAGGCTGGCCGTGCGCGGGAACCATGTGCTCCGCCTGCAACTCACGCAGCTTGTCGATCGAGGCAAACCATACCGCCGGATTGCGGAAGCTGGTGCCGCGCAGTGTGTGGACGTTCGGAAACGTCGGACCCTGGATCACTTCGGCGGAAAGCAGCACGCGATTCGCTGGAAGGTAGATCGCGATCTCGTCCGGAGCCTCGCTGGGCACATGCATCATGCGCATGGCGACTCCGGCGATGGTCACGTCAAGTTTGTCGCGAAAGGTCTTGTTGGGAACCAGGAAGCTGCGGCCGGGTTCCACCGCTTCCGCGGGCCCGAGGCCGGCGTTCATGTCTTTCGTCTCAGCCGCGTTCAGGCCCGCGCCGAACGAGTAGCCGGATCGGACGCCGAGCACCGCCCCGATGGTTCCGTTCTGATTCTGCACGTTGGCCATCAGCGTCTCGTGCGCGTAGACATCGACGCGCCCCGCGCGGACATCTTCGGGCGACGCGTAGACAGCCGCGCCGCTGATGTGATCGGGATGGAAGTGCGTGAGCACGATCGCCCGCACAGGCTTCGGCGTAATCTTGCGAAACTCGGCGAGAACCTTCTTCGCGGTCGAGACGTAGCTGCCGGTATCGACGATGACGATGCCGTCGATGCCGACCACCATAATGGTGTTCGCGAGATCGTAGCCGACGGCCGAGTAGACGTTATCGGCGACCTTGTAAACCTTCTTCCCAAAGTGCGCGGTGTGGGCCTTCAACTCAGGGTCGATCGAAGGTGTCTGCGCCTGGGCGAGTGCGATCGTGAGGACGAGCGCGAGAGTGCGGAGGATCATTGTCGGGGGGGCCCTTCTCAGGCGGCACCAGTTCACCGCCCGGTTCCACAGTCTATCCAAAATGAATGGCGGAGAGAGAACCCACGACAAACTCACGACAGACGAACCGGGGAAGAGGCTTGACGGCGGATCGCGGGTCGAGTTGGCCGCTGTCGAATCCGCGAAGGCGCATGTCCGGCGAGCCGCGGGAACAGCCCTCGCGCTGACGTCAAGAGTTGAAGTTCTGGAGAACGTCAGGTACTGGCAGGTTCCCCGCGATGGTCGTTGTCGAAGCGTCTTCGTCCGGGGCAACCCAGGATATCAGCGGCGGATCGCGCCCGACCGGGGTTGACGGGAAGCATACAAAGAAACGATTCGCGGCGGGCGACGCCGCGAATCTTGACTATGGAATTGAGGCGAAGAGATCGGCGCTGTTGAGCGCCGTACCATTCGTGCCGTTGCCGCCCGTGATCAGTACGCGGCCATCCTGCAAGGCCGTAGCTGTGTGGTTCGCCCTTGGGATCAGGACGGTTGCATTCATCGGAGGTCCGAATGCGAACACGGATGTGAAAATTTCCGTGCTCGAAAGAACCGCTCCGCTGGATTGGCCGCCCGTCAGCAGGACTCGGCCACCAGAGATGAGTGCGCCCGCCAGCGCGGAGCGGCCTGCCTGCATCGTTACCGTGCCGGCCGGCGTTAGCGAACCGTTGGCTGCGATGGTGAAGAACTCTGCTGTATTCAGGTCCGTTGTGCCGTTGGACCCGCCCGCAAAGATCAGGCTGGTCCCGGACACGATGGCCGCATGGGAGTAGCGGCCCGCGGCCAGCGCACCAGCCGCTGTGAAGCTGTTCGTCGCCGGATCGTAGACTTCGAGACTGGACACGGTAACGTACCCGCTGCCCTGCTTCGTTCGCCCGCCCGCAAACAGAACCTTGCCGTTGCTGACCGTGGCTGTATGGCGCTCGCGGCTCGCGATCATGTTCGGACCGGCTGAAAATGCTCCCGTCGCCGGATCGTACAGGATCGTGCTTGCCAACGTGGAGTTACTTGCCGCGCCACCCGCGATCAAGACCCTACCGTTTGAAAGGGTCGTCGCGGTGTGATAGGAGCGGTTCGAGGAAAGGCCGCCGCCCGCGGTGAATGTCCTGGTCGACGGGTTGTAGATCTCGGAACTCGAGTTTCCACCGCCCGTCACCAACACGCGTCCGTCGTTCAAGAGCGCCGCGGCGTGTCCAACGGATTTACTCGGCATGTTGCCGACTGCCTGGAACGTGCCGGTTGCCGGATTATAGAGTTCCGCCGTGGCTGTCGAGGAGCCGGTTGCATCCAAGCCGCCTGTCAGGAGCACTCGACCGTCATTCAGCAGAGTTGCCGTATGTTGTGATCGAGCTTGCGCCATGTTTCCGGTCGCGTCGATCTTATCTTGCCGGATGAGGAGAGTACCGGTCGCCGAGCCCGCGTAGTTGGGATTCGTTACCGTTGCCAGCACGGCATAGCTGCCGGCCGCCGAAGGCACCGTCGCGGACCCGTTATAGGTCACCGCGAAGGTCAGGCCCGCCGGTACAGTGGTGACCGTCACGGGCTTCGGTGTGCCGTCAAACGTCTGGCTGAGACCGCCTAGGCTGACCACGGCGGCGGCCGGTGTGATGACGAGGGTTCCGCTGACCGGAGCCGCCGCGTAATTCGCGTTGTTCAGGGAGGCCGTGAAGGGATAGCTACCCGCATCCTGGCGATTCCCCGTATAGCTAACCGTAAACCCGGTCAAGTTCGCCGGTGAGGTTGTCACCGTAACGGCCTTCACGGTCGTGTCGTAGGTCTGGCTGAGGTTGCTGACAGCCAGCGTCGCGGTGGCTTTGTTGATTGCCAATGTTCCGCTCGCCGAACCCACGTAGTTGGGGTTGTTGACCGTCGCCAGTACCGCGTAGTTACCCGCCGCAACAGGCAGCGTCGAGGATCCGTTGTAGGTGAACGTGAGGTTCAAGCTCGCCGGAGCTGTGACCGCCGTCGCCGCAAGGCCCGCGCCTGTATAGGTCTGGCTCAAACCACCTAACGTCACTGTCGCGGTGGCTTTATTGATTGCCAATGTTCCACTCGCCGTACCCACGTAGTTGGCGTCGTTCACCGTCGCTACTACCGCGTAGTTTCCGACCGCAATCGGAAGGGTCGTCGAGCCGTTGTAGGTGAACGTGACGTTCAAACCCAACGGAGCTGTAACCGCCGTCGCCGCAAGGCCCGCGCCTGTATAGGTCTGGCTCAAATCACCTAACGTCACCGTCGCCGTGGCCTTGTTGATTACGAGCGTGCCACTTACCGTACCCACGTAATTGGGGTCCGTAACGGTAGCGACGACCGCATACGATCCCGCATTCACGGGCAGCGCGGCAGCTGCGTTATATGTGACCGAGACGCCGAGGTTCGCAGGCGCCGTTGTCACGCTGGCCGATAATCCCGCACCCGTGTAGGTTTGGCTCAAGTTGCCGAGCGTCGCCGTCGACGGAGCTTTGTTGATGACGAGAGTCCCTGCCGCCGGAGCAGCGGCGTAGTTCGCGTTTGTCAAGGTCGCGGTAAACGGATAGCTGCCCGCGTCCTGGCGCGCTCCCGTGTAGCTCACGGAAACGCCCGTCAAACCGGCCGGCGTCGTCGTGACTGTGATTGACTTGACGCTGCCGTCATAGGTCTGGCTGATGCTCGCGGGATCCACGACCAGCGTGGCTGCGGCCTGCGCGATCGTGAACGGCTGCGTCACGTTCAGCGCAGGGTTGAAATTAGAATCGCCACTCTGCGAAGCAGTAATCGAGCAACTGCCGGCGCCGGTGATGGTCACCGTCCCGCCCGCGGTCGAGCAATTGCCCGAAGCCGAGAACGAGACGGGAAGGTTCGAGGACGCCGTGGCTACGAGGGCAAACGGAGCATCCCCAAACGTCCGCGCCGAAAGCGCGTTGAAGGTGATGGTCTGGTTCGCTTTGACGATCGGGATCGGCGGAGCCGACACCGAAATCGACGCGTAAATCTGGACGCCACTCACCAGGCCGTCCTGCGTCGCCGTCAAAACGCACGACCCAACTCCGATCGCTGTCAGTGTGTATCCACCTGCTGGGGTCCCAGTCAGCGTGCAGGGCCCGGACACTGTGATGGTCGCGGGCAGGCCCGAACTGCCGAGGGCCAGAATGCCGGTGGTGGTGCCCCCCACATTCAGTGAGGTGGGCAGCGGAGCTCCGGACGCGAACGAGATGGTCGTCTGCGCCGCCGGATTCACGATGAGCGTCAGAACCTGCGAATCGGTCTGGATCGGCAGGCTTTGGTCGTCATTGACATTGAAGCGCAGGCGGTACGTCCCCGGAATCGGATTCGTAATCGTCAGGCGGCCCGTGTAGGTCTTGTCGTTCGCCGGAGGCGGAACGGAGGCGATAGTCAGCCACGATGGCGCCGGAGTTCCGTCGGCCAGGGTCATGTTCCAGGTCACGCTTCCGGTGCCGCCGAACGTGCGCATCGGAACCACCGAAGTCGTCAGCGCGGTCGCGGATCCAAGGGCGAGCGTTTGAATGATCAGCGGGACGGGAGTCCGGGAGCCGGCCGGACCGGCCGCTACGAATTTCAGCGCATTCTGGCCGAATTCCTTGGCCATGTCGACGCCCGAGGGATCCTTCGGGGCAACGATACGCATGGTGATATACGCCTGCTCGTTTGCTGCCAATGGCATGGTCGCGTTGCTGACGTCCCCGTTGACGGCATCGAAACTGCCGAGCGTTCCGCTGGTAGGGTCGGAGGGTTTCGGCGCAACCACCGCGTCTTGCGTGCTCTGTTGCGTAAACACGATCTTGCACGCCTTGGCGGTCGCATTCAGCGATACTTTGCGCAAGACGAGTTGTAGCTTGTATCCGTTCGGAACCGTGCTACCGCGCAGCAGCGACTTCACGTTCACGGCCACATCGGTGTTGCTGCGGTTTACCAGCGTGAAGGACGCATCATTCATGGTGCTGTTCGTCAGATCGACGTTGGTGAGATCGACGTTGGTGAGGTCGACGTTCGAGTAGCTGGTGTTCGTCAGATCGACGTTCGTGAGGTCGACGTTGGTAAGATCCACGTTCGTCAGATCGACGTTGGTTATCGCTACGTTGGTCAGATCGACGTTGGTCAAATCCACGTTGGTGGTGGACACGTTGGTCAGATCGACGTTGGTCAAGTCGACGTTGGTGAGATCGACGTTCGTGAGGTCCACGTTGCGGAACGCACTGTTGGTGAGGTCAACGTTCGTGAGGTCGACATTGGTCAAATCGACGTTCGTGAGGTCGACGTTCGTCAGATCCACGGCCTTGACGCTAATGTTGGTGAGATCGACGTTCGTCAGATCTACGTTTGTGAGGTCGACGTTTGGAATCGGCGCGCTCAATGGATCCGGATTTAGCGCGACGGTGAACGTCTTTGCGCCGTCGGCGATCGTCACCGTCAACTGCGGCGTCGCGCCCAAAGTGCTCGAAGCCCAAACGGTGCGCGAGGCGCTCGAACTCGGCGGAACCGTGAGGTTCAACGTGGTCACCAGCGTTTGCGTCAGGTCCTGTTCGAAGGACGCACGCACGCCCGCGGCAGGGTTAATGGTCAGCGCATATGTCCGCGCTACATTGTCTGAATTCTTCACCGTCACGACGAATCCGCGCGCGATGCCTGTGTTGATCGTTTTCACATTTGCGCTTACCGCGACTTCCGTGCCTTCGCTGATACGCGCGGAGTAAACGTTCTGGTTCCGAGCCGCCGGATTCTGGCAGTTCGCGTTCGTGGCGGTCGTCGTGGTGGTCACACCTCCGCTGGTGGTCGAAACAATCTGGCTCAATGGCGTGTAGCTTGCCCAGTTGCCGTTTGGCGGCGGCACCACGTCGCGATTGTCTGTCCAGACCGCATGAAACGCCGAGCGATCCGACGGATCGGTGTTGTACCGGAAAGGAGCGCTCGCGTTGCCAGTCGGCAGGAAAGTTCGGGTCGCGACGTCGATGTAATCACCGAGGAACGACGCCGTGCCCTTCACGAAGATGGGAAGATTCGGTACATTGAAGCCCAACTGCTGCACGCGCGCCGAACCCTGAGACGGCAACTTTTTGTTACCCATGGCGTACTGCGAAACGCGCGAGGAAACAAACGCCTGACAGGCTCCGGAAACCAGGCACGGGCTATCTGGATCGGCCATCGCCGTAAAGACGTCCATCGTGTGCCGTTTCTTCAAGCCAGGAGTGCCGTCAGTGAGAAACGTCGTGAAGACCGTGCTCAATCCGGGCGGGCTATCGGCCAAGTTTCCCACCGGGCGTCGCGTTTCGACGAACTTCTTTGCGGTGTCGCAGTTGACGCCCACAGGGCAGGTCATGACGCCGACGGTGCTGTCGTAGCGCAGGTCGTACCACACTGCTGTCAGCTTGCCTCCGCCGAAAACCAGCGCGGGCTGAACCTGATGCCCACGGCCCGGATTCACCGGATTGGCCGGATCCGAAATCCAATTGTCGATGGCCACCGGCGGGCCCCAGGTTTTGCCGCTTCCGTCGGACGAGGTGCTCATGGCGATCCGCGCGTCGCCGTTCGGGCCGCTCCGCTGGGCCCAAGCGATATGAACCCTGCTGACTCCGCCCTTTACCGAAGCCGCGATCGTTGGCAGTGCGTTCGTGCGGAACGAAACAGCGGACGTCCCTTGATCGAAGGGCGTAAATACGGCCACCTGAATCGGGTTGGAAAACCTGCTGCCGCCATCGGTCGAGACCGAGACAAAGATGGCCGACGGGTCACTCGCGCTCGATCCGAAGTACCGCCAGGCCACATAGACGTAACCGGTCTGCGGGTCGATCGCAAGCGTCGAGCCTGAACTCGTATTGACGGAATTACTGACCTTCACCGCCTTCTGAAAGGTCTTGCCGCAGTCGGTCGACCGCGCTACCAGAACCTGCGGGTGCGAATTGGAATTCGATTGGCCAGTGAAGTTGCTGTAGGAGATGTAGACGTTGAAGGCCGGCACGGGCGACGCGTAGTTCGGCAGCGTGCACGTTGCGGTCCCGTTCCAGGGACGTCCCGGGATGTCGGCTGCGTTCCACGATTTGTCTTTGAACTGCCCGGTCGTGCCCGTGTCAATAACGTTAAGCACGTCGGTCTGGAATGGATCGCCGGCCACGTCCAGCTTGTCGTTCTTGTCGACAAAGCGCTGGATCGCAATCACGCTATTGGCGGATGTGCCGCGGTTTCCCGCGATAAAGCTGTAGAAGAACGTTCCATAGGGCCCTGAGCGGACGGTCGGATCCGCCGCGAACTGCAAGCCTTTGATCGCGCTCGAAAGCGGACTGTTGCACTCCGGAATGTTCTGTGCACAGCCGCCCAGCACCTGACTTTTCCAGTTCACGCCGCCGTCGAGGGACTTGTAGACGCTGACCCACGCGTCCGGCGAACTGGTGTCGCCCGGGATTTCGTTGAAGTTCGTGAAGTCAATCAGGCGGTAGTCGTTCGATCCCGCTAACAGGTGCTGCGGGTTCAGCGATGAAACGGCGACTGAAGGTTCGTTCTGCTTTGTCAGGAATGGATCGCCGGAGCCCCATTTGGTGCCGGAAACCATGTTGACATTGCGGCTCGCGACGGGTTTGGTTTGCCCAAATACGCAGCCACCTAAGAGAACCGAGAGAGAAACTACACGCAACAGCC
Source organism: Acidobacteriaceae bacterium (assembly GCA_043788745.1). GTDB lineage: Bacteria > Acidobacteriota > Terriglobia > Bryobacterales > Bryobacteraceae > JBBQWZ01. The sequence continues at coordinate 13,067 of JAYVTO010000105.1, forward strand.
AAGAAGACGCGCCAAGAGAAAACACTGATGACTCCTTGCAGTCCGGTGATATCCGGAAAGCATGACCTACCCGCCGGGAGCGATCAAGGTACGGGTGAAAACCGACCTGCAACTCGCCGGTGTTCGAAGTATTACACGCCTAAGCGGTTTCAGGCAAGCAATCTAAGGCAAAATAAAAATGATTCAAGGTACCAGAACTAACGGCCTATCAACGCTTTACCTTGCTTTTGGCATCCGACGTCATCGGGTCGGTGCCCTCCGGGCGGAAGGCGACAAACTTGGCGTAAGACTCGGCGGCTTGTGGCTTGTTGGCGCCCTCTTGCGCGCGTCCCAAGTAGTAGTACACCGGCGGCAGCAAGGAATAGGTGGGAACCTCGTCGAGGATGAGCGCCGCTGTCTCGCCACCCCGCTTCTCGCAGATTTCGAATTGCTGCTCGGCCTTCGCGAAATCGCCGGCACCCAGCAGCGCCCGGCCAAGGGCGAAGTGAGCGGACCACAGATCGAGCATGGGGATCGACTCTTGCAGGACGGCGGCCGCCTCGAGGAACCGTTTGCCGGCCGTCAGCGCCTCGCCGCGAACGACCTTGCCCCGCGCTTGTTGCATCTTGTCCGGTGACTGCTCGAGGCCGACCGCAACCGCGAGCGCTTTTTCCGGTTGCTTGGAACGCGCCAGAATCACCCCGCCTAACATGCGGATGTCGATTTCCCCGCTGTCCTTAAGGGCCCGCTCGGCTACTTGGGCCGCGCGGTTGGGATCCTCGAGCGCCAAGTAGGCGAGTCCCAGAAGAATTCGCTTGCTGGCCGCCGCCGCTGCGTTCTTCGCTTTCTCGTCCTCGGCGATTCCCTTCAACAAACTGTCGACGGCGGCGGTCGCCTTACCCTCGAGCAGGGCCAAATCGGATAACCCAGTGGCCGCTCGAGACGCCCCCAGAGCGTTCAGCGCGCGGAGCCGCTCGTAGGTTGCCGACGCCTGATCGGCGCGGCCCAGAGCCAATTGAGCCAACGCAAGGGTGACGAACGCTTTGGCGTAGCTGGGATTCAGTTTCAACGTCTCCTGCGCTTCGCGGATCGCCATCGAATAATCGCCCGCATAGAGAGCGAACATCGCCACGTTGTTTCGCTGCGACACGTTCTTGGGATAAATCTCAATGGCCTTTCGGCCCTCCTCGAGCGCCTTCGGAATCTTACGGAGGCTCAAATAGGCAACCGCGAGATTGGCATGTCCGGCGGTATCGGCGGGATACTTGTTGACCAGCGCCTGGAACTCTTCCACTGCCTTCTCCGGCTGCCCGATTGTCACGTAGTAGCCGCCCCGCGTGCGGTACCGCTCGCGTTCCGACATTCTTTCGATGCGATCCAGTGCAATCTTGTAGTTCTCGATCGCTTCCTGCTTGCGGCCCAGATTCCGCTGCACCACCGCGATGCCGGCGTACGCCCGGCCGAAGCTTGGATCCAATTGCACTGCCGACAAATAGTAGCGCAGCGCTTCGTCGAAGTTGCCCGCGTACTGCTGCTCCTGGCCGACGGCATAGCTGTGAGCGGCCTCCATCGAACTCGCCGTATACGTTTCGCCCGCGATCATCTGCGCCGATTCCGGCGTCACGTCACCCAAACTGCGCCGGACGGGAGCGGCAAGTTTTCGCACCGAGGAGAGGACTTCCTCTTTCGTCTTTACGGTCTCCTTGTTTTCCGCGAGCAGCTTACCGGTTACGGCTTCGAGCGCTCTGGTCCGCAGCGTGAAACCATCGGAACTCTTGTCGATCGCGCCCGAAAGTACCACGTCGAAGCCTTCACGCACGGCAACCAGACGCGCCACACCTTCATCGAACGCGGAATTCGGCTGCAGCTCTTTGCCGAGTTTGCGGGCCTGTTCGCGATTCATCGACGTGATGAACGACGCCCCTTCGAGCGCGACGCCAAACAATGGCTCCACCGTGCGGTCAAACACGCGCTCGCCGCTATTGTTGTCGAAGTCGGCGATCAGCAGCTTCACCGGGCTGGTGGGGCCGGCGCGTCGGCCGCCGCTGTAGACGAAATATCCCCCGGCTGCGAGCATCAACACGGTCGCGATGCCCGCCGCCCAATAAGTCCGCCGCAATCGGGGCTGCATCGCGGCCACGGCCTGCGCCCGCGCCTTCGCTGTTTTCTGATTTGCGCGCGACCCTGGGACACTCTCTTCCCAGGCGTCGAGATCTTCCAGAACTTGGGTTACGCTCTGGTAGCGAGCCTCGCGGTCGATCTCGATGCACTTGCAGACAATATTGTTCAAGGCCAGGGGAATCGCGGGGTTCACGGATATTGGCGGCGGGGCCGGGCCTTTCGTCCGAGCGGCCAACGTCGCAAGCATCGTATCCGCGGTGAACGGAATCGTCTGAGTCAGCATCTCGTACAGCATGAGCCCCAACGAGAAAATATCTGATCGCTGATCGAGCGTCTCCCCAACCGCCTGCTCCGGCGACATGTAGTCGGGGGTCCCCAGGATGCCGCCCGATTGCGTCGTTCCCTTTTTCTCGATCGCCAGCGCGAGGCCGAAATCCATGACGGCTGCCCTGCCGTCGGGCGCGATCATGACGTTCTGCGGCTTCAGATCCCGGTGTACAACGTTGGTGGCGTGGGCAACCATCAAGCCATCGCAGATTTGCCGGAAAAGTCCGGCGACCTCGATGATGTCCGGCTTGTTCTTTGCCAGATAGTGCTTGAGGTCGACGCCTTCGACAAACTCCATGGTGAGGAACTTGAGCGGGCCGTCGGATCCGAGATCGTAGATTCGAATGACGTTGTAGTGGGTGATCTGGCGCGCCAGAATCACTTCCTGCTTGAACCGGTCTAGAATGTCGGCCTGCGACGCAAGCTCCGGACGGATGAGCTTAACGGCGACTTCGCGGTCCAGTTCGCGGTCGACGGCTTTGTAGACCGCGCCCATGCCGCCTTCGCCAAGCAGCGAGAGAATTTCGTAACGTTCCGCAAGGACGTCTCCCGTCCGCAGCGACTGCCAGGAAGCGGAGCGCTGATTCCAACTGCGCGTATGTCCGCGTGCCGGGCCGCCAATCTGCGCAAACGTATTCGGATTGTTTTTCGCGGAGGCACCCTCCGTGGGTTTGCCCAGTCCTCCGCTGATCCTGTTAGCTCCGGGTGCCGGCAGGAACACGGTTGCCGCGTCATCGGAGGCGGGCCGGTTCAAACCTTCACTCGACGGTTGCGAAGGGTTGGGCAGGAACACCGTCATCGCGTCCCCCGCGGGAGGGTTCGCGGACCCGGCGTTCTGCGATCCGGATGCGCTGGGGAGAAAGATGGTTTCGGCCTCCGCCGTCTGGCGAGGGATGGCGGACCCTTCGAGCGGCGGCCCAATCGGGGAGTCGCATTTCGGGCAACGCCCGGTCGCCCCGGAACTCTCGAATTGGCAATGCGGACAAATCACGGAGTATCCAAAAGCATACCACCCGCGGTTGACTTTCGAGCAACCCCATCGCTGTTGGTCGGGCTGTTGATCGAGAGTCCACAGTCAAAGGTGCAACCGTGCGAGGGGCACTCACAAATCTCCGCGGCGATGGGTCTCCATGGTCACATCACTCAGCGAGAATCGACGCGCAAGATGGATAAAGCAATGATAGCTGTTATGAAGGTTCCCGTTTCCGCCGAGATCAACTGACGCTCAGTTGATGAGGGGGTGGCGGGCCCTGTTGGATTCGAACCAACAACCAACGGATAGGGGATGGCGGCTTCGAGATCTCGGAGGTGCGCGACCGGTCTCAACGTCGTCGGAATAAAGACGCCGCGATCACCCGTATCGTCCGGGCCTTGCCATGCAAGCGTCGGGAACTTCCCGTACGCTGCGCCACCTTTGACTGGCGTGCCGATCACGAAGTGATGGCCGCCCCAGGCGTGATCCGACCCGGCGTTCATGTCGCCGCGGACGCCGGCGCCATTGTTCTTGAAAACAGCGGCGACGTCGCTGCAAGTACGTCGTGCTGGGGTTCGATGTCACCAGCCTCTGGATCAGGCGAGGTAAGGCGAAGTTGCAAAACGAAGCCAATCGGGTCGTCGACCGAAGGAAGACGTATCTTTAAGTAACTTAAAAACAATCGCTTACATGAAATTCTGGCTTCGTTCGGATGAGCGTAACCGCGCCGCTTGCCCTGCCGGGTTCCAAAGCGTAGAACGGTCTGTATGCGGCATGCAAGATGTTGCCAAACTGGATGACACGGATGCAGAGCCGTACGCGACAATTACCGCCGATCCAGTTGGCACTTATTACGCTGGAGGCTAGTTGCATTCGAGGAAGTTTCCGGGAAAATAGTCTCTCGAGCGCGGGATCGATTACCGCGGCGGAATCCTTTTGCGCATCCGGTCATTGGCGAATCCGTCCGAGGCCGGTTCGACCGGTCTCGGCGGTGATTGCTCCGGGGGGACGTGCCGTTTCCAGCATTTTCGTCGGCAGTCAACTGGACAGTGCGCTATACTTGCGGAGTCAACTTTGATCGGGTCCGACACGCGGTGAGCATTTTCTAATCCGAGAATGAGCCTGAAGGGGGAAGAGTCAGGTTGGGACGCTGCTGGGCTCCTTTCTGTGTTTTTTGGTTTCGTTTTTTGAAAGACAAAGACAGGGGCCGGCGCGGTGGAAATGTGGGAATCGCGCGAGCGATTTCCAAGGGCGGGGGGAAACGAGGG
>JAYVTO010000106.1:0-3540 GCA_043788745.1 Acidobacteriaceae bacterium
ACAGCGGAGCGGATGGAGTTAGGCATTCTGTCCGTTCGAGCTATCGTTGGTTAACGGCCTCCTTCCCTTCCGGCGCTCCACGTCCGACGACAAACTCCACCTTCAGCATCTGCGCCTCGACCGCACCCCACGCTGCGATGACAACCTCGCCCCGGTAGAATCCCACCTTCAAACCTTTCGGGTCGACAACCAGCTCCAATACATCCGCATCGAAAGCGTCGCCGGATTTCGGGGTGATTCCCTTTCGAGGACTTGCCTTGAGCCATTCTTTTCCGCTGCGAATTGTTGCCTGATACTCGAGGTTGGGCCAACTCGACGAAACCCGGACTAATTGTGGCAGAAGGGGGCCATCGTCGGCGACGAAGCGGATGCGATCCGGCGATACCTGAAGGATCGGAGCGCCGGTCACCTTAAGCTCTATCCAACGTGTAGCTCTCGAGCACCCGTTCGCCACACGAACCGCGAACCAGTACGAGCCGATCCTTGCGGGCGTACCCGAGAGGTATCCGGCTTGGCTTAGCCGGACGGCGGGCGGCAGCGATCCGGAGATGACGGCGAAGCCCAGACCGCCAACGGGACAACGCCCGCCGCCAGCGACCTCAAGCGGGCCGAACGAATAGAGCTGATCCACGATGGCCCAAGGCAACTCGCGCGTGGTGAGATCGAGGTCATTCGCGCGCAGCGTGATCGCCGCGATTAGCAAGAGCAGGGGCCGCATAGAATTTTGTTTTCCGTGATCCGGGCTAGTTCTGGCCCGCGGCGCGGCCGTCGGGCTGACTCGGCGTTGGCGCAGCCGCGCGTGTGAGATGCAACTGGAACGGGCTAACCTCGAATGGCATCTTCTCCCGCACGGACAGAAAAGAAATCGGCTTGTTCTTGAGCAGGATGAGTCCATTGTTCCAGGGGTTGAGCTTGATGCGGGAGCCAAGTGGGAGGGCGGCGATCTGCTCAAGCTTCTCCTCTTGAAGAGGCGGGGCTTGGCTGACGAACTCGGAAAGGCGAGCCGAGGCGTCGCCGGTAAGACGATTGCCGAAGTTGGCGTGAATCAGCCGCGGCAGGACCGGACCGCGCGCCCCCAGGGCTTTCAAAAAGAGCCCGGCGTTGGCCAATTTTTTGTAGGGAGAGTTCTTCATGAGATCTGCAGTCTTCTTACCAGCGGCCGCTGTTTCGGCGTCAGAGCGCGCGAATCGGAAACGATGCAGAATTTCCTCGTCGGTACCCATCGTCTGGTTGTGGAATGCGAATTGGGTGTTCGTGCGGTGGCCGAGCGCGATGTGCGCGAGTTCTCCAGCGAGCACGACGGCGAGACTGGCCTCATCGGGCAGAACGTCGATCAGCCCTCTGCTGATCACCACGGTTTGCCCAATGGAGAAGGTTTCGAGAGGCGTTGTGAGCAGGACGCGCGACTTCACGTCGAGGTTGAGGTTGTTCGTGACCAGCAAGTTGTTGATCACGGTGTTTAAGACTTCGTCGACAGTTCCCTTCGGCGCGACTAAGCCGCCGCGCTCCAGGCGATTCAGGATGTTCTCTTCGGCTTGCCGTTCCCAGGAACGCTGGCTCTCGAGTGGCGTCAGATCTTTCGATTCAGATTGGTCTTTCACGCGGTCCTCGCGGTCGAGCAGGATGCTGGTGAGCTCATCAAATTTTGGCGCGGCCGCGACCTGGTAACCCCAAAATCTGGTTTGCGCCTTGAACTTCGCTCGCGCTGGTTTCGTTCGGCTGGCGGCGGTTGCGTCAGACTCCTCAACGTAAATCTGCGCGGGGACCCACACTGCAGGTGAGACGTTGGTGCGCCAACTATCAAAGTGAAAATACTGTTCTGGATTGCCCGGACGCGACTTTTCAGCAGTTGGCGGGTCGGTGTAGGTTCCATTAAAGCGGACGATGTGGAAAGCGATGTCTTCTACCCAAATGCGGCCGACGAATTTTCCGCGGACGGCTTGGTCAACAGGCGAGACATCGAAGACCAAGCAACGGATTTCGCCGAGAAATTCCCGACGAACGTAATCGAAGCGATAGGTTTTGCGGTCGAACGACTGCGAATCAATGATCGCCATTTGGGCGAAGCCTCGCGGCAGAAACGCATACTCTTTGGGTTTCGGTGTCTTGATCAGAGAGAACTTACTGACGCGTTTTGTCTCCTCCTGCTCGAGCAAGGCGTCGTACTTGATTTCACCAATCAGGTTCATCCGGCCCAAGAAATAGACGTCTTTCTGAATGGTGGCCGAGTCGCCGGTATCGGCCTGCAGTTGAATGTAGGTTTCGACAACCGGGCTGTGTTTTCCGAGAAGGGTCAAGAGGTCGCGCTCCTGCTTGACGACTCGGTCGAGCAGGAGGTCCACCGGAGTCTGCTCCGCCGATGAAAAGGCGACAAGAACGACGAATAGAAAACTACGAAACATTTTGTATTTCTCCAAGAACGATCACTACCCCGGCAAGGGGCACGTTAATAGGCCAGCTGAAACTGGATTCGAACGGTGGCGGTAGAGTCGATCGGAACGCCCGAGTCCTCGGCGGGCTTATAGCGAATGCCCTCCGCGGCTCGGATGGCAGATTCGTCCAGACCAAAACCGAGCCCTCGGATCACCCGCAGGACACGGACTTGGCCGGAGCGGCTAAAGAGTACTTCCAATGCGACGCTGCCCTCAATCTGGCGCTTACGAGCCTCTTCCGTATAGAGCGGGCGGGGCTTATGAAGGATCCAGACATCTCGCTCCGACATCGCGGATGGCGAGCGCGGTGCGCTACGGCGCGGGGGGTCAATCTCGCTCGCTCCGAACACAGCCGTGTCCCGAACTCGCGGAACTGGCGATGCCGTCGAGAGCGCGGCAGTGGTATCGAGGCCGGCTGCCTTAACTTGGCGATTCGCGGCCTGGGACCCGGCGGCGACTGCAGACGAACCGAAGGAGCCCGCTTGAACCCCCGGTGCCGGCGTCGCGCGCGCCTGCATTGTTTCGGAGGTGGCGAATCCACCGAGTGCCAGCGCTACGATTGGTTTCTGGGCACCAGACGGTGCGCTGGTTTGTGAGAGGTTGTCTGTCTTGACCGGCAGGGGCACCAAAACGACTGGCAACACCAAAGGAGCGGTGACCGGTGCGGACGGAGCAGGCGAGTGCATCGCCATCGACGCCTCGATGCGCGGCTCGGGAACGGGAACCCGGACTAGTGACGGCGGCGTAAAGGTTTTGGCTGGAGGCAACGGGGCAATGCGGTTCTTCGGCGCGGTGAAGCGAGTAGGCCGGGTTAGCGGCTTGAGCGGCCGTGGGGCAATGAGCGGCGTGAGGCTGACGTTGTTACGGTGCGTTGCCAATGGCATGGAAGCGACCCCCACGGAGAGGATCGCGAGCGACATTGCGCAGTGGATCGCCAAACTCGCTAGGAAAGCTCCCTCGCGGCGCGGGGATGTTCGGGACGAGATCGAGAGAGAGTTCACCTGGAACAAGACCTATGTATCTGCAAGTCAGGGGCATCATGCTCAACCGTCTTGCTCTGCACCGTTTTCCTGACGGCCCATTGTGAAGGGCGGCGAAACAGGGCGGC
>JAYVTO010000107.1:0-10990 GCA_043788745.1 Acidobacteriaceae bacterium
GAGAGGGAGTTCGTAGTTCACGGTGGTATGGGGGCACGCTGATGGGAGGTTACATCCGGGGTTGGCGGAATTGGGAAGATCCGCTCACTTCGTTCGCGGATCTTTGCCGGCTCAGGGCTCAGGGGCTGAACGGTACTGGGCCGTCTGCGGTCGGACCTGGTGGTCCGACCTACTGGGTTAGATGTCGAGGTTTTTTTCGCTTGTTCCGCAGGGGATAAGCGTGATCTCTCTGCTTCACAGCATACACGTGAACCTGCTAAAGGGCTGCGACGGGAATTAGTTCGGACTGAATGCGGTGGCGCTCTCCGGCTTTGAAGAAGTCCTCGAATTGATCGATTTGGTATTCGATGGCGGCGGTGGAGAGGCCGGGGTAGACTCCGATCCAGAAGGTGTTGCTGGTGATGATCTCGGTGTTGGGGAGGTCGGCGGCGACGCGGTGCTGCAGGTTTTGATAAGCGGGCTGGCGGAGGAGATTGCCGCCGAACAGGAGGCGCGTGGCGACGCGGCGATCCTCTAAGTGGCGGACGAGTGCGTTGCGTTCGATGGAAGCTCCGGGGCGGATGGTGATGGGGAAGCCGAACCAGGCGGGGTCGGAGTGGGCGGTGGCTTCGGGCAGAATCAGGGATTCTTCGAAACGGGCAAGGCCTTGCCGGAGGGTCGCGAAATTGCGTTTGCGGGCCTCGATGAAGGCGGGGAGTTTCTTGAGCTGAGCGACTCCGATGGCGGCCTGCATGTCGGTGAGCTTGAGGTTGTAGCCGATGTGGCTGTAGACGTATTTGTGATCGTAGCCGCAGGGGAGCTTGCCTTTTTGCCAATCGAAGCGCTTGCCGCAGGTGTTGTCTTTGCCGGGCGGGCACCAGCAGTCGCGGCCCCAATCGCGGAAGGAATCGACGATACGTTGGAGCAGCGGCCGATTGGTGAGGACGCAGCCGCCTTCTCCCATAGTGATGTGATGCGCGGGGTAAAAGCTACAGGTGGCAAGGTCGCCGAAGGCGCCGGTGTAGCGGCCGCGGTACTGCGAGCCGAGGGCGTCGCAGTTGTCTTCAATCAGGCAGAGAGTGTGCTCGCGGGCGAAGCGGAGAACGGCGTCGAGATCGAAGGGATTGCCGAGGGTGTGGGCGAGGATAATCGCTTTGGTGCGCGGCGAGAGGGCGGCTTCAAGTTGGTTGACGTCGATGTTGTAGGTGGCGAGGTCGACGTCGCAGAAGACGGGCGTGAGGCGGTTGTGGACGATGGCGTTGACGGTGGTGGGAAATCCGGCGGCGACGGTGATGACTTCGTCGCCGGGGAGGAGCCGCTGGTCGCCGAGGTCAGGCGATGTAAGGGCGCTGACGGCGAGGAGGTTGGCGGAGCTGCCGGAGTTGCAGAGAGACGCACAGCGGACGCCAAGGAGACGCGCGAAATCGCGCTCAAAGGCGTGAGCGTAGCGGCCCGTGGTGAGCCAGAAGTCGAGCGAGGAATCGACGAGATGGCGGAGTTCGTCGGAGTCGAAGACGCGGCCACTGACGGGCACGGGCGATTCGCCTGGGGAGAAGGCTTGTTGGGCGAAGGCGGCGTCGGCGTATTCGGTGGTGGCGCGGAGGACGTTTTCGCGGAGTTGGTCTAGGGTCATGCTTGTGTCGTTTCGGGGACGAGGCTCGCGATGGTATTCGCGATGCCGGCTTCGAGCGGTGTGGTGGCGCGCCATGCCAAGAGTTGCGCGGCTTTCGCGGGGTGGCCGGTGAGTTGGGTGTATTCGAAGGTCCGTTGGGGGAGCGCACCGAAACCGGGCATGGCGGTGGCCGCGGCGTGGCGATAGATTGCTTCGACGACAGTGCGGACGGCGGTCGAGTGTCCGGAGGCGATGTTGATAGTTTCTCCGGAGGGGATAACAGCGGCGGCGGCGGCGAGGAACGCAGCGGCGGCGTCTTCGACGTAAACGAAGTCGCGGAGTTGGACGCCGTCTGTCAGGGGCAGAGATTGATTACGGCGGGCGGCATGGATGGCGGAGGGGATAAGGCGATGCGGGGCTTCGCTCGGTCCATAAATGGTAAACAGGCGGAGCGTCGAGACGTGGAGACGCGCGGCGTAGGTGTTGACGAGCAGGGTGGAGGCGGCTTTGGTAACTCCGTAGAGAGATCGCGGGGCGAGGCCTGTCGATTCGGGGATGAGGAGCCCAGCGGGGTACTCGAAGCAGGATCCGGCGTGGAGGAAGCGCGTGGCGGGATCGGCGGAGGCCAGGAGTTGTTGCGTGAGGGCGATGTTCTCGATGAGGTCGAGGTCGGCGACGCCGGGTTGGACGCCGGCGGCGGCGAGGTGGAGGACGAGATCGGCGGGCGCGGGCTGATGGCGGAGTTCGATCTGATGACGGATGCCGGCGATGCGACGGAAATCGCTGGATGGGCGGACGAGTCCGATGACGCGCGCGCCGGCTTTCAAGAGAGAGCGGGCGACGTGCGAGCCAAGGAATCCGGCGATGCCGGAGACGAGAACGGTTTTACCGGACAGCGAATTCGGCACGAGAGGGAACGGGGATCGAGAGGAACGAAGCGTACCAGGCGATGGTGTGCGCGAGGCCTTCTTCGAGCGAGTAGCGGGGCCGCCAGTTGAGATCGAAGCGGGCCTTGGCGGCGCTGACCCATTGGGAGTGAATTTCGCCAGGCGCGCGGGACTGGATGTCGGGCTGTAAGCCATCGACGCCGGCGGCATTGCGAATGGCGTCGACCATTTGCAGCACGGTGACGGGTTTTTCGAGACCGAAGTTGTAGGCTTCGCCGGGATTGGTTTCGGCTTCGGCGAGCAGGAGGTAGGCGTCGACGATGTCGTCGACATAGATGTAGTCGCGAACGAAACTGCCGTCGCTGCGGACGACGGGGCGCTGCGCATGGAGTAGAGCGCGGATGGTTCCGGGGACGATGCGCGACCAGTTAAGGTCGCCGCCGCCGTAGACGTTGCCGCAGCGAGCGATGGCGACGGGAGTCTGGTAGGTGTGCGCGTAGGATTGCGCGATCAGGTCCGTACAGGTTTTTGAGACTTCGTAGGGGGCGCGGCCGATCAACGGCATATCCTCGGTGTAGGGCAGGACGGGCTGGGTTCCATAGGCTTTGTCGGACGACGCGACGATGATTTTGCGGACGAGGTTCGCGTGGATGCGAGAGGCCTCGAGGACGTTGTAGCTGCCGCGGATGTTGGATTCGAAGGTGGGAAGCGGAAAGCGATGGGCGGCTCCGACGATGGTTTGCGCACCAAGGTGGAAGACGGTGTCGATTTCGTGATCGTTGATGGCGCGCTCGACTTCCCAGAATTCTTCGAGGACTCCGTTGACGGTGGTGGTGCGATCGATGTCGTGGGAGCGGATGAGTTCGGATTGGGGGTCGGGGTCGCGGAGGAGGATGGCGACACGCGCCCCGCGGCGGAGGAGGGCCTTGACGAGCCAAGAGCCGATCATTCCGGTGGCTCCAGTGACGAGGACGGGGCGGTCAGACCAGAAGTTCAACATGTTGGTTCTCCGTTGGCGATAGGGCATGGGGCGAATTTGAGGTAGAGCGGTCTGGAGTCCCTGGGTTCACACCGGGGGTTGGAGGAAACCCCGGGTTTACACTCGGGGTTAGAGGGGGGCGGCAAGGCCCACGGGGCGTTGCCGCGGCTCCAAAGTTCTTCGAGGTGCTGGCGGTCGCGGACGGTGTCCATGCACTGCCAGAATCCGGTGTGCTTATAGGCCATCAGTTGTTTGTCGCGCGCGATGCGCTCGAGGGGCGTGGTTTCAAAGGGCGTCGCGTCGGGGTTGGGGCCGAGGTAATCGAGGATGGTGGGCTCGCATACGAAGAACCCGCCATTGATGAAGCCGTCGTCGCTGGATTTGGAGGCGGAGCTGCGGGGGAGTTGCTTTTCGAGGAACTGATCGACGCGGTCGCCGTCGAAGGCGAGCGCGCCGAAGCGGGCCGGGGGGCGCACGGCGGTGACGGTGGCGAGGCGGCCGTGGTTGCGATGGAACGCGATGGTTTGCGAGATGTCGACATCGGAGACGCCGTCGCCGTAGGTGAGGAGAAAGGGCTGGCCGGAGAGAAGGGGCGCGAGGCGGTGGAGGCGTCCAGCGGTTTGGGTGCGTTCCCCGGTATCGATGAGATGGATCAACCAGTCTTCGGCGTGGGTGGCGGCGAGAGTAGTGTCGCCGGTGGCGAGGTTGATGGAGAGGTTCGACGAGCGTTCGCGATAGCGGAGGAAATAGTCTTTGATGACTTCGCCTTTGTAGCCGAGGGCGATCACGAATTCGCGGCAGCCGTGAGCGGCGTAGTGATTCATGATGTGCCAGAGGATAGGGCGTCCGCCGATTTCGACCATCGGCTTCGGGCGGGTGGTGGTTTCTTCCTGAAGGCGAGAACCGAGCCCGCCGGCGAGGATGACTGTTTTCATTGGTGGACCTTTTCGGACTCCGGAGTTACGACTGGCATGACGCTGGGCTTGCCGAGGATGTCCTCATAGAGCCGCAGGTATTGGGGTACGACGGCATGGTAGGAGAAGGTGCGGGCGAAGTGGCTGCGCGCGCCGTGTGCGAGCTGGGCGCGAAGCGCAGGGTCATGGCAGAGCTTTCGCATGGCGAGGGCAAGTTGCGGGGCGTTGTTGGGTTCGACGAGGAGGCCGGTGGCGGGCGTGACCTGGGACGGAATGCCGACGTGATCGGTGCCGATGACCGGCTTCCCGAGTTGCAGGGCTTCCGAGATGACGTTCGGGAGGTCGTCGGGGCCGTACGAGGGGTGGACAAAGACGTCGCAGGCGCGGATGTAGTTTTGGATTCCCCGAACGCGGCCGAGAAGGCTGACATGGGTAGCGAGGTTGGCGTCCGCGATTTGGGTTTCGTATTCTTTGCGGCATTCGCCGAAGCCTTCGATCCAGACGTGGAAGGTGGGATAGCGTGGATCGTCGTGGAGTTGGTCGCGCAGGAGACGTGCGGCTTCGATGAGGACGCCGTGGCCTTTGTGTTTCTGGAGGTGTCCGACGGCGAGGAAGAGCGTGCATTGGGGGCGTTCGATCTCTTCGACGGTGACGCGCGCCTTGCTGGGATGGGGCGTGTTGTAGAGTACGACGCCGTGTTCAATTGGGAAGCCGCGCGTCGCGAGGCGTTCGAGGTTTTCGCGGGAGCCGGCGGCGAAGCGCGAGATGCAACGGGCAACGAGCAAATCGATGAGCCATTCGATGGCAGCTCGCGGATCGCGGGGGCGCGGGAGGGTCTTTGAATTGATGTGCAGGATGATGTTGCGCGTTCCAGCGAGGCAAGCGGCGAGAACGGCGGCACGGGCGGATTCGGCGGCCGGGTAGCCGCCGTTGTTGACGTGTACGAGATCGGGCCGGCGGGCGCGGAAGAAGAAGTAGAGGCGGATGAGGTCGTAGGCGAAGAAGAAATAGAGCTTTGCGGCGAGCCACATGGGCCGGAAAGCGAAGTTGCGGTCGCGGTAGAGGCCCATCTCGTCGTGCGGGGGAACGGGCAGGCGCAGCGGAAAGATGTTGTCGCGGCGAGCGATTGCCGATTCGAGGCCGCGCTGATACCAGGGCGTCCAGCGGTAGGCGAAGGAGACATCGAACTCGCGGTTGAGGTCGGGGTCGTCGATCAGGATCGAGGGCATGTTCTCGGAGCCGGCGAACATGTAGCAATCGGAATAGAGCAGAAGCGAGGGACGTGTGCGACGCGGCGTGCTGGTTGGCATAAAGAGTAACGCGATGAAGGTCCAGACGGCGAGAACAAGCGTGACGCGAAGCGCGAGGCTCGCGAGGGGGTCAACGAAGTTCGATAAGGGGAGAGCGGCCCATACGGTGATCGCGACGCAGGCGAGCGCGGTGAGCTTGGCGTACAATGCGCCCGCTTCGCGGCGGTCATTAAAGAGATGGCGCTGAGCGAGGGCGTAGAGAGCGACGACGACGAGAACCTGGATCCAGACGTCGTTCCAGGCGATGGCGGAAAGCGATCGGCCGGAGAAAATAGCCAGAGCATTGGCGGCGGCGTTGACGGCGAGCGCAATGGCCCAAACGATCCAGTGCTGTTTCTGGCGATTCACGAGGGCAGAATCGAGGGCGAGGCTGGGCAGGAAGGTCATCGTCAGGACGACGATGTCGAAGGCGAGAATTTCGAAGACGGGGGCGGCGGGGCGGAAACTTGGCAATAGCGCGTCGACGACGGGGGCGAATCCGGCTTGCGCGAGATTGGCGATGGCGCAGGCGCCGATCATCACGAAGACAGAAATCCGCGCGGATTCCTTTGAGAGTTCGCGCAGGCTGGATCGATTAGCAGCTTCGGTCCAGAAAACGGGAAGAAGGACGGCGGCGAAATCGCTGAGTGCGGTGATGGCGAGCAGGATGATCTGGTTCGCGAACTGATACATGCCAAGAGATTCGGCGGGCATGCCGAGCGCGACGGAGGTTGAGCCAATCATTCGATAGGCCCAATAGATAAGAGCTCCGAGAGAGAGCGGAAAGCCGATGCGCAAGAGACGAGAGGCCTCGGCGCGGTTGGCGGAGAGGCGAAGGGCGAGGGGCGGTCCGGCGAGGGCGGCGATGACGAGAGCGGCTTCGGCGAGGGCGGGCGCGAGGAACATTCCGAGGGCGCCGAACAGAGAGACGAAGATGCCAAGGAGGACGGTTTTTCCGGCGGCGCGGGTGAGGCTGAGCGTGGCGGCAAAGGCGAAGCGGCGGCGTGCGGAGTGGAAGCCGGTGAGCATGCGCGCGGTCGCGAAGGCGAGATAGGAGATGGGCGCGATTGCGAATCCGGCGCGGAGTAGGGGGTCGCTTGTGAGGAGCGCGGCGATGGCGAGCGCGGTAGCGGGGATCAGGCAGAAAAGCAGGTCGAGCGTGAAGCCGGTGTTCTGCGCACTGACGGCGTCGTTGTCGCGGCCTTGGCCGAGGGCGTGAATGAGTTCGCGATTGGCGGCCTCAAAGAAACCGGGCCGAATGAGGCTGGCGTACATGAGCACGAGCGAGACGAGGCTGACTTTGCCGAGCAACTCCGGGCCGAGTCGGCTGGCGACCCAGAGGTTGGCGGGAATCGTAAGGAGCATTCCGGCGGCGGTGGCCAGGGTGAGCTTCGACGATTGCCGGAGTATGGCGATAGGGTTCATCGGATGCGGATGGAGTGTCGATTTAGTACGCGCGACGCTTGCGGTCGGGGTGTGGATCTCGTGCGTGCGACCTTACGGTCAGAGCCGGTCAGAGTGTTGATTTAGTACGCGCGACCTTACGGTCGCGCCTCGGGTGCGCACTCTGACGGACGGGGTTAAGTTGGTGAAGATCAGGAGGAATAACCCGCGTCCTAATCGCGTTCTACGTTGCGGGGTGGGCGCTCGCTTAAAAACTGTGAAAACATTCACCTCTGCTCCTCTCGAAGAACCGCGAACGTTAGTGAGCGGCCACCGACAACAACCCCGCCCCTCACGCTCAGGGCACCCGCTCGGTTACGCTCAGGGCACCCGCTCGCTTACGCTCAGGGCACCCGCTCGGTTACGCTCAGGGCACCCGCTCGCTTACGCTCGCGGTTCTTCGAGAGGAGCAGGGGTCGATTTCTTCACGGCTCCTTACGGGCGCGGCTGTAGGGGCTGAGCTTCGCCTGCTGACGCTCGTGGAGAGGCTGGAGTCTCTGCTCGGAAGCTCGAAGTGGACGGTTGATCGAGCAAGCCGCGGATGTGATCGGCAGCGGTTGCGATGCTTTGGCCCCGAGTGGAGTAGGCGCTTTGGAATGCTTTGTCCGGCGTTGGTACGGGCGAGAAATCGTTGGCTTCGAGGAACTGTCGGACCGCGGCTTCGAGTTCATCTGGCGTGGTTGCGAGCATTGCGCGCTGGCGGAGGAGGTCGCGGGCGTTGGGGGCTTCTGGAATTGAGTCCAGCGTTCCCGGGTCGTAGGCGATGACGGGCTTGTCCGTCATCAGGGCTTCGCCGAGTGCGGTGATGACGTGGTCGACGATGATGAGGTCGACCGCGAACATGGCCTCGGAGAGGCGCGGCGGAATCGGCATGAGGCTCGCATTAGGGATGGATTCGGCGAGGAAGTCCGGAATGGGGTTCGTGAGGCTGTTCACCGTTTGCAGGCCCTTGTAGAGCAGGCGGACGTTCGGGAAATCGGCGAAGACGCGAAAGATTCGCTGCTGGGTCTCAAAATAGGTGACCTCGGGATACGCAGCGGCGTCGGAGGTAGCGCGTCCGTAGCCGCCGAAGTACGTGGGCACGTAGAGCGCAATGGGGCGCGGGTCTCCTCCTGTGAGTTGTTGACGCACCTTGGCGACCCGGCCGGGCGTCATGGAGGCTTTCAGTGCGTCAAGGCGGGCGGATCCGACGGGGATGAGAGAGGCGCGGGCGTGGGGCGATGCAGGATAGGTTCTGGCGAGCTGGGCAGCGGTGCCGTCTCCATAGACGAAGAGCTTATCGGCGTGCGCGAGCCAACTGAACCACCAGGGTCCGCTGGTGCGGGCGGAACTGCCGTGCTGATAGAGGACCGACGGGACGCTCGCGCGTTGCGCGGCCTGTAGGATGGGGGCGCTAAGCGTTCCTGCGGCGGCCTCCCAAGTGAGCACGGCGGCATATTGGGTGCGCGCGAACTTCTGCTGTGCGTTCCCGAAGGCCCTCCAATACTGCGGAATCAATTGGCGAAGCCAGTGTGATAAGGAGGCTTCGACCAGGGCGTTGGGCGGGAGGCCGCAGTGCGTGAGCGGTTTCCAGAAGTCCGGTTGCTGGTGCATGTCGTCGAGGGCGGCCTCGAGGCGAGGGTCCGGGGGCTCGGGGTTCGGCGAGGGGAGTAGATCGGTCAGCCAATCGACGGAGACTCCGGAGCGGCGGAGGTCTAGAATGAGGGGCTCGAGATCATAGCCGCCTTCGAGGACGAGGACGCGGCCGTTGAAAGAGCGCTTGGTCCAGGAGGAAAGGTAGGCGCTGAGTCCGGCGTGGCGGAGTTGGCGATATTCTCCCATCGGCCGGTTACGGAAGATGCTGCGGGCGGCTTGCTTGGAGAACAGCCGCGCAGAATCCTCTCCCTCACGCTCGGGGATTAATTCCGGGGAGAGAGGCGCCAAGGCGCGGGCGCGAGATCCGGCCAGTTCGCCGAGGACGGAGGGGATGACGCTTTGGTTGGGGTGAAGGTGGTCCTGGATGCGGGGGCGCTTGGCCGGCCAATAGTAGATGGGGCCCGCGGTTCCGGCAAGCAATCCGGTGATTGCGTGGGAGGCGAAGAAGAATTCGTCGAACAAGGCCTGCAAGAGAAAGCTGGCGGCGAGCGCGGGGCGGAATCCGGCTGCGCCGAATTCGGGAATGGCGCGGCCGAGGAAGGCATCGGTGAAATCGAACCAGGCGAGTTCGGCGGCAAACATGGCGGAGTGCTTGGCGGCGAGTGCGGATTCGTTGTAGAACTCTTCGAGCTTGCGGTAGGGGCGGCCGGCTTTCTGGAGGGTCCATGCGGCCTCGGGAGTGAGTGCGAGGATTTCGCCGATGGAGGGGGCGGCTTCGCACTGGGCGCGGGATTCACAGAGGATGAGCACGGGGAGTGGTTGGAGTGAAATCCCCGCCCTCGGGCGGGGTTGATCGGAGAGCGGACCCGCGCTCTTAGTTAGCGGGGTGCTCGCTTACGGTCGGGGTTCAATCGGGCTTTGGGCGCGGCTGCGCTTGATTTTGTACGCGCGACCTTACGGCGCGCGCCTCGGCGAGTCCCACGCCCTGACACGAGGGGGTTATATCGGGCGCTGTCAATCTGGGTGAGATCCGCTCACTCTCCATGAACCAACTTGTAAGTGATTGATTTCGAATGCCGCAATTCTTGGTGCTGCGCGGGTGCGGGCGCTTACTTCGCTCGGCCTTCGGCCTCGCTTCGTGCGCGCCTCAACAGCATCATATCTCATCCGCGCAAGGGTGACTCCGCTTCCGACGCGGCCCTTCGGGCCGCTTTGGTCGCGGCTCGGATTTGGTGCATTTCGTTGGGAAGATAGCCGGTTAAATCGGCGCTGTTGGCATGGGAGAGATCCGTTCACTCTCCGGCGGCGACCCCGTAGGTTGTTCAATCCTGGTAGCAGCAGGGCGGGGTGCCGGCTCGTGAATCCGCTTCCGACGCGGCCCTTCGGGCCGCTTTGGTCGCGGCTCGGATTTGGTGCATTTCGCAATGAACATAAACTGACCAACCCCGCCCTAAAGGGCGGTGTTATAGCCTCTGCTCGTTGCTCCTCATGCTGCGATCTTTGTTGCTGCTGCTCCCAACTGGTTTCTGGCGGTCATGACGCGCACCACGACTCCGCTTCTTTGGTGGCGGGCGGGCTGGAGAATGTTTTCACAGTTCCTTACGCCTGCGGTTCTTCGTTGGGAGCGGTGGGTAACAGTCGCTCACGGTCGGGGTTCAGTGCTGATCTGGTGCGCGCCGGAATGCTGGCTTGGTGTTTGTCGGACCTGGCGGTCAGACCTACTGGACTTGCTTCGACTCGTTGCTGGGGCTAGAAGTAGTCTATGGTTTGGCGGAGGATGCGGGCTTGCGATTCGGCGCGGGCCATGTCGATGTAGTTGGTCTTGAATTGCAGCAGGTAAGGCTGGACGGATTCGGCGACGGGGCAGAGACCTTTGTCGAAGATTTGCGTCTGGTGGTCGGCAAACTTTGCGCCTTGGAAGACGGGTTCCAAGTAGGTAAGACGCCAAGCGGCGTAAACGCCGTCGCCGCCGGAGGCGCGGAAGCGATCGCGGAAGTCGTACCAGTTGACATTGGCGCGATCAAGCTTGAGGACGTACGTCCACCAGGAGTGCGTAATTCCTTCGGGGATGGTCTGGGGGCGGAGCCACTCACGGGACGATGGCGTGAGGGCCTCGCCGAGGATGCGAGCGGAAAGGGTCCGCCTCTGGACGAGTTCCGGCAGGCGCTCGAGTTGAGCGAAAGCGACGGCGGCGCACAGTTCGGGCATGCGGTAGTTGTAGCCGACGGAGGCGTGGCGGGCGTAGAGCGGATCCTGAATGGTTTCGCGGGTGATTTTGCCCTTGCCTGCCGCGGCTCCGACGGCAGCGTAGC
>JAYVTO010000108.1:0-3377 GCA_043788745.1 Acidobacteriaceae bacterium
GTCAAACTGCGGAAGCCCGCCCCGGATTCGCCGAGCCGCTCCATGATCGTGAGTACATCGCGGAGGGAGCGAGACAGCCGGTCCAGTTTCCAGACCACCAGCACGTCACCCTTGCGGAGCTGATCTAGAAGCCTGTGAAGTTCTGGCCGGTCCCAGCGTCCTCCGGAAGCCTTCTCTTTATAGATGCGCTCGCAACCGGCGGACTTCAGAGCCGCCACTTGGACGACGGTGTCCTGATCGTCGGTGGAGACTCTGGCGTAGCCGATCTGCATTGCTCAAATGTATCGCCAATCGAATTGGTAACGCAATACCTTTTTGCAACACACAAAGCCCAGCAAATCAACTTCTGTCAGATTGTTGCGAAACCAGACGTTTGTGCAACCTCGATTGGTGCAGTCGGCTGTTACTACTCTGCGAAACGTTGCGGGACTTTGCGCGAACGAAACGAAGTCGCGTTGAAATAGGACTCCTTGCCGCTGCAAGCCTTACTAGTCGAAAGTCTTCATCGTGCCCGCTGGTTCGAAGACCGGCTGGCCATCACCAAGTACGTGAAGGCAAGGACAGCAATCAGGTTGAGGCCAACCATGAATCCCGTACCTGGGGGAGCCCAGCTAAGGTTGAAGGAGGATCCGATGTTGCCACCTACTTGATGTGCTGAATTGCCGGCCATCATGCGAAAACTCAACAGGTTAGAAAATTCATAGGACAGGCGCGCAATGCAGAATGTTGGTATCTGCAGGGCGAATAACACCTTTGCCGAACGAAGTCCCCAAGGCCTCCGTCGCCACATGGCCAAGCCCGACAGCGCGGTCCACGAGAACATCGCTACCGCAACCGCCGTCATAACCAAGTCGGGCTTAAGACCGTGATGCCGATTCGCGTACATCATCCATGTCCCCAGGTACCCAAGCAGGCCACCCGTGACGAGCCCAACTGCCATGATCCTTATACCAGTTCCAAGTTTCTTGTTCATTATGATTTCCTTTTGTTTCGTCCACGGTCGTGGCGTTCGCCTGCCCAGAAGGCGATCAAATGGGCTAGGCCAATTCCTACCGGAATGAGCGCCGCAACTTCAGTTCCGGCGGGTGGCAATTGCCGAAGCCATTCTGGCGATGCTTGGCGCAGGATCACATAGAAGGTCAGTCCTCCGCCCACACCGATGGCAATCCAGGAAATGCCAAACACAAGAAGAAATCGCTGGACGTTCCAACTGGACTGAGAGCTTTCTTGCTCAACCGCCGGAAGTTCCTTTCCGGCTTCAAGTGCGGCCAGCCGCTCTCGATGAATCATGCGCCGCTTGTCATGCCGCAGCCATTGCCGCAGGGAGATGTAGCCGATAATCCCCAATATCACCACCGCTTCAGACGTCATTTCATAGGCCTCCATCGTTTGTACTGCCGCGTGACCTGTCCGGTTGCATAAAATTGTGCTGCAACCGGAGTTGCTGCCGGTGAGTACAAAGGAAGAGGAGGTGGGTGAAATTTCTGGACCAGGCGGCGGAATCAATCGCGGAGACTTCGAGGCCCTTGTCAACCAATATCGCGACAAGGTTTATCGGCTCATCTTCTCGGTCGTCCGCGAAAAGGCTCCTGCCGAGGAACTCACGCAGGACGTGTTTCTGAAGATCTGGCGGGTGCTGGATCGATACGACGGCCGGGCGTCCTTCGGCACCTGGATCTACACGATTGCCAGGAACACCGGTTTGACCTGGCTTCGTAGCGAGAGTTTCCGCCGCACCGTTCCGTTGGATACGATAGGCGAGCCGGCAGCTATTGCTGCTGAAGGGGCACGAGTCGAGATTGGCAACCTCAAGGCCTGCATCGAGAAGCTGACCGCCGATCAAAGGAAAGTACTGGAGCAATACTATTTTCAGGACCGTTCCGTTGAGGACGTCGCAGCTTCGCTGGGGATGGCTTCGGGAACGGTTAAGAGTCACCTGTTCCGCGCGCGGCGCGCTTTGGCCGAAATGCTAGGAGAGTCGAGATGAATTGCGAGCAAGTTGAAGAAGTGGTTCTCGAAGGGCTGAATAGCCAAGAAGCAATGTTGCACCTACAAAGCTGTCCCCGTTGTGTTGAGTTCGTAAGGGTCCAGAACGATTTAGATGCGCGACTGCAATCCGTGTGGTCCACACCCGCGATCAGTTCCGGGTTTAATCGAAATCTGCGGCGGCGGATCCGTTCGGCGAGGGTCAAACAATTCATAGAGGTCTATCCAGAGGCGGCTGCGATGCTCGCAGGCGTTGCAACGACCCTGGTCTGTGTGGGGCTCAGACCCGACTTGGCTGCCAGTTTGACGCTTTTCGGCATTGTTTGCACGCTCATCGCAGCCCTTGCCCCTTCGCTCGCCGATTGGCTTACGGAGGAACTCGAAGGTTAATTGAGAAGTTCGGCACGATGACTAGGCCAAGAGCAACTGGACTCCAGCGGCGTAGTGTAGAGTTTCTAGGCTTGCCCGATGACAAGATTCTCGCGTGCCGCCTCAACCACCTCTTTGGTCACTGACGGCAGGGCGTTGATTTCGAGAATCCGTTCGACTTGCGTCAGGAGGCGATTCAGCCGCCGGAAGTTGCCGCCGGTGATTCGGATGATCGAAGCGGCGACGACCGTATCAATGGCGTCACCCGGAAGTTTAACGCCCGGCGGTGTCCAGTGACGCTCCAGAAGTTGCCGAATCTCGCTTGTCGACAGAGGACGAAATTCGTGAACAAAACCAATGCGGGAGTGCAACTGCGGATAGCGAGCCAAGCGCTTTTCAATACCTGGCATACCGATCAGAATCATTCCGATCCCGCCCCGATCAAAAATGCTTCGTGCCTGCTCCAGTCCGGCGATCTTGAGCCGGTCGGCTTCGTCGATGACCAACAGCGCGGTGGGATCGGGGACCAGTCTTGCCAATCCCATCGTGCGGTGACGTTGTTTGAGGAACGCGTCTTCAGCGTCTTCGGTGTCCTGACTCCGATATCCATCCGGGTTTTTGAGACGATCACGAAGGTCATCGAGAATACCAAGGAGCCTGCGCATTTCCGCATTCTCAATCTGACGCCGCACATCTATCGCAGCGCTGTGTAGTCGGTCTCGGAGCTTTAGGTGTCTACGACAGCCTAAGCTTCTTAGGCACCGAATCCGCCCGAATCCGCCTCTGGTAGCAGCAGCAGCCGGCTGGTGAATCCGCTCCCGACGCGGCCCTTCGAACCGCTTTGGTCGCGGCTCGGATTTTGTGCTTTGGGTCTTGCGCGTTGGCGTGCCCGGCTGCAATTGGCTTCTGGCGGTCATGACGCGCTGCAGGCATCCGCTCACTTCGCGTAACGGGTAGGCTGTTCGCGGTTCTTTGCTGGCGGGTGGCCGGGGAGCATCCCCGTACTAAAGAGCGGAGTGACC
>JAYVTO010000109.1:0-5766 GCA_043788745.1 Acidobacteriaceae bacterium
GTTCTCACAACTCATCAGCTTCCTCCCTGATCGAGAGTTCAGAAGATGTGTCGCGAGGCATGACGGCGATGCGCGAATGCGGGGATTCTCGTGCTGGGAGGGGCTTTTGGTGTCTACGACAGCCTAAGCTTCTTAGGCACCGAATCCGCCACGAATCCGCCCCGAATCCGCCCTAGGCACCGAATCCGCCCCGGATTCGCCCCGAATCCGCCCCGAATCCGCCCCCGACAGTATAGGCTCGCGCCGCGGTATTGAAGAAGCCTCTCACTCTCTCAGTGGATTGTGCACGTCTGGTTAACTGAGGCCTACCGCCTCGGAAAGAAACAACATCCGGGTCCGATGGCGGGCGCTTGGCCGGCAAAATCTATTTTTTTCAGCCCCGCGTGCCAGTTCAACATTACGGTTATTGGCGCTTTCGAGGTTGCTCGACCTGCACGGGAATTAGGAAGCGGCCGTCCCTGGCGACGTCAAACCGGCGGCGGAATAGCTCGACCGCTTCCGGATAAGGTCTTCATCGCGTTCCAAGTGCGTCAGCATCGACAGGGCTGAGCTGTCGCTGGGGGACGTGCGTCGAGCGGCTTTTACCGCAGCGCTGAGACCAGTTTTGCATGGCTGTCTTCCAGGCTTTCCGGGAGCACGCGCGTTTCGGCTACCGTCGTCATGAAGTTCACATCGCCGAACCACCTGGGCAGCACGTGCATGTGGATGTGGCCCGCGACGCCTGCGCCGGCGGCGGCTCCAAGATTCATGCCGATATTGATTCCACCGGGCTTGTACGCCTTCTCCAAAGCGGCTTCGAAGCGCGCCGCCATGCGCATCATCTCGTCGAGCGCCTCGGCGCCGGTCGCGTGAGCGCATTCCGCCAAACTCGCCGCGTGCGCATACGGCGCGACCATCAAATGGCCGCCGGTGTACGGATAGATATTGAGGAGCGCAAAGCAGTGTTCGCCGCGCGCGAGCACGAAATTCTCGCGATCCGCAGCTTCAGAAACCCACTTGCCCTTGACGCAGAAGACGCAGGCTTCCTCGTGCTTCGCCGATGAAACGTAGCGAAATCGCCAGGGGCTGAACAGATGATCCATCGGAGCGGCAGGGGCGGGGAAGCCCGAGCCTATTCGGCTGCCGGAGCGTCAGCCGCCGGGACGCCGTCTTTGTTGACGAGGTCCTTCAGTTCCTTGCTGGGCTTGAAGTATGGAATGCGCTTCGCGGGCACTTCGACGCGGGCGCCGGTCTTCGGATTGCGCCCGATGCGCGGCTGACGCTGCCGGGTCCGGAAGCTTCCGAATCCACGGATCTCGATCTTGTCGCCGGTCCGCAGAGCGCGGACGACGCTATCGAAAATGGCCTCGACGATCACTTCCGAATCTTTCCTCGTCATCTCCACGACGCGAGAAACCTCTTCGATTAATTCGGCTTTGGTCATGAACGGCCTTCCTCTTTTCCTCTGTGCTTACTTAACTCTTAAGTTCAATGCTTCTTTAACGCTTCTTCTATAGTAGTCGTCGCAGCCACAGCCTGTCTCTGGTAGTCCTCCAGGCGAGTCTTTTCCTCGTCGTCGGCCACGGCGCGCAAGCTCAAGCCGATCTTCTTTTCGTTCTCATTGAGCTTGATAATTTTGAAATCGTATTCCTCGCCGATCGGCAGCGGGGTGTCGGTTTCCGCTCCGCCCAACGCCGGAATCTCAGTGCGATGGCACAGCGCCTCCACTCCCGGAGCCAACTCGACAAACATGCCGAAGGCCGCCGACCGCGCCACGCGGCCGCGAACCAGATCGTCCACTTGGTGCGTGCGGAAAAAGCTCTCCCAGGCGTCGGGCTGCAACTGCTTTACGCCCAACGAAAGCCGGCGGTTCTTGGCGTCGATGTTCAGGATCACAGCCTGCACCATCTGGCCCTTCTTGACCACTTCCGAGGGATGCTTCACGCGCTTGGTCCACGACATGTCGGACACGTGAACCAGGCCGTCGACGCCTTCTTCAATCTCAATGAACGCCCCGAAATCGGCGAGCTTGCGAACGCGGCCTTCGACGACGCTGCCGATCGAATAGCGCTCGGATACCGTCGTCCACGGGTCGGCTTCCAGTTGCTTGATCCCTAGAGAAACGCGGCGATCTTTTGATTTCACTTCAAGAACGACAGCTTCCACCTGGTCGCCGGCTTTGACCACCTTCGTCGGATGCTTCATCCGGCGGCTCCAGGTCATCTCGGAGATGTGCACAAGGCCTTCGACCCCGGCTTCGAGTTCCACGAACGCGCCGTAGTCGGTGACGCTCATGACGCGGCCGATGATCTTGTTGCCGGGCGGATAGCGCTCAATCACGCTTTCCCACGGGTCGGGCTGCATCTGCTTCAGGCCGAGCGAAATGCGTTCCTTCTCTTTGTCGAACTTCAGGACCTTGACCGAGATTTCGTCACCCGCCTGCAATACTTCCGATGGATGGTTCACGCGGCCGTGCGAGACGTCGCTGACGTGCAGCAGTCCGTCGATGCCGCCCAAGTCGATGAACGCGCCGTACTCGGTCAGGTTCTTGACGATGCCGGTCACGACGGCACCTTCTTCGATGTGCTCCAGCGCTTCTGTCTTGCGCGCGGTTACGTCCTGCTCGACCGCCGCCTTGCGTGAAACGACTACATTGCCGCGACGGCGGTTCAGTTTCACGACTTTGACCGGAATGTCCTGGCCTACCATCGAATCCAGGTTGAAGACAGGCCGAACGTCGATTTGCGACGCGGGCATGAACGCCGCGACGCCGACATCGACCATCAGGCCGCCTTTGGTTCGTTCCGTTACGCGGCCGGAAACTACCGATTGATCGCGGTACGCCTGCTCGAGCGTATCCCAGACGCGAACCTTGCTCGCGCGGTCATGCGAGAGCGTCACGTAGCCTTCAACATGCGGCCCGTGCCGGTCGATCATGACGTCGATGGTGTCGCCGGGTTTCACGGTGACGGTGCCATCCGCCGCACGCAATTGCGCCGCAGGAACATAGCCTTCGGTCTTATAGCCGAAGTCGACGATGACTTCGTTTTGCGTGATCTTCAGGACGTAGCCATGCAGCACTTCGCCTTCTGACGGCGGATTGAAGTGGCGGTCGTCGAGCAGGTTGGCGAGGTCTTCTTCCTCGTAAGCGGCTGCTTCCATCGCCTCAAAGTCGGCTTCGGAAGGCCCGGTTGACTGCTCTTCGCCGGAGTCGTCGCCGGGTTGCGGCGCCCCGGGCATCGGGTGACTCGTGGAAGGCGCGCCTGGCATGGCGGGGCGTCCTGGCTGCGCTGCACTACCAGGAGCCGAAGGTGAGGAAGCCTGATGTGCGAGTTTCGGATCGTCCACGCCGCTGGGCATAGTGAAATGACTCCAGAAAATCTGATCTCAGCGGTCGGTCAAATCGCGGACAAACCCTTGATAGATCAATACTTCAGAAATATAGCGGAATGGGCGGGGCGTGTCAACCGCGAGCCTCATGATTGCGAGCCTCATGATGTGTCGCGGCAAAGTGAGAATGTCCTAATTTGTCCCAGGTAGAAAAGTCGGTAGTGGGTCAGTTGAACCACTACCTTCTGGGGCGACGCGGATTCTGACTGCCGGATTGGGTAAGCTTTGATGCATGATGATGACTCTTGGCAACCTGCTTCTGCTAGTTTCAGCCGTCGGGCTCTTTGCCGCTACGCCGTTGCCGAAGGCAGCGCTGATGGAAGTCACGCCGCAGTCGTATCCCTTTGGCGCTGCCGACCACACGCTCGTCCCGGAGAACCTGAAGGCCGCCGGCTATGTCGAGCAGGAGTTTCTCGTGAGCGGTACGGCCAACGTGTACGACTGGCCGGAGGGCGGTGCGGCAAAAGTGCGTACCGCGAATGCTCCTTACGCGACCCGGGTCCTTGTGCGCCGCCCGGCTTCCCGCGCGAAATTCAGCGGTGTGGTCGTGGTCGAGATGCTGAATCCATCAAATCTCTTTGACCTCAACATCGGCTGGGGATTGACGCACCGGCAGTTCCTCCGCGACGGCGATGCTTGGGTTGGCATCACCGCAAAGCCGGTCGCCGTCGCGACGTTGAAGACGTTCGATTCCGCTCGCTACGCGGCGCTCTCGTGGACAAATCCGCTGCCTCTCGACGACCCGCGCAACTGCGCAACGGTCGCCCGGGACAGTGAGCGTACAACGGAAAATGGCCTGGTCTGGGACATACACAGCCAAGTCGGCGCGTGGCTGCGCAGTGGCGACGCTTCTAATCCATTGCACTACGGCCGTGCCTCCGTCAAAGATCATCCGGTGAAGCACGTCTACGCCTGGGGCTTCTCGCAAACAGGCGCGTTTCTCTACACCTATGTGAACGCGATCCACCCGCTCGATGTCGCTGCGAATGGACGGCCCATTTACGATGCCTATCTGATCGCGGTTGCCGCCGGGCCCACGCCGATCCATCAATGCGCCGCGCCGCTCCCGGCCGGCGATCCCCGGCGGCAGATTCGAAATGCCGGCGTGCCGATCGTCCATGTGATGAGCCAGTCCGATTACTTGCGCGCGATTCCTGCGCGCAGGGAGGACAGCGATGCCGCGCCGGACCAGTTCCGGCATTACGAACTGGCGGGAGCGGGTCATGCAACCCCCGACGAATTGCGCAGCGCCGCGGCGCCTGACGATATCGGCAAGGGCGGGCGTGCCGTGCCGCCGCTCACGTGCAACGAGGGCCCCCGGAGCAGGTTCCCGAGTTGGGTGGCGTTCGACGCGATGTTCCGAAACCTGGATCTCTGGGTTCGCAAAGCAATCGCTCCGCCGCACGCGGATCCCATTCGGGTCGACAACGGCACGCCGGTGCTCGACAAGTTCGGCAACGTGACAGGCGGCTACCGGTCGCCCTTCGTGGATGCGCCCGCGAGCAAGTGGTCCGGCAATTCCACCGGCGCATCTTTCTGTATGATTGCGGGCCACGAGACGCCGTTCAGGCCACAGCAGTTCGAGCAAACGTACCGCACACGGCTGTCCTATCAGAAGGCCTTCTCCGCGAGCGTTACGTCCTTGACCAAGGCCCGTTTCATCGTCCAGGAGGATCGCCGTGAGCTGCTGCAGTTGGAGAAGGATCGCTAGCAGCTAATGCCGTGACCGGCAATCAATGTCCCCGGGCTGACGCCGGAATCCAACCCCGCCGGAGCGAAACCGGGGAGCGAAACCGGGGAGCGAAACTGTGCCAACGAACCCTGGACACAATTCTTTGAGAACTCTGGGTTCGTTCGGCAAACCCCTTCGGAGGTCCTAAAGCAACCCGCCGCTCCACCCGAAACCGGCCCCAAACAGGCCGAAAAACCAATGATCGAAGTAGAGAAAATCGGCGCGTAACCCGATCCAAACACTCCGCAAGAAATCCGAGAAACCCGAAGTGTGCCTCAAATTGCCCACTCGTGCGCGCTTAGTTCTTCTCGATTGGGCAACAATCGGGGCAGACCTCAAAGCCGATTTCCGCTGAGGGGAGTCCGCCTCGGACTCCCCTGATTCCATGAATCCTTCGCACTTCGCGCCTCTTGATTCCTGCAATTCCGCAACCTATCGCGCACCGCAGAAACTCTACACAGGAAGTCCTTACGGCGCCAAGGACCGCCTTCTCGACCCCGAACTGCTGCGCGAGGTCTCGAGGTCTCGGTGGGCGTTCGCTAACGGACCTGTGAAAACATCTGCCTCTACTCCTCTCGAAGAACCGCGAGCGTAAGCGAGCGGGTGCCCTGAGCGTGAGGGGCGGGGGTGTTGTCGGTGGGGCCGCTCGCTAACGTTCGCGGTTC
>JAYVTO010000110.1:0-21041 GCA_043788745.1 Acidobacteriaceae bacterium
TTGCTTTTGAAAGTGCTACTGCTTTAGAATCTTGATCCCGCCATTCGACGTCGACAAGTCCAGCAACGGACCGCCGCTGCCGATATTGCCCTCCAGCCGATTCTTTGAAAG
The DNA here is from genome assembly GCA_043788745.1 of Acidobacteriaceae bacterium. Lineage (GTDB taxonomy): Bacteria > Acidobacteriota > Terriglobia > Bryobacterales > Bryobacteraceae > JBBQWZ01. The sequence goes on from JAYVTO010000110.1 coordinate 112, forward strand.
CGTCCCCTGCGTCGACACGGAGAAATCCGTGGTGATCGACGAATTGCTGGTGTGCGCGCGCAACCGAGCATTCGCGTTCGCCGGAAGCCGGACCGTCACCGACGAGTTCGACGACTCCGCCCGCACGTCCTGCATCTTGTCGAGCGTCAGATCGATGCTGCCATTCGAGCTATGCGCCACGACGGGGCGTCCGGCGTCGCTATCCCGCAAATTCGCCCGAATCGAACCATTCGACGTCGTGGCCTCAAAGCTGCCCTTCGCGATCTCCGCGCGCACGCTGCCGTTCGACGTGTGCACCCGGATCTGACCCGCCGTGTCCACAATATCGACGCCGCCATTGGTTGTCTCGGCTTCGAGGCTCCCCTTGAAGCGCGTAATCTTCAACTGCCCGTTCGAACTCTTCAGCCGGGCCTGCCCATCGAGATCCTCCACGCGAATCCCGCCATTCGAACTCACAATCTGGTCGAGCACCGTGCGGCGCGGCACCCGGATCGAGAAGCGTACGCCCATGTTGCCCCGAATCGTCGGCCGGATTGCGCGCACCCGCACCGCGCTCGGCTGCGCATCGATATCGATCTTCATCTCCGCCAGCCGCTCCGGCGTACTGGCGTACTTCGTGCCATTGATCTCAACGGTGTTCTTGTCCCACCCCATGATCTCCACGCTTCCGTTGAAACCTTCGAGAGAAAGCCGCCCGCCCGCCGTCAGGGGATAGCTGTAATGAAAATCGTCTTTGTAGCGATCCGAATCGCCAAAGTTGATGTTCATCTCGTCGCATCCGGTCAAAACGAACGCGAGCGCAGGCACGGCAAGTTTCCAAAGCGTAGACAGAGTCACGGCGCGTATCTCCTTCAGTGGAATACTACGCTACCAGGCAACCGAAGGTTCCGCAGGAAATGGCGGTCAGCGACCGGTCGGCGGTTCCAATGCGCCTCTCGGCTCGTTACCTACCCTACACGAAGGCGGGCGCTTATGGAGAAACCGTGTCTGACACGGATTAAGTTCCGCCGGAAGAATCCGGGGATGTCAGCCCCAGTCGAAACCGTGTCAGACACAAAGTAAGCTCTGCCAGAGGAATCCGGGGATGTCGGCGCAGCAGAACCTATTCGACCCGATCCTTCCGCCGAGCCTCTTCCGCCATTTGCCACTGCAGATTCTCCACCCGATCCGCACCGCCGCGCCATAGCGGAAAAATATGATCCGCGACGTATCCCGGACACGCGCCCGTTGAAGCGCCCGTTGCCGGACACGGATGCAACTCCTGGAACGCCCGCCGGACGGCCTTGCTCCGAGCGATCCTGCCATTGCTGTATCGCGAACACGACTCACACCGCGTATGCGTGCGCGTCTCCGCGCTCGAGCGGCGGTGCGGCTCCGCACCAAAACCCAGGCTGGCGAACGCCAGCAGCAGACTAGCCCTGCGTCCGAACACGTGGCGACCCCGCCGTTTCCGCCGCATACCGATAGCGCTCATACGCGCGGTACGCAAAATCGAAGCTCGCGACGGAACTCCCCTCGCGCGTGTCCGCTACGTCTCGTGCTGCTTGCTCCAGATTGCCGGCTTTCGCATCCTTGACCGCCGAACCCAACGCCTGCGCCAGGTTTACGATGTCTTTCAACTCCTGCTCATTCAGGTCGCCATCCACTTTGATGTTGACCTGCAGCCCCTTGCCTGCCGCCGAGCCCTGGCCGTCCGGACCCGCATGCGCCGATAGAGCGCTGAGCGCCTCCGCCGAGATGGTGACCTTGTCGCCTTCCGCAGTCTTCAAATCGAGCTGGAACGAGCTTACCCGCTGCGCGTCCAAGCGCTGTACGTCGAAACGTGAACGCCCATGTATCGGCTGAATCGGCGCCACGGAGAAGCGATTTGCACCATAACCTTGGATTGCCATGCCAGCCTCCTTCCAAATCCTTATCGGACCGTCCCCAGGGTCGTATGAACCTGACTTGGTAGAGGAATATCTCCCACCAATGACGGTCGGGTTATCGTCGATCCCGTGGGGATCGCTTGGAGTCGCCCGAAGCGATACCAGGCTCCATATACACGCGCGACCTTACGGTCGCGCCTCGTTGCGACAGCAGGCTCCGGTACACGCGCGACCTTACGGTCGCGCCTCGTTGCGACCGTACGTGCGCGCCTTCCATGAGAAGGCCTGGTCGTGTCAACCGGAATCTTCTTTGGCCGGGTGACCCGTTTGGGGCGGGGCCGACCAACGGGAGGCGGCTGGATGATTTCCGTTTCCCTTTTTCTTAGGAAGGGTTTTTGTGGTGCGTTTGGGAATGCTTTTGTGGTTTCTGGATGTGCTGTACTTCGGAAACGTTTTGCGCTTTTTTGAAAGTTTGTTGTTTTGGAAAAAGCTCGCCGTAGCAACTGCCGCTTCGCCCGCTTACTTCGCTCGGGCTTCGCCCTCGCTACGTGCGCGGCTCGATGCTGTTGCTACGTGCGCGGCTCGATGCTGTTGCTCGTGCTCGGTTCGATGCTGTTGCTTGTGCGCGGCTCGATGCTGTTGCTCGTGCTCGGTTCGATGCTCTCGACGGGCATACTCGGTATCTGTCTGTCACTTGTCTTGGGTCGCATTGCTTCACGCCGCCTTGCTTTGTGGGTTGCTGTTGCGGAGCGGTTCGTATTCTTCGCCCGTGGTCCACAAGCGATGCAGCAGCGCCGATAGCTTTCGCGCCACCGCGACGATGGCTCGTTTCTTTGCGTTCTTGCCTCCGCGCGCGGCGAGTTTCATGCCCCATCGCCGGAGGTCGCTGTCCGGCCCACTCCAGCCTACGATGTGATGCGCGCCTTGCACCAGCAGCGTGCGCAGATACGGGTCTCCTTCTTTCGTAATTCCCAGTTCCGGATCGCGCTCGCCCGATTGACTTTGCTCCGGCCTCATGCCCAAATAACAACCAACGTCGCGGCTCTTTTTGAATCGATTCGTGAGGTTCGTTGCGTTGTTCTTGGGCTTGCTCTTGGGCACCTTGCTTTGCGCTCCTGCTGCTTCTGGTTTGCTATTCTGCTTCATGGCCGATCTCCTTTCTTGCACTTCGAGTGCGTTCCCGCAAGGATACTGCTTCGCGCGGGGGTCGGCCTTCTCATACCATCTCGTTGCGGGGGCGCTTGCTTACGGGTGGGGTTAGAGCGGAGGAGGAAACGGGACCAGGAAATCCTGGGAAGAGTTTTCTCCACTTCGAGACCCATCCTCAGCATCGCGCCTGCGGATCGTATCGGAGGAGGGCGATCCTCCTCCTCACCTTGCTAAACTGTGAGCTTATGTTTACTGGCTTAGAGCACACCGCACTCGCATCGCCGGATCCCAAGACGCTTGCGCAGTGGTACGTCGACAAGCTTGGCTTCGTCATCAATTTCGAGTACGACGGAAACTACTTCGTCAAAGCGCCCAACGGAGCGATGCTTGAGATCATCCCGTCGGAAGGCGAACGCGGATCGAACAAGATGCGCGATCCCGGCATCCGCCACATTGCGGTGATGGTGGACGATTTCGACCACGGCTACGCCGCTCTTCAAGCCAAGGGCGTGCACTTCCTTGGTGAGCCGTACGTGAACTCCGGCAACCGGCTGGTCTTTTTCGGTGACGCCGACGGCAACATTTTGCATCTCATCAAGCGGGACAAGCCGCTGCCGTGAGCGTCTAAGGTACTTGTTCCTGACTGGCGGGTTAGCTGGATCGAGATTCCCTCCTTTGCTAAAACGAACTTTTCGAGCATTTCAACACCACGACTTCCGCGTCATGTGGTTCGGTGCCTGCACGTCGAGCGTCGGCTCCGAGATGCAGCGATTGGCGCAGAGTTGGCTGGTGTACAAGCTGTCGGGAAATCCGTTCTTCCTCGGTTTGGATGTGTTCCTGGGCCAGGTGCCGATCTTCCTTCTATCGCTGGTCGGCGGCGTGTTCGCGGATCGCCGGGACCGCCGGACGATGCTGTTGCTCTCGCAGTACGTGCAGATGACGTGCGCGATTCTGCTGGCGACCATGTTCTACTTCGAGGTCGTGCAGGTATGGCACATCCTGACGCTGTCGTTCGTGGTGGGCGTGGCGCAAGCGTTTGGAGGCCCGGCGTATCAGGCGCTGATTCCGACGCTGGTAGGTCCAGAGGATTTGCCGAACGCGATCGCGATGAATTCGATTCAGTTCAACCTGGCCCGCATCATTGGGCCGGTGCTCGGCGGCTTGGCCCTGACAAAGCTGGGGCCGACGTGGTGCTTCGGCTTGAACGGCTTGTCCTTTCTCGCCGTGATTACGTCGCTCTACATGGTCCACACGAAGTTCATTCCGGCGAAGACCAGCGAAAGCGTCCTGGTCAGCATGAAGCAAGGAATTTCATTCATTCGCGAAAAACCGGGGATGGATGGCCTGATCGTATTGGCCTTCCTGATGACGGTTCTCGGCCTGCCGCTCATCGCGTTCCTGCCCGTGTTTGCGAAGGAAGTGTTCCACGGTTCGGAACAGACCTACACGATGCTGTTGGTCGTCTCCGGCGCTGGTTCCATCACGGGAGCATTGCTCGTTGCCGCGCTACAAGGTACGAAACATCAAGGCCGGCGGGCGCTACTCATTATGACCGCGCTCGGCGTGCTCATCGCCAGCTTCTCTCTAACCACATGGCTGCCACTCGCGACGGTGCTACTCTTCCTCGGCGGCGCCGCGATGATCTCGGTGTTCGCACTGGTGAGTTCCCTGGTCCAGGCGATCACGGTCGACAGCATGCGCGGCCGCGTGATGAGCGTCTATAACGTGGCGTTTCGGGGCGGAATGCCGATCGGCGGCCTGGTGCTTGGAGCGCTGATCCCCATCTATACTGCCCCGGTCGTGCTAGCAGGCGCTGGCATCATGCTGGCCGTGGTTGGGCTGTACTTCCTTCTGGTCCAGCGCAAGGTGGCCCAGCTCTAATAGGCTGTACTTGGCGGATCTTGTGGTCAGCACCGCTCTGCTCGCCGCCCGCCGGCCGCTCGTGTGCCTGCGTATTCACCCGCGAGGAAATCGACCTGGACTTTGATTGGATTCCCGCCGACACTGACTGTCCGGTGAAAGATGAAAGGCTGCCGGTGATCTTGTTCGTAGCCGCGCGAAAGGAGAAGCTTCTGAATCGTCGAGTACCCAGCATCTTGGAGGTTGCGATGGTTGAACGCCAGATCGACGTCGATGCTGCCCGCATGTTTCAACGGCTCAGCGGGCGAGATGAGCTGAGGCACCCACCCGCCGACAACGACGAGGTCATCCCGGTACTCGCCTAACAAGCGAACCAGTTCGAGCAGCACCGAATGGGCAGCCTTAACGAGATCGCCAGAGTAGTCGCGAAATGTTACCGCCAAAGAGGTTTGATGACCTCCTCCAGGATCGCAGTCGCCGCTTCTTCGCCGCGACCCTTGATCTGCATCAGGTCCAAGTAGATCTGAATTGGCGAAACGACCGGGGCACCAGCCAGTTCGCGAGTCCCAAAGAACACGCCGTCATCATAGGGTTCGATCAGCGTTAGGTTCGCGCCGGAACTGACCCGCTTCAGCGCCAACGTTTCAGCGATTGCGTCAACATCGTCGGCGACGTAGGCGGCAGCACGTTGGTAGCGAACGGCAGGAGCAAGGCGAGCGGCTCCAGAGCAGGATGTAAAGGCGACCTGTTTCTTTTTGGGATTTTGCAAACTCGGCGAGCTTCGCCTCAACCTCTGGAACAGGCTTGATCGAGTAGAACTCGGAACTCGAACTGCGTTCCGGCCGATAGGCCCGTGCCCATTCCGTGAGCAAAGGTAGAACAGCGACCTGGATCGGACCAGAGGTACCGTCACCAAACCCATTACCATCTCCACTTCCGGCTCCAGAAGCCGAACCGAAGCGATACCCGTGACCGTTGCCGTCAGGTGAGCCAAGCGCATAGCCCGAGAACCCAAAACCCGTTGGACTGGATTCGATCCACTCGCGATCCACTAGCAGCTTCTTGACGCTGGCCACTTGTCCCAAACTTACCTGGGCCGCGTCGGCCAATGCCTGCGTGCGCCACATGCGCGGACCGGACACGAGAAGCACGCGCAGGACCCGTTCTGCTTTCGGTGAGTAGAGTGATCGCAAGTCCCGAGTGGCGGCCGTTGGATTGGGGAACCCCTCTTTCTGAATGAACACCGAATCGAAGGCGAGGCGGCAGTTCCCGGCGAAGTCGAGGTACCCGGCCTTGTACTCCTCGCAGACCTCGGCGGCGGCGGGCGAGATGTAGGGCGCGATGAAGACCGGATAGGCGCGCTGGTCTTTTCTCGCGAATTCGGCCAGACTCAAGCAGGCCTCCCTCGCAATCCTCGGTTGGCCGCTGGACTTCACTTCGCAGATCAGGCGCCGCTGTAGCTCCTTTGACCTTGCTGGCGCTGGCGTTTGGACAGAGACGATAAAGTCGGCCCTTGGCTCCCTCGACAAGCGCTCCGGCCGCAGAGAGGATTGGGAGAGAAAGGGCACCTCGCGCAGAACCTCTGTGAGGCTCTCCATGGCCGTTCGGGCCAGGCCGGATTCTTTCAGTGTGGATGCCATTTTCAACACTTGCTGAAAGCCACTGTTTCACTGAAGGCGGATTGGGTCAAGGAACATCGGTCGAGGCCACCGGAGGCGCGAAGACTTGTGGCACCCGAAACGCCAATCTTGACGCGCTAGTTTTTTCGACGTGTTTAGAACAGCTCTCGAGAACGGCGTTCACCAAGCTAGATGAGGTCCCCTCGGATGCCCTCTCGGACCCCGATTTACCCCCATTTCCGCTACTCCCAGCGCTACCATACACAACGAAAGCGACCCTCGAAAGGCCGCCTGATCTTTTCAACTTGGTGATTGTATTGGTGCGGATAAAAGGACTTGAACCTTCACACCCTTGCGAGTACTAGAACCTGAATCTAGCGCGTCTGCCAATTCCGCCATATCCGCACGATCAGCACTTGTAGTGTCCACCTATTGTCCTTTGGCAGGGCACGTCCTGTCAACGAGGAGTGTTCATTTCATTACTCAGAACCACGCGGCGAGGGATGATGGAGGCGTACACTGGTCGGTGAGAGAGGTATCTGTGATCCATCGCGTCTTCGGACTCATGCTCGGTGTCGGTGCTCTTTCGTCGGCGGCGTCGCGACCGGAAATGTTGGTTTCGACCGATTGGCTCGTCAAGCACATTGCGGATTTGAACGTAGTCATCTTGCACGTCGCGGCCACTCGGACTGCCTATGATGCGGGCCACATCCCGGGCGCGCGATTTGTGGCGCTGGGCTCGCTTGCTGTCACGCGCGACGGAATCCCGAATGAGTTGCCGCCCGTCGACGATCTGCGCATCGTGATCGAAGCGGCAGGCGTGTCGGATGACTCGCGCGTCATTCTGTACAGCGATGCTTCGGTGTTGCCGGCAACGCGAGCGTATTTCACGTTCGACTATCTGGGCCACGGCGGCCACGTCGCGCTGCTGAATGGCGGCCTTTCCGCGTGGAAGCAGGAGGGCCGCGTGCTTTCGACCGAATCGCCCGCGCCGCTGCAAGGCCGGTTCACTCCGCAGCCGAAAGCGAGTGTTTTAGCAACAATCGATACCGTCAAGCAGTTCTCGGTCGGCAAAGGCCCAGACATCCTGCTCGACGTGCGATCCGCGGCCGACTTCCGCGGCGAGAAGGGCGGGCACATTCCGGCCGCGGTAAACGGCTACTGGATGGAAACGCAATCGAGCGCAACCGACCCGGCGCTAAAGCCTGATACGGAACTTCTGAAGTTCTTCGCGGCGATTGGCATCACGCCGGACCGCCGCGTGGTGACCTATTGCAACAGCGGCATGCAGGCGTCCCAGTCGTACTTCACCCTGAAGTATCTCGGCTACGACGTCCGAATGTACGACGGCTCGATGTCGGAATGGGGTGCCAAGGGCGGTCCGATCGAGAAATAGCTAGTTCTTCGACCGCGTGGTTCGGATCGAAACGATCCCCGCGGCAAATCGGCGGGGCTATAACACCGGGCTTCAGCCCGGGGATGTTTTTGCCGGTCCCAGCACTAGCTCTCTGTGTCGAGAGCCGCAGGCTCGGATCGACTTCCTACCGCACCGCGATCGTCGCCGGAGCGCTTGTCTGCCCGGCCGACGTCAGCGTCACTTCTACCGCGCTGCCCGGCGTCACGCCCGTCGGCACGATCGCGTTCACTTGATAGAGCCCGACGAAGCCCGGCGTGAGGCCCGAGAATAATACGGTCGCGTTCTGCCCGCCGATCGTCACCGACACCGGATTCACGGTTCGGGAAAGCACGGTGAGCGACGCCGCCGTGCCCGCCGTTAGCGACGGATTCACTTCGCCGAGCCCGGTGCAATAGATCACCACCGCGTCGCCCGCCCTGACCGGGTTCGACGGATTCGCGTCGCGATTCTGTTGATCGACGATGATGCCTTGCTTGCCGTCGCGCGTGAAGATGCCCGGCACGGCGGGCGCAATCACCACACTCTGCGGCGTCGAGAGCGTAGAGCCGCGCGTACTCAAAATCTGATGCGTGGTGTTCGACGCGATCCCGTACGGGATCATCGCGTTGATCTGGCCGTCGCTTGTGAACAGCAGCGGAGCTTCGCGTCCGGCGATCAGTACGGACACGTTGCCCAGGGCGTTCGGCAGCGGATAGCCGGGCGCAACCACGACGCCATCGGCCAGTCTGGCTCCGTACAAGCTCACCAGGCTGCCCGGCGCAACCGCCTGACCGGAGTTGCTTGCGGAGTTCACGATGCCTCCGGCGGCAAGCACGGGCGGCGTGTTCCCTGTCCCCAGTCCGCCTTTGACGCTGACCTGGCCTTTCAGATTCTGCTCCGGCAGATTGGCCGCTGCGGTGACTGAGATCGACGCCAGAGACCGTTGCGGAGTCCACGTCCCGGCCCACGTGCCGTCCTTCAGCGACGTAAGCCGGAGGGGCGGATCGCCGTTCGAGAACGAAACCGTCACGCCGCCGTCGACCATCGGAGTCGAGCAATCGTCGACCACTTTGACGCCAACCTGGCCCGGATACGAAGCCGGAATGCTGAAGCCCTCGGCGATGTCGGTGAACACAGGAACTAGCGTCTTCGGCACGCACGAGCCCGCGGTGCGCGGCGCGGCATTCTCAAGGCCGACGCTTTCCAACCCGACGGTTTCAAGCGCCGACTCGAACGGTGCCGGCGTGTTCACGGGAGTCCCCGGCGGCGCCAGCACAAGTGCAAGAGTGATATTGCGCGTTGTGCCGTCGGCGAAAGACATCGTAAGGGTTCCGCGATAGACGCCCGCCGCGAGGCCCGCCGTCTTCGGCTGAATCAACACGCGCAGCGGCTGCGCGGCAGGGATGGTACCGCTTGCCGGAAGGATATCGAATAGAGTGTTGTTCTTGAGCGTGACTGCGCCGGACCGAAAGGCCAATTCACTGCCGCGCGTGCTCTGTAACTGAATCGTCTGCGCCCCGGGATCGCCGCCCCCCGCCGCACCGATAAAGACGAGGCCCGAAGGCTGCACGATGGGGCCGATTGTTGCGCCGCGCGGCACCACCGTCAACACAATCGAAACCGACTGCGGGCTGTTGTCGGCGTTCGGCGCAATCACCTGCACGGAGCCGTAGTAGACTCCCGCCGCCAGTTCTGTCGGATCCACGTCCACGCGGATTCGCGGCACAATCGGCTGGGCGGCATCGGTCACGCCCGAAGACGGAAACGCGCCGAGCCAGAATGCGCCCGTCCGCGTTGTCGGCGTCGTCGTCCACTGCATCTGACCTTGCCCTGTATTGAGAATGCTGAAAAACTGTGGCAGAACGCTGCCGCTGCCGTTGCCTTGCGTCGCGAAAAACGACAGGCCCGTCTGCGGAATCAAGATCGTCTGTTGCACCGCGCTGACAGTCATCGTGACGGGAACGAGAATCCGCTGTCCCAGCGCGTCGTTCGAGACCGTCACCACGGCCGAATACGTGCCGGCCGCGAGGCCCGCCGGATTTGCGGTGAAGTTCACTGCCGTCGCGGCGAAGGCGGCCAGCGTTCCACCGGTAGTCGAAACCTGCAGCCAGTTCTGTCCGGCAGTAATACTGGTCCGGACCGTGAACGCGAGTGTGCCTCCCCCCGCGTTCGAGACGTTGATCGGTCGCGTTTTCGTGCCGGCTACGCCGCGCACGAACGAGAAACTCAGGGTCGACGAACTAAGGCCGAGGCTGGGCTGGCCGGCCGCGGTAACGTTGAAGGTCACCGGAACCGTAAGCGTGAACGGCGTCGCCACCGCTAGAACGTTCACATTGCCCCGATACGTGCCTGGCGCGAGTGTACTTGCGTCACCCTTCACGGTGACAACCGCCGGCATCGCGCCGTACTCCGGTGTGACGTTCAACCAGGGAACGTCCGCCCCCGTCGCGAAAATGACTCCTGCAATCGAACCCGTCAGTTGCAAAATCTGCTCGGTGGCCTGCCCTCCCGCCGGAGCGGAAAGCGTCAGCGCCAACGGAGCGCCAGTGAACGACGGCACCGTGCTTAGCACCGCCCGCACGCGGTTGAAGAAGATATCGGTGAACAGAATGTTTCGATCGCGATCCACCAGGACGTCGTACGGCGTCACGAGCGCGAAGTCGCCGGGAACACCGTCGAGCCGGTACTGCCCGCCGCCCGCCACGCTCGAAATCACGCCATCGCGGCCTACTTTGCGAATGCGCACATTGCCCGAGTCGGCGATGTACATGTTGCCGTCCGGATCGAACGTGATGCCCACCGGACTGTCGATCTGCGCGCTTCGTGCCGGACCGCCATCGCCGGCGAAGCCCGCGACGCCCGTGCCAACCACCGTCTCGATTTTCCGCGTCGAGTCCAACAAGATACGGCGGATCACGTTGTTGTCGCTGTCCGCGAAGTAGATATAATTTCCGTTCAGCGTGATGCCCGCGGGGGCGGAGAGTTTGGCGTTCAACGAATCGCCGCCATCGCCCGAGTACCCCGCACTACCGTTCCCCGCAATCGTCAGAACTTGGCCGCCAACAACCAGCCGAATCCGATTGCCCTCGTTTTCGGTGAATGCGATGTTCCCGGCGCCATCGACGTAGACCCCCGCCGGACCAAACAACTGCGCTCTCGTCGCCGGACCGCCATCGCCCGCGGTACCGCACACGCCCGTCCCGGCAATCGTCGAGATGTTGCCACTCGTCTCGATGCGCCGCAGAACGCAGTTGGCGGAATCGGCGAAAATCATCGCGCCGTCTGGCCCAACCGAAATCCCCAGCGGCTGATTTAGCGACGCCCGCGTCGCCGGACCGCCATCGCCGGAGTAGCCGCTAGTGCCATTGCCTGCGTACACCGAGATCGTGCCGTCGGGCGCGATCCTGCGAATGCGCCCGTAGGTGCGTTCGGAGACGAAAGTATTCCCCGCCCCATCCTGCGCGAGCGCCGTCGGCAGGTAGAGCGTCGCGCTGGTCGCCGGTCCGCCGTTGCCGGAAAAGCGGAACAGCCCGTTGCCCGCGAATGTCGTCACGATTCCGGCGCGGTCAATCTTACGGACGCGGCCGTTGCCCTCGTCGCCTACGAAGATGTTGCCCGTAGCGTCCACTGCCAGGGCGGGCGAGGCATTGAAGGAGAAGCGCGCGCGGAGCGCCGAGCCGCCGTCGCCCGCGAAGCCCGCCGTGCCGTCGCCCGCGACGGTCGTCAACAGGCCGGATACAGCGTCCACGCGCCGCACCGTGGAACCAACGCGGTCCGCCAGGAAAATGTTCCCGCTCGAATCGACTGCGACCGCCAGCGCAACCAGCGACGACTGCGTGGCGGGGATATTGTCGCCCGTGCGAGTCCCGCCGCCCGCGACTGTGGTGATGACTCCGTTCGTGTCGATCTTCCGAATTACGCCCCGCAGGCCGAAATCGGTCGAAGCATCCACGAAGAAAATGTTGCCCCGGCTGTCCAATGTGATCCGCCCCGGCCCCAGCAGGCGCGCCGATAGCGCCGGACCGCCATCTCCGCTAAAGCCCGGAACGCCACTTCCGGCAATGGTTCGGACGTTGCCGTCGGGCGTGATCTTGCGAATTCGGACATTGCCGTTGTCCGCAATGTAGATGGACCCATCGGGTCCAACCACCAGGCCGGATGGCGTACCGAACCGCGCGTTCAACGCCGGTCCGCCGTCGCCGCTAAAAGCCGATTCGCTGATCAGGCCGGCGATGGTGCGGATGATTCCATTCGGGAAAATCTTACGAATCGTGGTGCCATCCGCAACGTAGCCAGCGCCGGTTCGATCCACGGCAACCGCCATCGGTATCAACAGAGAGGCGTTAAGGGCCGGCCCGCCATTGCCCGAATCCGCGACCAGCCCGGTGCCCGCGATCACGGTGATGATTCCCGCCGGGCTGATCCGCAGGATCATCGCGTTCCCGAGGTCGCAGATATAGAGATTGCCTTGCGCGTCAAAGGCGAGATCCGGTCCAGCCGACGCACTCAGCGGCGCATTCACCGCAGGCTGACCGTCTGCGGAAAACAGCCAATCCGTTCCGGCGATTGTGGTCACAACGCCCTGCGCGAACACCGGCTCCGGGCCTGACAGTGCGAGCAACCCTAGGCAAACGAGGAGAAACGTTCGGATTCGTAGCATGTTTTGTGTCCGCGTGGCTTTGATCGGATGGCTCCAGCGTACCACTGCGGTTCGCGGATCTACCGATCGAACCTACTTCTACATCTATGTCAGGAACTCGCGATTCGGATGGCGACCACCGTCATATCGTCGGATTGCTCCGCGCCGCCGGCAAAACGATCCGCCTCGTGCACCAGTTTGTCGACCACCTCGACACCAGCGCACGAAATCGCCGCCCGCTCCATGTCGGCTTCATCCCAGAAGTCGCCCGCGCCGTTGGCGCACTCCGTAATGCCATCCGAGAACACCACAATGAGGTCGCCCGGTTCGATCGCGACCGAACTCTGTTCGTAGGTCACATGGCCGAACATCCCCAACGGCATTCCCGTCGGGTCGAGCTTCGTAATCGTGCCGTTCCGAATCAGCAGCGGCGATACATGGGCCGCGTTCACATACGTCAGTGTCGTGTGTGCCGGATCGATCATTCCGCAGAATAAAGTCGTGTACTTGTCTGCCGTCGAAGAGGCATGTACGGCTTTGTTGAGATCCGTCAGCAGCCGTCCGATCGAATCCGGCGGCCGCAACAACTGGGTACGCAGTGAACTTTGGATGCTGGCCATCAGCATCGCGGCCGCGATTCCTTTGCCCGAAACGTCGCCCAGCGTGAAGACCAGGCAGCCGTCCACCATCGGCAAAAAATCGTAGTAGTCCCCGCCGACAAACTTCGCCGGACGGCAGAACGCGTTGTAGGCGATGCCCGGAAGAGCGGGAATATTCTGCGGAAACAGCTTGCTCTGCACGTCGCGCGCAATCTCTAACTCGCGGTAGAGCATGCGCGCCGATTCGGCTTCTTCGCGCAGCCGCTGGCTGTCGAGATTCGACGCCGCGTACGTGCTGGCGAGCCCTAGAATCATGACGTCGCTTGCCGAAAACCCGCCCGGCTTGTTCAACACTTGCAACGCGCCGATCACGATCCCGTCCGGCCGCCGCAAGGGCAGAGTGACGATCGATTGCGTGACATAGCCCGTGCCCCGATCGACGTCGGAATGAAAACGCGGATCGTTCTGCGAGTCGTTAATCAGGATCGGCTCGTTCTTCTCGACGCAAGCGCCAACCACCCCGCGACCCAGCGGAATACGAATGTCTCCCGACCCGTGCGCGACCTTGGTCCACAATTGGCCGCGCTGTTCGTCGATCAGCCAAATGCTGCAACGGTCCGCGCCCGTGAGGTCGCGCGCGAGGTCGGCGTTCAATTGCAGCAGCCGGTCTGAATTCTGTTCGCTGACGATTCGCGCCGCGTAATCGAACACCACCCGCGAAACGCGTTCCGCTTCGGTTTGGCCATGAGCAGTCATGTTCAAAATCGTACCCGAAACGCGCCCACCAAAAATAGCACCGACCATTCAAGCCCTTTGTGCTACTCTGGCGAAAAACGTGGCTCACACACGATCTCTCGCCGTACTCGCGTTCTGTGGCATTCAGGCTCTTTCTGCCCAATCGACACAAGGCCTGATTTCAGGCCGGGCCGTTAACTCCGTCAATGGCCGGCCAGTCGCGGTCGCGACGGTCGAGTACGCGAGCCCGGGCAATTCCGCTCGCGGCACCGCGCAGGTCGATTCCTCCGGCTACTACTTTCTCCCGCAGCTCTCGCCAGGACTCTATAAGGTCAGCGTGAAGGCGCCCGGTTATCAGTCTCAAGAAGTCCAGGAGTTGGAACTCCCCGTTGCCGCCCGCCTCGAACTCGATTTCCGCCTGCGCCCGCTCAGTGACGTGTGGGAAGCCGGGCAATACAAGAGCGTTTTTCTGCCGGGCTACAAAACGGTCGTCACCTTCTTCGGGCCCGACGTGGACACTAGCCGTTCCGGCTCGTTCGACGCCAACAAAGGCAAGCTCGGCGCACTCGAATCCACGATCTCGGCCGTAATTGATTCGAATACGCTCACCTATCTGCCGCTCTCCGGACGCGACGTCTACACGCTGCTCGTCACCCAACCCGGCGTCACCTCCGACGGCGGAACGGCCCGCGGCCTTGGCCTGTCGATCATCGGCCAACGGCCGTCCGCGTCGAACTTTCTGCTCGACGGTCTCGAGAACAACAATTACCTCATCACCGGCCCGCTCACCCGCGTCGCGCCCGAAGCCATTCAGGAGTATCGCGTCTCGACCAACAACTTCTCCGCCGAGTACGGACGCACCTCCGGCTTTCTCGCCAACGCCATCACGCGCGCCGGAACCAATCGTTTTCACGGCACCGGCTATTTCTATCTCCGCAATGACATCCTGAACGCCAACGGATTCCAGGAAAACCTCAGGGGCTTCGACCGCATGCCCTTCCGCGAGCGCCAACCCGGCTTCGTGATCGGCGGCCCGGTCTGGCGGGAGCGTTTGTTTTTCTCGAGCAGTTTTGAAAACTTCCACAGCCGCAGCCAACTGACGCCGCAACCGTACAAAGTGCCGGCCGCGCGATTTACCGAATTGTTCACCCAGGAAGGCTTCAAGAGCCGAACCTTGCTGCAGCAGTATCCCGCGCCGTTCTTTGCCGGTTTCGTGACCGGCATCGTGAACCTGTCGCAACCTGTCACGGTCAACCGCAAGATCGCCATCGAGCGGCTCGACTACGCCGCACCCAGTGGAAAAGACCGCCTGATGGGGCGCGTCATGATCGCGCGCCTCGAACGCCCCGATTTCATCTGGACGCCGTATTCCGATTTCATCTCCGTCCTCCACCAGGACACCAACAGCCTTGCCGTGACGCAGGCGCATACGTTCCGTCCCGGCTTGATCAACGACGCACGCTTCGGATTCAGTTGGGACGATCTCAACTGGAACCGCCCGCATCCGGAAATTCCGACGTTCCGTACCGGCGACGGCGTAACCTTGCCGGGCAGTCCGGCGTTTTACGAATACCGGAACGCCAATCGCAGCTACGAATTGCTCGACAACATCCAGTGGATTCGCGGCCCGCACATTATCGTCGCCGGCGCAGGCCTGCTGATCCGCGACTCGCAAGGCCATCTCACCGCGGGTCGCGACGGCGAGTTGTCTTTTTCAAACGTCGCGAACTTCGGGCAACAACGTCCATCCGGCTTCCGTGTCGGCGTCCAGCGGACGCTGTTGCCTGGCCTCGGGATCCCCGATTCCAATCGCGTCTTCAACTACAAGCAGTACTTCGGCTTCATCCAGGACACGTGGCGCATGAAGCCCCGCCTCACCGTTAACTACGGCCTGCGTTACGAGTTATTCGGCGGTCCGTCGAATACCGGCGCTGTGAAGGACGCCGTGCTCAATCTCGGCTCTGGCTCGACACTCACCGCGCAGATCGCCGGTGCGCAGAAGCTGAAACTACCGGGCACGGGAAACCAGCGCCTGTTCGGCACCGACAAGACGAATTTCGCCGGGCGCGCCGGCGCATCCTATGACGTCTCCGGGAAGGGCCGGACTATTTTGCGCGCCGCCTACGGACTCTTCTACGACCGGCCGTACGACAACCTTTGGCAGAACCTGCGGAACAACGATTTCATCCTCCCGTCGATCTCGATCCCTTCACCGGCGTCCGGCGCACCAGCCTTTGACCTGCTGGCGAATCCGGCGAAACTGCTCGCAACGCTTGCGGCAAACAGGATCCTCGACGGCTCCTTCCCCGGACTTACCGTAGTCGATCCCAATCTACGCAATGGCTACGCGCACAGCTATTTTGCGGGCGTACAGCATCTGGTCACCAATTCCGTCAACGTCGAGGTCAATGCGCAAGGCTCGCTCGGCCGCAGTCTCATTACCACCGATCTCGTCAACCGCAGCTTCAGCGCCGATACCCTCACCGGCCGCTTCAATAACGATCTGCCGGATCTCTCCTATCGATCGAATCAAGGCACCTCCAACTACAACGCCATGACCGCGCTCGCCCGCTACCGCGCCAGCCGCGGAACGCTGCAAGCCACCTACACGTGGAGCCACGTCATCGACAACCAAAGCGACGCACTGCAAGGCGATTTCTTCAACCTCACATTCACGTCGCTGAGCGACAACGGCGGCCGCAGCGGGCGAGCCGCCTTCCCGCTGCAGTTCAATCCCAACTCCAGCCGCGGCAACTCCGACTTCGATCAACGCCACAACCTCGTTATTTTCTCGTATTGGAACTTGCCCGCACCCTTCACGAGCCACCGCGTCGCGCGCTGGCTCTTCAAGAACTGGACCGCCTCGCAACTCGCGGCCTTCCGCTCCGGCTTCGCCTACGATCTCGTCGGCACTTCAACGGTCGAGGGCAACAACGGCCTCATCTGGAATAACCGTCCCGACGTCGTCAGCGCCTCGAACGTCTTCGTCTCTCAGCCCATTCCGGTCACGGGCGGCGTGCGACTGCTGAACGCCGGCGCGTTTACCAACGCCCGGCCAAGTACGCTCGGCAACCTCGGGCGCAACGCATTACGCGGACCGGGCCTCTACAACATCGACCTCTCCGTATCGCGCAGCTTCCCCGTCCGTTGGTTCGGCGAAGCCGGCAGATTCAACGTGCGCGCCGACGCCTACAACGTCCTCAACCATGCCAATCTCAACAATCCCGACGGACTCGTCGGCAGCCCCACCTTCGGCGTCGCGTCCTTCGGTCGTATCGGACGGCAGAGCGGCTTCCCGGCCACCTCGCCGCTCAACGAGACCGGCCGCCAAATCCAATTGAGCATTCGCGTCGAATTCTAATGACATTCGAAAAGTAGTGGGTTAGCCTTGTGTTTGTGAGGCGACTCTTGGCACAGGCTTCTCCACTTGCGATCCTGCTTGCGATCCCAGCGGGGTTGCTCGCGCTGAGTAGTCTTCAAATTACGACGACGTCACTGCCCGCCGGCACCACCGGGCAGCCCTATTCCGCTCAACTGGCCGTCTCGGGCGGAGGCAGTCCTTACTATTGGAATGCGTCAGGGCTTCCACCCATCCTGACCATTTCGACCAGCGGCCTCATTAGCGGAACGCTCACGAACGGTTCCGCCGGTACCTATACCGTCCTCGTTTCTGTCAGCGACCAGTTCGAAAGCTTCGCGCAGGCAACCCTCACCCTGCGCGTCTCCGTTCCATCCACCCTTCGTGTTTCTCCGGCAAACCTTCCTGACGGCCGTCTCAGTCAACTCTACTCGCAGAAATTCACGGCCACCGGCGGAACCGCGCCCTACAGCTTCTCGCTGGCATCACCGAACTCGAATATCCCCCCCAAGGGCGTCACCCTGTTCTCCGACGGCACCGTTTCCGGCACACCACAAGTAATGGGCGACTTCCCGATCGACATGAATGTCGCCGATACCGCCGGAGCCAGAGGGAGCTTTACCATCAATCTGACCATCGGACCGAGCCTGTTCATCAGCAACGACCCCAGTCTCCCGCCCGGTGCCGTCGGGGTACCCTATTCTTTGACCTTCCTCGCAACCGGAGGCTCAGCACCTTACCAATTCACTCCCGTCGGAGCAATGCCCCCCGGCCTCACCCTCATTCAGAGCGGACTGCTCAGCGGAACGCCGACCACCGCCGGAACCTTCAATCTGAACGTCTCCCTCGTCGACAGCCAGCGCGTCTTCACCACGCAATCTTTCCAACTGGTCGTATCGCAGAACGCGCTGTCGCTCCAAGTTTTCCCCGCGCAACTTACCTTCGATGGACCCCTGGGCGGCGACAATCCGCCGACCCAAGCCGTCTCCATTCTCAGCTCGAGCGGGGCCGCCATCAACTTCACCATCACCGCCGACGGCGGTACCATCGGGACGCCGCAACCGGGCTGGCTTAAGCTGAAACTCACGAGCGGGACCACGCCCTCGCGACTCACCGTCAGCGCCGACTCGACCAACCTCGGCGCCGGAGCCTACAAGGCACGCGTGCGCATTGTTCCGCCGGGAACTAACGCAACTCCCATCGATATCGCTGTCACGCTCAACATCACGTCGACATTGCCGAAACTCGAAGTCTCGCCTGGGTTCTTGCGCTTCACCGCAAGCATCTCGAAGCCGGGCGTGCAAGATCAGGTTTTGATCGTCCGCAACGCCGGCGGAGCCGGCTCGATTCCTGCGTCCGCGACCACGCTGAAGCGCAGCGCCTGGATCGCGCCCATCACCGGGTCGAGCCCGCCCGGACCGAACAACCCTGTCTTCCTCACCGTCCGCATCAACACCAGCGGATTAGCCCCCGGCGCGTATCAGGACGTCATCCGCCTCACCTCCGGCGGCGGAAGCGTCGACGTGCCCATCTCCCTTTTCATCGCCCAGGCCGGAGCCTTCCTCCAACTTGACGTCCACGGACGCCGCTTCCGCGGTCGCGCTACCCAAGTCAGCGCCACCCCGCAAGACATTCGAGTCTTGAACTTCGGTGACGCTGGAACCACCATCAACTGGACCGCCGACCTCCTCCGCGGCAGCGAGTGGCTCTTGATCGCAACACCCACCGGAACCTCCATTCCGGGACAGCCTGGCATTCTAACGCTCGCGCCCTCCGCCAACATCCCCAATCTCCCCGAAGGCCCCCGCTACGCGCTTGTCCGCGTTTCCGCGCCCGGTGTCGCCAACTCCCCGCAGTACTTCACTGGCGTACTCGATCTCCAGCCCGCGGCGTCCCTGCCTCTGCCCGATCCTATTCCCCAGGGCCTGGTCTTCGTCGCCACGCCGAACGCTTTGCAGCCCACCCCCTCGAGCGTCACGGTCTGGACCAATAGCAATACGGCGGTCCCGTTCCAGGCCGCCACCTCCACCGATACCGGCGGAAACTGGCTCAGCGTCAGCCCCACCTCCAGCACGTCGATTTCAGCCGCGCCCGGCCGCCTCTCCGTCTCCGCCAACGCGACCGGGCTCCGCGCCGGCATCTACACCGGCGACGTCAACATCTCAATGAGCGGAACGCTGCGCACCGTAAACGTCACCCTGATCCTGAACACGTCCACCGCAACGACGCCGCCCAATCTAAACGCGCCGCCTCCAGAAAACACCGCTGTCGGCTGCACCCCGGCAGCACTCGGGCTCACGCAAGTCGGATCGCAGAACAATTTCGTGATTCCCGCCGGCTGGCCCGCGACGCTCATCGTCAAGATGTTGAACGACTGCGGCGACCTCGTCCCCGACGGCTCACTCGTCGCCAGTTTCTCGAACGGCGATCCGCCCCTCGTCCTGGTCGGCGATCGCGCCACCAGCAGCTATGCCGCAACCTGGCAGCCTTCGCGAGTCACCCCGCAAACCACCGTGACCATTCGCGGCACCGGCGGCGGACTCCCGCCCGCGAGCATGCTGCTCATCGGCTCCGTCGGTCAAAACAACGTCGCGCCGCCCGTCCTCGCACCCAACGGAACCCTCAACAACCTCGCCGCCGTCGTCGGAGCGCCTCTCGCCCCCAACACCGTCGCCCAGGTCTTCGGCTCCAATCTCGCCAGCGCCACCGCATCGCCCGGCGTCGTGCCGCTGGTCACCACCTTCAACGGAACCAGCATGATCATCGGAGGCCAGGAGGCCCCGCTCTATTTCGTCAGCCCGAATCAATTGACCGTGCAGATCCCGCCGGAACTCGCGCCCAATCGCCAATACGCCGCCGTCGTCTCGGCGAATAACGCCCTCACTCTGCCCGACATCATTACCCTCGTTGCCGTCCAGCCCGGCATGGCCGCCTTCGCCGACGGCGGAATCATCGCCCAACACGGAACCGATTTCTCCCTCGTCGACGCCAACCGCCCCGCTAAGCCCGGCGAGGCCCTGATAATCTATCTGGTCGGAATGGGCGCAACCAGCCCCGCCGTTGCCTCCGCGCAGCTCGCGCCAAATGCGGAACCGCTAGCCCGCGCAACAACGCAACCCACGATGACCGTCGACGGCCAGCCCGCCACCATCTTCTTCGCCGGCCTGACCCCGCAAGGCATCGGCCTCTACCAGATCAACTTCGCCGTCCCCACAGCCGCCCGAACCGGTAGCCTCGACGTCGTCGTCACCCAAGGCGAAACCACCGCCAACATCGCCAAGCTTCCTGTCGTCCGGTAGCCCACCAACCGGACTGCGACGTTTCAGGCGCAGGCCCGCCAAGCCAAACACTGCACCCGGCATCCCCCCCGCACGAAGCCCGACGACGTCGGACGAGGCGCGATCGTAAGATCGCGCGCACCCCGCCCTATTGCTGCCGATAGTAGACGCCTTTCAGGGTGCTTTCTCTTTGCCAGAAACTCATCTCGTGACTGCGGGCTGATGCTTGTGTTTTCAAATACTTCTCAGCGCGACGCTTCCTGTACATGCCGGCCGCGCAACCTCCAAATGGCCCGGATCAACCGTATTCCCTCCGCGGGGCCGGAAGGAATTTCCGATATCGATTCCGGCCGCATTCGGGTGAACCAACTCCAACCCCGGATTCTCCGATTGCAGCCATCGCTGGACATCGCTGGACATCGCTGCGCT
>JAYVTO010000111.1:0-26079 GCA_043788745.1 Acidobacteriaceae bacterium
GCTCAGGGTCTTTTCGATGAGCTTGCGGAGGCGCATTTCGTGGCGGGAGAGGTTGTCGAGGGCCTTGATTAGTTTGAGCGCATCGAGGTCCTGGGCGAAAAGCTTTTCTTCGACGGATGGGATGCGGTTGACGCGCCAATATGTGTCGAGGATGGTCTGGACGAGGCCGATTTCGACGAAGCCGTCGGGGAGGAGTGCCTGGAACCAGTGGGTCTTGTGCGCTTCGTAGTCGGCGCGGGAGTCGGTTGGCAGGATCGGGTTCGCGGCGGTGAGGCCGTGCTTGACGGCGTTCATTTTGGAGGTGTTGATGCCTTCGGCGGTGGCCGGGCCGGTGGAGGCCTGGGCGTTGTGGCGATTGACGGAACGGCGTTCTTTGCGAGTCATTTTGGATGGGCTCCTTTACCCGCCTCGATTATAGAATGGCGGGACCAAGTGGCTCGGGGGCTTGGAGGGGGATTTATTAATGGAATGAGTGGGTTAGGAATTTTTCGAAGGGTGTGAACGGGTTTTGGGGCGGGGGTGGTTTTTGGTCGGGTGGCTGTAGGTGATTGATTTGGAGGGAGTTAGAAGAACAAGAATTCCGGATGCCCCATTTTGCGCTTTAGATCCGTGTAACTATTGATTTATCAATTACTTACTGACCAATAAAACGCCGTCCACGACTCGTTGACACGTTTTTCGGGCGTTTTTCGCGTTCGTTTTTCGCGTTTACAACAACAACGAAAATCAGGCCGCGTCACGAGAAATTGAAACTCAGGCAACAGCCTTCGAACCAGAAGTGCGCGCGCGCCTGAGCGGAGCCGCTCTGAAGCTTCGTCGCGCTCACACGTCAAGCGTTACCTACTGAGGGCCTCTTGCGCCCGCGAGCGAGGACGCCGCCAGCGTCCCACCCAAACCCATCGTCTCGACGGCGCTGGACGGGACAATCACCATTGCGCCCTTTTCTTTGATGGCCTCGTACAGCATGTTCATCGCGCGCAGATGCAGCGCAGTCGGGTTGTTCTCGTAATAGGCGGACGCCTCAGCGAACTTCTGCGCGACTTCGGTTTCCGCCTGCCCGAGAATGTTGCGGGCCTGCCGCTCGCGTTCCGCTTGCGCCTGGCGCGACATCGCGTCCTCGAGTGCCTGCGGAATTTTTACGTCGCGAATCTCGACAGACTGAACGGTAATGCCCCAGGGATTCGTCTTCTCGTCGAGAATGCGCTGCAACTCGCGGCCCATCGATTCACGTTCCGTGATCATCTGTGCCAGTTCGTGCCGGCCGATCGACTCCCGGAGCGCAGTTTGCGATGCCATCTCGATCGCTTGCACGTAATTCTCGACCTCGAGAATCGATTTCTCCGCATTCCAGACCAGCCAAAAGACAATGGCATCCACGCTCACTGGAACCGTGTCGCGCGTGAGCGTCGATTCCGCCGTCACGTTCGCGACACGCACCCGCTGATCCACATACCGAGTCAAGCTGTCGACGACGGGGATCACATGGAACGCTCCGGGACCGCGCAGCCCGGCGAAGCGCCCCAGCCGCAGCACCGCCACTTTCTCCCACTGGTCCGCGACTTTGATCGAGAACAGGAAGTACAGTCCAACGACACCGCCGGCGAGCAGCGGCCAAGGCGCGCTCGCAGCCACCGAACCGAGAAATCCAGCCAGCGCCGAGGCCGCAAACAAAGCCATAGCCACTCCGCTCAACCGCGCACCAACCGCTGAGTTGTATCCCATATACCTTACTTTCTCCCTGTCTGGGGCTCTGCCCGCAGTTCTTTTAATTGCTCGATCAATTCACGTACGGTAAATCCGCTCGCGCCAGCACGAGCTACAAATTCGCTGATCAATTGATCCAATACGCGGCGATGCTCCACCTCGTCCCGCTTGACCCGCTGGCTGCCGATGAACGTACCCGAACCCTGCTGTGTATCGAGCACGCCGCGGATCTCCAGTTCGCGATAGGCCCGCGATACCGTATTCGGGTTGATCTCCAGGTCTACCGCCACCTGCCGAACCGTCGGCAACTGATCTCCGGTGCCCAACGCCCCGGCCGCCATTCCCCCCATGATCTGATCGATCAGTTGACGGTAGACCGGAACGCCGCTGTGGAGGTCGAGCCGGAATACGAAGGGTTGCCGTTGGATTGGTTGACCTGCCATCAAGGCAATAATGCATTAGTACGCTAGTATAAGTCAAGACAAATATACGCTCCTCAAGGGAAATACTCCATTCCTTGATGGGTAGATGTTAGATTGATTACATAGCGGCGGCGCAGTTCGCATGAGACTTTACCTCCACGACCGCAATCCCTTGTGCAGGTTCTCGGCGGCGCGATTCACGCCGCGGTTTCGATTGGGCTGGCCGACGCAACTTGCGGTCCTGATGGCGACCGACCTATTGCCCTTTCGCCAATCATCATGATCGGCGCTGGACTATCGACCCGCGAAGCGCGGTGTGCGCTCGTGCTTTGACCGGCAATCGGGACAGGGGGAAGCCTCGCGACTCCTCCCACACCACTGGACATGCGGGTCTCCCTCACCCCAGGCGTGAGAAACGCCCGGATCAACTTCAGCATTGGCTTGGCGCTGACCTTCTCGGCAAGCTTCGCCATCAGTCTGTCGTGGTTGACCCGGTCGAAGAACTTCTCCAAATCCAGATCCACCACAAAGCGGTAGCCGTGAGCGATGTACGGCTGCGCCTTTGCCACCGCCTGATGCGCGCTTCGCCCGGGACGAAACCCATCGCTGTGTTCGGAAAACATGCCGTGCCACTTGCGTTGCAGAACCTGTATCACCGCTTGCTGGATGAAACGATCCAGCACCGTTGGGATACCAAGCTTTCGCACCCCTCCGTCCGGCTTCGGGATCTCTACCCGTTTCACCGAGAACTAGGCGTCTGTAGCGGACCCGATCTTCCGCAAAAACGCGATCACCTCGGCATGCCCTCCGGGGTGGGCGTCTGGAAACTGGCAGAATCGATGCTTGGCCCATCCCAGGGCCGTCAGTTTGTGCTCCGGATCGACGAGCCGATGATCTGACCCGCGAGCAACAAGGTGGCGGGCGGATTCCGTCTTTGCCTCCCAAGCGGCCCAGTGCAATGGCGTCCCGCCACTGATCAAGTCATTGACGTTGAGGCCGGTCGACAGGAGTTCATCCATCACGGGAATGCGCTCGCACAACACCGCTGCCCGCAGGGCTTGCGATCGCTCCTCGCCACTCGCTCCCGCAACCGGCCAACGAGCCAGAACGCCAACGCCTGCGGCCTCGGCAAGAGATCCAACACGCGCACCGCCGGCAGCGAGCATGGACACAATCTCGGGTGCGCCGAACTCGACAGCGTGGCGCAATGCGGTTCCACCCTTGACTGCATACCCGGTAGCCTCCAGATTCGCGCCCGCTTTGATGAGCGCGGCTGCGACAAACTGCTCGCGATAGCTTGCCGCTGTAATCAGTGGCGTCTGGCCGTCGCCGGGCTGCCCGTCGACGGGCGCTCCATGAGCCAGCAGAAGTTTGGCCAACTCACCAGATCGGTCGTGTCGGATAAGGCCGTTGAAGCGCGCTTGCGCAAGATAACTCAGCGGCTGGCTCGGTCCGATTCCACAGGGTCGCCAGACGAACTTGGTTCGAGGCAAATCGGGCCATTCGGCGAGCTGACGGTCCAACGCTTCCGTTGCTCCGGTGTTCAGAATGTCCATGAGAATGGGCGCATTCACCATCGCGAGATCGTCTCCTCGACAACAAACATAACAAACAACGGAAAAGCTGCAGCGCTGTGGTGCTTGTCGCTGTGGTGCTCTCTCTTTGCGAAACGCACACGGTACACTCGGTGTCGAGGAGAATTTGCGCTGATCAACGGAAAACGCATCGTGGTGGTGTTGCCGGCCTACAACGCGGCGAAAACGCTCGAAGCGACCGTCGAGGAGATCCCGAACGTGGTGGATCAGTGCATTCTGGTGGACGACCACAGCGAGGATGAGACTGCGGAAGCAGCCCGACGGTTGGGGCTGGTGGTTGAAGTGCACCCGACAAACCGGGGCTATGGGGGCAATCAGAAGACCTGCTATGCCATGGCGCTGAAGTATGGTGCCGACGTCGTCGTCATGCTGCACCCGGACTATCAATACACGCCGTTACTGGTGACTCCCCTGGCAACGATGATTTCCTGTGGAGTTTACGATTGCGCGCTTGGCTCTCGGATCCTTGGGGGCGGCGCACTCAGCGGCGGGATGCCTCTCTACAAGTACATTGCGAACCGCGTCCTGACCGCTTTTCAGAATTTAATGATGGGCTCCAAGCTGTCGGAGTTTCACACGGGGTTTCGGGCATTCAGCAAAGAATTGCTTCTGTCCTTGCCACTTGATAAGAACTCGGATGATTTCCTTTTTGACAATCAGTTTCTTGCGCAGGCGATATTCAAGGGCGCCCGTGTTGGCGAAATTTCCTGTCCCGCCAAGTACTTTCCCGAGGCGTCCTCGATCAACTTCCGGCGAAGCATGATTTACGGGCTCGGCGTAGTCAGGACCTCAGTGGAGTTCCGGCTGGCAAAATGGGGACTGTACCGGCCGGCCTACTTGCGATTCAGATGAGGCGGACCCACACTACTGTTGCCAGAATCGCTCTGCGAAATGCTTTTGCTCACGCTAGGGAGTGGCTGCGTGCCGGCTATTTTGAGAAGCCGATCACTGATAACAGCACGCCGAGGTCTCGCTGATCCGGCGGAATGCGTACGGTCTTGTCCACCCTCATCGTCACCGTCGCTTGGCCCGGGCGGCGAGCCAGCATTCCCGTCGCCACCGTGTACGCTCCCGGCTTCTCAAACGTATTCTCCAGCACCTGCTGACCGTCGACGAACAGTTCGATGTGCCGCGCGGCGACCGCAGCGGGAATGTTCAGTGTGACGCGTAAAGAGACAGGGCGATCGGGGCGTTTTAAGACCGCGACCACTTCGCCCGCTGTCCAGCCGTCAGGGTAAACTCCGCGGATGATCTGTTGCGCGGCGGCGGGGTCGGCCATGCGGAGGGATTCGAGGACGGCGTGGCGCTCTTGAATGAGCTCCGCTTTAATCTCGTCGATGTCGTCGAAGGAGATATCGAAGGGCCGGAGTCCGGTGGCTGCGACCGAGAATGCGGAACGGCCGTGCAGAGAGACGATGCGCAGCGGGATCGCCGCGGTAGCGATTTTCTTTGCGGTGACGGCAAGCAGGCCGTCGTTGGGTATGGCTTGCGAAAGGCGAGACGAGACGATCGTTTCTCCGGGGCGCGTAACTGTTTGCTTCGTCAGCGGCAGGCCTCCATCGGCTTCGACGTAGTAGCGGAGGCCCCATTCGCCGTTCACCCACACGCGAGTGGCGTTGGTGGTGGGGGACAACGCGCGGGCGAATTCGCGATACGCGTCCCAATGTTGATAGCTGACGGCGCTGAGGCCGAGGGAGAGCAGCAGTTGTGCGGCGATTCCAGCGGGCAGCCATTTGGGTTCGACTTCGCGCGAGACGAGGATCGTGACCGGCAACGCCAGCGGCAGAATGTACCGCGCTGCGCCCGCAAAGAACAGGATCACGGCAGCCACAAAGAACAATGCGATCCAGGCGTGCAGAAAGGTTTGGTCCGCCGATTCTCGTTTACGGAGCTGTTGCGCGACCCACAGCAGACCGGCGATACCGATTCCAAGCGAGACCCAGAACAGCGGATTCGGATCGTAGAAGATTCCAGCTAAAGCGGCTGCACCTGCAAAAGCAATCGCCCATTTGGATACGCGCCGGGTCGCAACCGCCAGCATTACAGGGCACACGATCCACGCGAAGTGAACCGTTAGCGCGAGTGCGCTCATCACCTTCTGTCCCAACGCCTGAAAGCCGCGGGAATTCAGGTAGCCGCCGAGGACCGCCGCGGGAAGCGCTCCGCTGGTGATGCGCTCGAAGACCTGGAAGATGACAAACATGGCGGGAGCTGCCAGCGTCGTTGCCCACGACGCCTTGCAGTGCCGCCGATTCAGCCACACATAAACGCCGAGGATCGGAGTCAGCAGCACGGCTTGATACGCGGCGAGCGAGGCGAGGGCAGCGGCGATTCCCGCCGCCGCCAGCCACTTCTCGTTGCCGCCTCTGTCGACGGCTTTGACGAAGAGCGCAATGGCGGCGAGCCAAAGGGCGACGAAAGGCACGTCGGACTCGAACGAATTGCCGTTGACGACGAAGGCGGGGACGGCGAGGAAAAGAAGAGTCGCTTCCATGGGCCGAGGCGAGAAGCGTTTCGCGAGGGACCAGGCGGAGAGCGCGGCGATGATCGAGAACAGGACGAAAGCCGCATGAAACGGCACTTCGCGGAGGTCGCCGAAGATGGCGAGCAGAGCGGCGAGGACCCAACCGACAAGCGGTGGATGCGGATGGCCGCGCCTATCAACGACGTCGCCGCGGAAGACGTAGTCGCCATGGTTCGGATGCAGCGGGTCAATCAGGGCGTGACGCGCGCCGGTAAGGTAGATGTCGTCGTCGCCCTGCACCGCCTGGTTGAGGAATGGCAGGCGGAGCAGCAGCACGAACGCGAGGATCAGGAGCAGCGAGCGTTGCAAGAGTCTCTATTATCCGCATCGTGGGAGGCCAACGCCAAGCAGATCGGTTGATCAGGACAAATGGCCAGGTTGCGATAGGGAGGTCATGGCGTTCAACTAGTACGAAAGAACGCAAGTTCGGCGACCGGTCGGTTGGATTTGTTGCGCTGGCGGAACAACGCGCAATGCGACTGAAATCAATTACGATTCAAAACTTCAAAGCGCTTCAAAACGTCCACCTGAAAGACCTCCCGAGTTTCCTGGTGCTAGTAGGCGCAAACGGGACTGGCAAATCGACGTTGTTTGATGTCTTCGGTTTTCTTCGCGATGCCCTCAACGGAAACGTGAGGCAGGCGCTGGATAGTCGCGGCCGCTTCGCTGAAGTGGTCACACGCGGACACGAGAACGAACCAATCCTTTTTGAACTGCAAGTTCAGCTTGAGACAGCAAAGCGCTCGAGGCTCGTCACCTATCATCTGGAGATCGTTCAGGAAGAAGGCCGCCCCGTCGGCTCCAATGAGTTCCTTCGCTATAAGCGAGGGGCTGCGGGTGCCCCTTACTACTTTCTTCGTTTCAACCGCGGGAAGGGCTTCGCGATCAAGAACGAGGAGGATTTCTCGCGTCCCGATGAGGAGCTTGAGCGCGAAGAGCAACAGTTGGAGTCAGCGGATATCCTCGCGATCAAAGGACTGGGACAATTTCACCGTTTCAAGGCGGCAAGCGCTCTGCGCCAACTACTGGAGAATTGGCATGTCTCCGACTTCCACATCAGCGCCGCGCGAGGAAGGAAGGAAGGAAGCGACCGGAACGGCCGAGCACCTATCGGTAACCGGCGACAATCTGCCCAGGGTCGCGCAGTATCTCTACGATACTCATCGGGCCACCTTCGACAAGATCCTGCAACGCATGCAGGAACGAGTGCCCGGAATCAGCGGAGTAGAACCCCAACTTACCCAGGACGGATACCTGATTCTTCGGTTTCGAGACGGCACGTTCGTAACCCCTTTCCTCGATCGTTACGTTTCTGACGGAACGATCAAGATGTTTGCCTACCTCATTCTGCTCCACGATCCCAAGCCGCACCCTCTTCTTTGCATTGAGGAACCAGAGAACCAGCTCTATCCGAGCCTGATGAGTAAGCTCGCCGAAGAATTTCGCGACTACGCCCAACGGGGAGGGCAGGTCATGGTGTCGACCCACTCTCCCGATCTTCTGAATTCCATCCACCTGGAAGAAGTGTTTTGGCTGGTCAAGAAAGACGGACTCACCGAAATCAGGCGGGCGCAAGACGATCCCCAAGTCAAGGCCAATATGGAGCAGGGCGACAAAATGGGGTACCTCTGGAAGCAGGGGTGCTTCACTGGAGTTGATCCTGGATGAAGGAGTTGGTGTTCTTCCTTGAGGAAGACTCGGCTCGGGTTCTTCTGGACGGCCTTCTCAAGCGGCCTTCTCAAGCGGCCTTCTCAAGCGAATGTTGCCGCCAGACACCCTGGTGACGCCACGATTCGTCGTTTTAGAAGGCAAGCAGGACCTGGAACGTCAATTGGAAGGAAACTTCGCGGCTACATCAATCCGGGAGCAAAGTTCATCGTAATGCGGGATCAAGATAGTGGCGATTGCCGAGCGATCAAGCGGTCGCTCAAGGCCTTGTGCAAGAGAGCGGGCCGCCGGCCTGATGCGACCATCCGAATCGCCTGCCGGGAACTGGAGGCCTTTTACCTGGGGGATCTTCAAGCGGTCGAGCGAGGGCTTTCGTTGAGTGGCCTGGCGGCGAAGCAGCAGAGGGCCAAGTTTCGGACACCCGACCAGATCGTGTCGCCATCGCGGGAGTTAGCCACGCTAACGAAGCGGCGCTATCAAAAAGTATCCGGGTCACGCGCGATTGCTCCGTTCCTAGACATCGAAAGCCCTCGGTCGCAAAGCTTGCGTCATCTGGTCAAATCGATCCGGCTTTTGGCCGAGACATAGGCCACCGATACCGCCAGTCGCTGATGATCGGGGCACCACCGAGCCGTCCTCGGCAACGAATGCGCTAACCTAGAGTGTAGATGCCCGTTCCAGTTTCACAGATGTGGACGGTTGCTTCCTATGTTCTCAAACAGAGATTTCAGGGGCGCCGCCGCTACCCGCTTGTGCTCATGCTTGAGCCGCTTTTCCGCTGCAACCTCGCATGCGCTGGCTGCGGCAAAATCCAGTATCCAGCCCACATCCTGAAAGCCAATCTCTCTCCCGAAGAGTGCTTCCGCGCCGTCGACGAGTGCGGATCTCCCATGGTCTCGATCCCCGGCGGCGAACCGCTGATGCATCCGCAGATCGCCGAAATCGTCGAAGGCCTGGTCGCGCGCAAGAAGTACATCTACCTCTGCACCAACGCCCTGCTTCTCAAAGAGAAGATCGACCTCTTCAAGCCCAGCAAGTACCTCACCTTCTCCGTCCACATGGATGGCCAGAAGGAACATCATGACTTCTCCGTTTGCCGGGAAGGCGGTTACGAAATTGCCGTCGAAGGCATCAAGATTGCGGTGGAGCGCGGGTTCCGCGTAACGACCAACACGACGCTGTTCGACGGTGCGGATCCGGCGAGCGTTCGCGAATTCTTCGATGAGATGATGGCGCTCGGCGTCGAGGGCATGATGCTCTCGCCCGGCTATTCCTACGATAAGGCGCCCGATCAATCGCACTTTCTCGGCAAGGCGCGCACGCGCCGCCTGTTCGACACGATCCTGTCGAACCGCAATCCGAAGTGGGCGTTCAATCTTTCGCCGATGTTCCTCGAGTACCTTATGGGTAAGCGGGATTATGCCTGTACGCCATGGGGTATGCCGACGTTTAACCTTTTCGGCTGGCAAAAGCCCTGCTACTTGTTGCAGGACGGCTACGCCGACACCTTCGCCGAACTGATGGAGTCGACGGCGTGGGAGAGCTACGGCACTGAATCCGGTAATCCGAAGTGCGCCAACTGCATGGTTCATTCGGGTTACGAAGCCTCCGCCGTGCACGACACCTTCAACTCCTGGAGCGGCTTCTTTGCCACGGTGAAAGGTACGCTCTTCTCCAAGTACCCAAGCAAAGCGGCCCTCGAAGACCTGAAGAACCCCGTACGTCCCCACGCTCCGGCCCAGTTGGTCCAGATCGCATCGAGGGAGGAAGAAATCGACCACGTCGAAGCATAAAGTTCTCGCGCGAAGTCTCCGATGATCCATCACGGTGTGATTCTCGGAAACGCAGCCGTTTCCAAGGGAGTCTTTATTCCGTTCCTCTTTGCGACCGTCCCCATGTGGCGACGTATGCCAAGGCTAACGGGAGTGAAGCCGAGCTTACCGGCTTGCGCTTCGCGCGGATTCAATCAGATGTCAATATGAGTGATTCGCAAACGACGCCAATCAATCCGGACGAGCTCGAAGTCGCGCCGGGTTTCGCAAAAGAGAATCTGCAGGGCATGGTGTGGGATGCAGCGTCCGAGGAGGCGCTCCGCGTGGGCCTCGAGAAGGCTTTCGACTACCGCGGGGACATCACCCTTACCCGCAAGGACGGATCGACAATCGAGGGATACATCTTCGATCGGCGAACGGGGAAGACGCTTGGCGATTCCATCGTGCGCGTGATTCCCGCGAAAAGCGATCGTGAGCAACTCGAACGCGTTTCCGTTTCCTATGCCGATATCGCGGGGTTGGCCTTTACGGGCCGCGACACCGCGGCCGGCAAGAGTTGGGAAGCGTGGGTAAAGAAGTACATGGAGAAGAAGGCGGCTGGCGAGAGGAATATCGCCATCGAACCAGAGAGGTTGGATTAGTCCAGAGACAGCCATGTCTGTCAGGTTGTTTCGTACGTAGTTTGGATGCACAATACCCAATGACCACAGCAAAAACCTATCACTTGTTCGCTCTCATCGCGTTCTTGTTTTGCGGAAGCTGCTCGCGCCTTTCGACTACCGTAGAAGCGAAAAATCCCAAGGCCACAAAGGTAGCTCCGGCCAGTTTTGTGAATCGAGTCTGGCGCGTGAGCGCGTCCGCGCCCGTATCACCCAGCTACTTGTACGTATTTCTTTCCGATGGCACTCTGCTGACGACATCGCCCATGGCCAAGGCGTCACTCGATCTTTGGGTCTACAAGAATGGGAACCTGACCTTCGTGCAAGGCTCGGTGCCATTTAAAGTGGACGTGGTAAAGCTCGAACAATCGGAGTTTCGGGTTCGCGTGCACGGACAAGACGGGCCGTACGAATTGGCGATGGTGCCAGCCGAGCAGCCGGTGTTTGAGTAGCTGGCTCGCTCAATGGCAGGCGCGGCAAGTGCACCCGTTCGGCCGCAAAAGACCTGGATTCCGCGTCTCCTACCTGCAATCCCTTCCGCCGAATCGAGCATAAACTCGAGACGCATCCGGGGTCGTAAGACCGCTACCCGTTCAGCGCCAGAAGCAGCGCATCGCGGAGAGATGCCTCGTTCTCAACGGGCAGCTTCCCTCCATTCCAGGTGACGTAAAAGACGTCGAGCGCCTTGTGCGCTTCGGTGTCAATCAGAACGATGTCAATGCTGCATGCGGCGGCGGAGAGCGTTCGGGCGACGTCGTAAAGTAGTCCGGGGCGATCCTGCGCGGTGATCTCGATGAGCGTGGCATGGCTGGACGCTTCCTGATCGAACGCGACGCTGGGCGCAATCGCCGCCTTGCGGCTAGGCAGGGCGGGGCGCGGACGGCCGCGCAGCAGTTGATCGAGATCAGTCTTGCCGAGGACGACGCGTTCGAGGACGCCGAGCATGCGCTCGTCTTCGCCCGGATTGAGCTCGAGCGTTCGAATCGGATCGGCAAAGGCGAACGTGTCGAGGACCTGGCCTTGGGTGTTCGCGAAGGCTTCGGCTTTGAGGATGTTCATCCCGAAACTGGCCAGCGCCCCGGCGACGTGGGCGAACAATGCCGGCCGATCGCGCGTGATCATGCGCAGATGGTAGACGCCCTTGTCGTGCTCCAGTGAAAACGCAACACCCTTCCCGGCAGAGCGCTCTGCCAGCGCGGCGTCGGCCGCAATCTCTTCGGCGGAATGCGTGCGGAGATAGCGCGTGGGGAAGCCTTCGAGGAACTCTGGCCTTCCCGCGGCATGATGGATGCGCTCCGATTCGAGCTCGCGGGTGAGTTCGTGGTGCGCCGCCAGATACGCGCGCCAAAGCTGCTCCCGCTTCCACGGCGTCATCGCCGTCGGATGCACCGCGCTGATGTCGGCGTAGGTCACGAGCGTCAGCAGCTTCAGGCGTTCCACAGTCTCGACGCGCGACGCGAGCAAGCGAGCGGTTTCGCGATCGTCGAGATCGCGCGAATTCATGATGGTGGAGATTTCAAGATGACGGGCGACGAGAAAGCGAATGTGGGCACGTTGCGCGGGTGCAATCCGCAGCCGTTCGAATATCGCTTCGGCGAGACGCTGCGATTCCGTCACGTGGTTTCCGCCGCCTTTGCCAATATCGTGCAGCAATAGAGCGAAACGCAGCAGCGCTGGATCGTCGACTTCGCTCAACAGATTCGCGAACCGCTTGTCTTCGAAGTGATCGAACGACTCGACGGCGACGATCGTGTGTTCGTCGACGGAATAGCGATGGTGAAAATCGCGAACCACAAGGTATTCGATGTTGGCCCACTCAGGCAGCAGGCGCGCGAGCATGTCGCTGGCTTGCATCGCTCGCAGCGCGGCGGACGGATGCTGGCCACCGAGGATCTCCCGCCAGTCGCTCCATTCGACTTCGGCGTGGGGAGGGTTTGACGCAAGGCGGCGGATGGTATCGGGCGCGAGGCGAATCCCGTGTCGCGCCACGAACTGGAACAGGCGAATGACGACACGCGGATCGTCGTCGAGCGTGGCCGGATGGCGAAGATAGACACGCTCTTTCGATACGGTGAACTCGGAATTCGAGAGCCGCGACAAGCGGTCGCGGAACTGCGAGAGCAGTCCGCTGGCCGCGGATTCGATGGTGTCGAGCCGCAGGATGATACCGCGATACACAGCTCGGGCATGGCGGTAGTAGCTGCGCATCAGCTCGGCGGGATGGCCGCTGATGTGATCCTGGGCCTCGAAATTGAGGATGTTCTGATCGCGCGCGGCGAGCATATGGAGACGTGTCCGCAAATTCGAGAGAAACTCGTGCGCGGTCGCAAGGTCGCCATCCTCGTCGCCGCCGAGAGCGGTGAGCCAGCCGAGCACTTGCAAGTCACGCAAGCCGCCGGGACCGTCTTTGATGTTCGGCTCCAGGTGATAAATGGAGTTCTGAAACTTGCCGTGCCGCAATCGCGTGATGGCGGCGAGCTTGCGTTGGATGGCATTTCGCTGGCCGCGAAGGAATTGCGGCATGCGCTCTTCCAGACGCCGTGAAAGCGCTTCCTCACCGGTCAGGAAGCGCCGATCGAGCAGGCTGATGGCGAACTCGACATTGTTCTCGTCGAGCGTTAAACACTCTTCGAGAGTGTGGACCGATTGACTGACGCGCAATCCGGAATCCCAGAGCATTTGGAGGAAGCGCGAGACGTCGTCGCGAATGGGTACGGACAGCCGCTCGTACTCGACGAGCAGGAGAATATCCACGTCGGAAAACGGAAAGAGTTCAGCGCGTCCGAATCCGCCAACAGCGAGCAGGGCGATTCCCTCGGGAAATTTTGATCCGATGGTTTGCTGGTAGGCCGCTCGCACTTGCGCCTGAACCAACGACGCGCGCGACAGAGGGACTGCAGTCATGTGAAACCTAGAGGGCGGACTCGCCGCGATCGCCGTTGCGGATACGAATGGCGTCGAGCACATCGAAGACGAAGATCTTGCCGTCGCCGATTTTTCCCGTTCGCGCCGAAGCGGTGACGACGCCAATTACTTCGTCGAGGCGCGCGTCCGGAACCACAAATTCCAGTTTAATCTTCGGCAGCAAGTCCACCTGATACTCCATGCCGCGGTAGATTTCCTTGTGGCCCTTCTGGCGGCCATGTCCGCGCACTTCGGTAATCGTCATGCCGTCGACGCCAATGCCTTTGAGGGCTTCTTTGACTTCTTCGAGCTTGTGCGGTTGGATGATGGCTTCGAGTTTTTTCATAGCGAAATCCGGTGAGACGGCGTGGCAGTCTATGCCTCGAAATTGTACCCTTCTTCGCCATGCATGCTGAGATCGAGGCCCTGGATCTCTTCGTCCTTGGTGGCGCGTACGCCGAGCGTCACGTCACAGACCTTGAGAATCAGGAAAGTCCCCACGATACCCAGGCCTGCTGCAATCAGAACCCCCAGGGTCTGATTCCAGATCTGCGCGGCGTTCCCATCGACGAGACCGAGCGGCTTTCCACTGAGAACATCGTTAACTTCTTTGGTCGCGAAGACGCCCGTGAGGATCGCGCCCAGCGTTCCGCCTGCTCCGTGGACGCCGAAGGCGTCGAGTGAATCGTCGTAGCGGAACTTGTTCTTCACCCACGTAACCATCAAGAAGCAGAAGATCCCGGCCAGTAAGCCGATCAGCAGCGCTGGAAATGGTTTGACGAAACCCGATGCCGGCGTAATCGCGACGAGTCCCGCGACGCAACCGGAGATTCCGCCGAGGACGGACGGCTTGCCGTTGTGGATCCACTCGCAAGCGATCCAGGCGAGCGTTGCGGCGGCGGCTCCGAAATGCGTCGCGACAAAGGCGCTGGTCGCCAGGCCACTGGCGTTCAGGGCGCTGCCTGCATTGAAGCCGAACCAGCCGACCCAGAGCAGACAGGCTCCAATGGTGCTCAGCACCAGGCTGTGCGGGCGCATCGGCTCCTGCGGATACCCGTGGCGCTTGCCGAGATAAAGCGCGCAGACAAGCGCGGATACGCCGGAGGTTATGTGCACCACGGTGCCGCCTGCGAAATCGAAACACGGAATCTTGCCGCCGAGCGTTGCGTTCAGCAATCCGCCTTTCCCCCAAACCATGTGGGCCATCGGCAGGTAGACGATGGTCAGCCAGAGCGCACTAAATAGAAGCATCGCGGAAAAGCGCATGCGCTCCGCGAACGCGCCGGAGATCAAGGCGGGCGTGATGATCGCAAACATCAGCTGATAGATCATGAAGGTCTGCTGCGGAATGGTCCCGGCATAGTCGGCGTTTGGCGCTGCGCCGACGCCAGCGAGAAAGGCGTACCGGAGATCGCCGAAGAACGCGTTGCCTTCGCCGAATGCCAGGCTGTATCCGAAGATCGCCCATAGCACGGTGACGACGGCCATCAGCACGAAGCTATGCATCATGGTCGCAAGCACGTTCTTGCGCCGGACCAGGCCTGCATAGAAGAGCGCGAGTCCGGGGCCGGTCATCATCAGGACCAAAGCGGCGCTGACCAGCATCCAGGCGTTGTCGCCCGCGGATTGGGCGGCTTTCGTGGCGGCGTCGAGCGCGGCCAGGCGTTTTTCGAGGTCCGGCGTGGTTTGGGCGTAGGCCGATAACGGAAGAATCGCGGCGGCCAATATGAAGATCCAGATCGATAACTGCCTGGGCATGAAACTCCTTGCGGGGGCGACGCGGCAAGCGACGAGATACGCCCCTAGTATAGGCATCCCTTAGCGCGGGCAGCCCGCAAAGATTTTTATGAGGTGGATGGAAAGAATTGATCGGAGAAGGCTACTGCGCCACCAGTTCCGAGTCGCGTCTTACAGAGTTCTCGATACTCTTGCTCGGCGCGCTGAACTCGAATCCGATGATGTACTTGCCGACGTAGCGATTGCAGTAGCGGACTGAGGCATTCGTCGTAAACCGGATACGATCGGCGCGAAGGACTACATAAGTGCGAGGCGGAAGCGGTTCCGGGCATTCCAGGCGGACGCCGGATTCGGAAATGTCAAAGCAGCGAGCTGTCGCGAACTTCGCCTGCCCACGGTCGTCGGTCCAGTGGAGCGTAAACGGCCCCTGGTAGGTGAAGCGACCGTGGCGGCGTGCATCTTTTCCCATCGGGAAGGTGATCGGCATGTTGGCTACAAAACCTTAGCGGCTTCGGCGGTGGCGGTGAGCGGGAGGATACACTGGACGCGATGGAACACCTATACGCCGAAGTCAACGGAATCCGGATGCATTACGTAGCGGATGGAAAAGGCCCGCTGATGTTGTTTTTACACGGCTTTCCGGAATTCTGGTACGAGTGGCGAAACCAGTTGGCCGAGTTCTCGAAGGACCATCTCGCGGTCGCGCCGGACTTGCGAGGGTACAACCTGACGGACAAGCCGGAGGGCGTGGAAAACTACAAGGCGCGCCTCCTGGTTGAGGATGTCCGCGCGCTGGCGGATCATCTGCTCGGCGATCCAGACGCGAAGTTCACGCTGGTCGGGCACGACTGGGGCGGGGCGGTTGCATGGGCGTTCGCGATGACGCATCCCGATCGGCTGGAGCGGCTGATCATCTTGAACTCGCCGCACCCGGGCGTCTTTGCCCGGGAACTGCGCGACAATCCAGCGCAACAGCAGGCCAGCCAGTACATGCTCTTTTTCCGGTCGCCAAAAGCGGAGGAGGTTCTGCCGCGCGATAACTACCGGCGGTTGGGCAGTATGGTGTTCGGCGATTGGATGACGGACGCGGTCCGGGCGGAGTACATCAAAGCTTGGTCTCAGCCCGGCGCGTTGGTCGGCGGGCTCAACTACTACCGGGCGTCGCCGCTGGCGCCGCCGTCGGCGGAACACGGCATCGCGGAGGCTTCGTTCCGTACCGATCCGGCGATGTTCGCGGTTCGCGTGCCGACGCTCGTAATCTGGGGCGAGAAGGATCAGGCGCTGCTGCCGGGCAATCTGGAAGGCCTCGACGAGTACATTCCGAACCTGACGATTCGCCGGATTCCAGAAGGCACGCACTGGATCGCGCACGAGCATCCGGATCTGGTGAATCGCTACATTCGGGAGTACATGGCCTGATTCCGCCAAACGCCCGCTGCTGCGCACCCCAAACGCGATATGCTAACCGGGCCGTGCCAAACGAACCCCAAAACCCGCCCGAGCCTGCTGTAACGTCCACGACGGAACCGCCGTATCCCTCAGTCGGATATGCCTGGTACGTCGTGGGCGTGCTGACGCTGGTGTATATCTTCTCCTTCATTGACCGGCAGATCCTCAGCCTGCTGGTGCGCCCGATACGGCGCGACCTTGGAATCTCGGACACGGAAATGAGCCTGCTGATGGGGTTCACGTTCGCCGTGTTCTATACGTTCTTCGGGATTCCGCTGGGTCGTCTGGCCGATTCGAAGAGCCGCCGCGGCCTGATTGCTTTAGGCTTCGCCGCCTGGAGCCTGTTTACGGCAAGCTGCGGCCTGGTTCGTAACTTCGGCCAGATGCTGCTGTGCCGCGTCGGCGTCGGCGTCGGCGAGGCGGCGCTGTCGCCTTCTGCCTACTCGCTGATCTCGGACTACTTTCGGCCGGAGATGCGTTCCACGGCGTTGAGTGTGTACGGGGCCGGCATCTACATCGGTTCCGGCATGGCATTCCTTCTGGGCGGTGTCGTGGTGAATATGGCGTCCGGAAAGGACAGCTATCTACTGCCGCTGCTCGGCGATATTCGGGGATGGCAACTCATCTTCTTCATTGTCGGCTTGCCTGGACTACTGTTCGCGCCGTTGCTGTTCACGTTCAAAGAACCAATTCGCCGGGGCGTAAAGGCGGGCGCCGCGAAGTTGCCCCTCTCCGAAGTCGCGGCGTACGTGAAGAAGAACCTGCCGACGTTCCTCTGCCACAACTTCGGCTTCGCGTTCGTCTCGTTCACTACCTACGCCGCCGCGGCATGGATCCCGACGTACTTTGTGCGCCACTTCGGATTGAAAGAAGGCTCGGTGGGCATCGTTTTCGGAGTGATCACCATGACGGCCGGAGTGCTTGGTGTCGTGGCCGGAGGCCGCCTCGCGGATTGGATGCGCGCTCGCGGGATCGAAGACGCGAACTTGCGTGTGCCGATGTACGCGATCCTGCTCGATATCCCGATCGCGACCTGGTTCCTGCTAACGCAGGATCCGACGCTCGGCATGGTTCTGCTGTTCTTCTCAACGGGCCTCACCGCCGCCCCCTTCGGATGCGCGCCGGCGGCGATGCAGCAGATCATGCCGAACAACATGCGCGCCCAGGCGTCGTCGCTGTATCTGTTCGTGAATAACCTGATCGGCATCGGGCTGGGTCCGACGGCGGTGGCACTATTTACCGAGAAGGTGTTTCACGATGAGAAGGCGGTCGGCTCGTCGCTGTTGGCGGTCGGACTGATCGGGCGGACGCTGGCGGTGACGCTATTCGCGTTAGGGCTGCCGCAGATCCGCAAGAGCGTCGGGCGGCTGAAGGTATATTTGGCGGAGCACGCGTAGCGGGAGATCGTTTTGGGCCATCCGTTGAAGGACAGTGAGAATATGCGCGGAGTTCAGTTCCTAACCGACAACAAGGGACAGAAACTGTCCTCATCGATCTAAAGAAACACGCGGCCGATTGCGTTTGTGCCTTGGCTATTCTGTCGAGATAAAACGCACAGAAGGAGTTCGAGGCTCTTCCTGGCACGTTTCTTCGGCGCGTAATTCTGACGATGGAGACACTCGGCGAAGATCTGAGACCCTCAGACAGCAAGAAGTTGAAAGGCCAGTTCGACCAGCGGAGGTTTCGCGCGGAAATCTCCCCGGCTACTTCCCCGGATTCAGGTGCTGCCCCAGGAACTTCCAGATCTCCTGGCGCGACTCCTTTGCTGCCTTTGTGTGAAGCCGATTAAAGGTGTGCCCGCCCGGGGCAGCCTGATAGATCTTGTACTCGAACTTCTTGCCTTCGGCCTTCAGCGCCGTGATCAGACTCTGGACCTCGATGAAATTCACATCCTCGTCGTTAGTAGTCGTGTGAATCAGCAGCGGCGTCGCGAGCTTCGAAACGTACGTAATCGGCGAGCGCTTGCGGTACTCGCCGATATCTTCGCGCACCGTCTTTCCGATGTGATAGGGTGCGGAGTAGAGTGCGCGATACTGATCGGTCTGGTAGCCCAGCCGCAGCACCAGATCGCTAACCGGCACGCCGGCGTAGGCGACGGCGAAATCTTCCGGGTGCTGGAAGATGTTCAGCAGCGTGATCATGCCGCCATGGCTCCAGCCGAGCATACCCACTCGCTTCGGATCGAAGAAGTCGTAGTTTTCGAGCATCCACCCGCGGCAAGCATACGCATCGTCGACTTCGCGGCCGCCGTAATCGATTTGCTCGTAGTAGGCGCGTCCGTAACCCGTGCTGCCGCGATAATCCGGCGCAATCACGGAATAGCCCTGCTCCAGCAACTCGCGCACGATGTGCGCCGACGCGGAGCTGAAGTTCGAATGCACTCCGCCATGAATCAGGATCAAAAACGGCTGCTTCTTTGTCTTATCGAGCTTCTTCGGGATGAACGTGTACGCATGCACCAGCAGCGGATTGCCTGCTCCCGGCGCAGTCGGATTCGGATTCCGCCGCGGCGGCAAGCTCGGATACTCAATCTTGTCGATCTCCGCGATGTCGCCGAGCTTCTGATACCACATCAGATCGTCGATAGCCTTCAGGACCTGATCGTTCGATTGCGCCCCTGGATCTGGAGTCGGAGTCGGTGTCGCGGCGCGCGCAGGAGTGGGAGCCGCAGCCGCAGGGGGAGCCTGCCCCCTGGCCGGTACCGCCGAAAGAATACAGAGTGCGAGACCGAGCCAGGTGACGCTGGAGATTCGAGAAAGCCGCATAGCTTGCTATCGTACGCTGGCACCGTACCGTTTCGCAAGAATCTTCGGGGGACTATTTGGGGGCTTCACAGGTAAAGTTCGCTGCGTCATCCAGGCTGCCTGCGCCTTTGTAGCGAGCCAGTTGCGGGAAGGGGCACAGCGGCCTGGTTCGGAGCACCTTGCTTGCCGGATCGATGTCGCTCGCCAGCTTGACGGCAATGATCGACCCGGGTTGCGCCCCCGAATCGACCCAATTTTCGAGGGCGGCGCTCATGTCCGACTTCGGGTCGGGGCTGGGGATTCCGGGGTAGGCTCCGAAGAGATTGGGTCCCGGGCCACCGGCGCAGTGCTGGAGTCCGGGGACCATATAGAGCCGCGCGAACTCGCTGGTTTTCTTCGCGCCCATCTTGGCTTCGATGGCTTTGAAGTATTGGATGGTGCGTTCGGGGGCGATGGCGGGATCGGACCAACCATGCCAGAGGATAAGCTTGCCGCCGCGGGCGTGGAAGGCGGAGAGATCGGGATCGGTGGCGTTGAGAATCCGGCCGGCTTTCTTCAGGGCGATTTGCGGGTCTTTGTTCACGTTGAAGGCGGCAGGGTCCCATTTGGGATCGGCGAAGACCATGTTGGCGAAAAACTGTTTGGCGAAGCTCGCTTGCGCGCTGGTGCCCGGGGTGTGGCCGGTGATCCATCCGACCCAGGAGAACCTCTCGCTTTCGCCGCCAGGAGGATAGCCAGGGAAAAGGCGGCGGCGCTTGGCGGTGATGGGTCCGGAATAGATTTTCTTGAGCGCCGCGACCTGCGGAGCGGTCAAGCAGGTGTCGCTGTCGCCGTTCTTGCACAGAAGCACGTTGGGATCGAAGCGGCAGCGGTTGGGCTCATCGAGCAACCCGTCGACAAGTCCGTCGCGCGCGTCGCAGGCCGAAAGCGCCGCGGTTTCAATGGCTTTGATCTTGGCCGGCGGGATGTAGGCTTCGCCGGTTAACGCCTGCGTATTCCAGGCAAAGCCGGACATTAGGTTCGTCCAGTCGTTGGCGGGGGCTCCGGCGATGATTCCGTCGTAGTCGGCAGGG
Source organism: Acidobacteriaceae bacterium (assembly GCA_043788745.1). Lineage (GTDB taxonomy): Bacteria > Acidobacteriota > Terriglobia > Bryobacterales > Bryobacteraceae > JBBQWZ01. Next base: position 20,252 of record JAYVTO010000111.1, read on the forward strand.
TAGCGCTGGGCCTCCATCAGAGCCTGGCGTCCGCCATTCGAGCAACTGGAGAAGTACGACCGTTGGGGGCCATTGCCATAATAGGCCGCAATGATTTCCTTCGCGCGCACCGTGGATTCGTGCACGGCGCGATAGCCGAAGTCGACAAGCTTGTCCGGGTGCCCTAAGGCCCAAACGGCGTCCATACCGCCGGAGTGACCGGTGTCGGAGTTGACGACGGCGTAGCCCTGGGCGACAGTTCCGGCCATGGTCCCGTATTGAATGGAGCCCGCGAATCCGCCATTGCCGATGCCTTGGAGTTTGCCGTTCCATTTGGTTTCGGGCATCCAGACTTCGAACTGGATATTGGAATCAGGCGCAGGCTTGAGGATAGCGGCGATGCGGCAGAAGGCGGGGAGTTTCTTGAATGGCTCAGGCGATCCGGCAGGTGGCGTGAACTGGCCGGGCGCTATGAGAGTCGCGCTGGTGATGGTGGTCCCGGGGAGTTTCAGCCTGGCGAGGGACTCGCAGGTTGCGGCGTGCAGCGCGTTTGCGGTCAGCGCGGCGATCAGCATGGCGATGCATCGTGGAGTCATACAGTAAGGCCGACCGTTCGTCTCAGGCTCTTCCGAATCTTCGCACGAAGCGTTCCTGGGAGCGGCGGCCGACGAGGGAGTTGCGCCGGGTCTGGTCGACGCTGGCTGATATACTGAAGGTTCTAACCAGCCGATCCGCCGGTGGAATTCGCTTCCTTTCCCTTGTTCTATTTGAAGCTGTCCGGCGCGTATCGCGGTTCTTCCGAGCTACGCCCATGTCAAATCTGTCCGACTCACTCCACTTGAAATTCGGGTTCTCCTTTGAGGACTTATACACACGCGAAGGATTGGTACGCCTCGACGTTGCCTTCTGCGAGCAATTGACCGCAAGCGATGCCGCCTTGTCGGCGCGGTTGGCCGCGGCGCGACAGAATCCAGCGACGCTGACGAACAAACAGCAGTCGGAGTTGATCATTGAAGCGGCTCCGCATGTCGAGGATTTCGTTGCGGACCTGTTTGGGATTTCGAAAGAGCTGCACGCGCTGCAGGCGCGTCATCACGCGCTGGCGCCGCTCTATGCACTGAAGAGGAAGTTCATCCAGAAGAAGGCGATCAGCGGAGTTACGAAAGAGCAGGCGACGGCAATCGACGGAGCGGCGATCGGCGCGGAGTTGGAATCGCTGTTCAACGGTCCGATGACCGAGGAGTGCTTCGTCGAGCACGTAACGCGTTGGCTCGAGGCGGAAGAAGATCACCAGCGTCCGTTGCATCTGGCTGCGCAGTATGCGGCTTGGGCCGCGCTGTCTCCGGCGGGTATTGCGAAGCACCATCACGGCGTTCTATTCAAGGTTCCGCACAAGCTGGATCCGGCCCACTTGATTCAGATTGAGATCACGAACGACGGCGGCGTGGAGCGCATCGGGTTGCGCAAAGACAAGCTGCGGCATCGCGAAGGATTCCACCTGACGGACGCAGGCATGGATCTGACGCACGCGCTCGATCAGGCGCAGTACTGCATCAAGTGCCACAACCAGGGCAAAGATAGCTGTTCGACGGGGTTGATGGAGAAAGACGGCACGTTCAAGTCGAGCGTGTTTGGCGTGACGCTTGCGGGCTGCCCGCTCGACGAGAAGATCTCCGAGATGAACGTCGTGAAGCAGAACGGCAACGCGATCGGCGCCGTGGCGATTACGACGATCGACAATCCGATGGCGGCGGGCACGGGACATCGTATTTGCAACGACTGTATGAAGTCGTGCATTTTCCAGAAGCAGGAACCGGTGGACATTCCGCAGGTGGAGACGCGCGCGCTGAAAGATGTGCTCGAACTGCCCTGGGGTTTTGAAATTTACAGCTTGCTCACGCGCTGGAATCCGCTGAATCTCGATCGATGGGTTCCAAAGGCAGCTTCGGGCTACAAGGTTTTGGTCGTGGGTCTCGGACCGGCGGGCTTCACGCTCTCGCATCATCTGATGAACGACGGCCATGCGGTGGCGGGCGTCGATGGATTGAAGATCGAGCCGCTGCCGGAAGCAATTTCCGGCGTTCGGCCGAACGGCGACCGCGTCCCGTTCCGGCCGATTCGCGACGTCAACGTTCTGTATGAGTCGCTCGACGATCGCGTGATGGCGGGCTTCGGCGGCGTCGCGGAGTACGGAATTACCGTTCGCTGGAACAAGAATTTCCTGAAAGTAATCCGGCTGCTGCTGGAGCGGCGTCGCGAGTTCGACATGTTCGGCGGCGTTCGATTTGGCGGCACACTGACGGTCGAAAGCGCGTTTGCGATGGGCTTCGATCACGTGGCTCTGTGCGCGGGCGCAGGGCGTCCGACGGTCATTCCGATGAAGAACGGCTTGGCCCGCGGCGTGCGGCAGGCATCGGATTTTCTGATGGCGCTGCAACTGACGGGTGCGGCGAAATCGAGTTCGGTCGCGAATCTGCAAGTGCGGATGCCGATTCTCGTGATCGGCGGCGGGCTGACGGCGATCGACACGGGAACCGAGTCGATGGCGTACTACCTGGTGCAGATTGAGAAGTTCCTCACGCGGCACGAAGTACTGGTGCGCGAGAAGGGCGGGGCAGCGGTCCGCGCGCAATGGAGCGCGGAAGAGACCGAAACGGCGGAAGAGTTTATCACGCATGCGAAGGCGGTTCGCGCCGAGAGGGCGGCGGCGGCTCGCGAGGGACGTCCGGCCGATCTGGTGGGCCTGATGAACGCGTGGGGCGGCGTCACGGTGGCGTATCGCCGGCGGTTGATCGACTCTCCCAGCTACACGCTCAACCACGAAGAGGTCGCCTTGGCACTGCAAGAGGGCATCCGGTTCGCGGAGTGCCTGACGCCCGAGGAAGTCGAGACGGATCGCTACGGACACGTGGCGGCCTTGCATGTGACCAAGCATGTGTTCGATCCAGAAACCGGGAAGATGTCGCGGACGGGCGATGCCGTTCGCTTGGCGGCGAAGTCGATTCTGGTAGCGGCCGGTACGCAGCCGAATACCGTGCTGGGGCGCGAAGATCCGAACAATGTGTTCCTCGATGGAAAGTGGTTCCGCGCTGTTGACGACGAAGGGAACACCGTGAAGCCGGAGAGAGTGGCGAAGCCGAAGGACGCGCGGGTGCTGCTATCGATTCGCGAGGACAAGCGCGGGATCAGCTTTTTTGGCGATCTGCATCCGTCGTTCGCGGGCAATGTCGTGAAAGCGATGGCCAGTGCGAAGCAAGGGTATCCGGTGATTTCCCGGTTGTTGGCGAAGCAGACCGCTGTTGCGCCGCCGCCGTCCGTACTGATGGCGACGCTGAACGAAGAGCTGCGCGCAACGGTGCATTCCTTCGAGCGGCTGACGCCTACAATCATCGAGGTGGTGGTGAAGGCGCCGATGGCGGCTCGGGCGTTCGAGCCGGGACAGTTCTATCGTTTGCAGAATTACGAAACGGTTGCGCCGCAGGTTGACGGCACGATTCTGGCAATGGAAGGCCTCGCGTTGACCGGAGCGTCAGTGGATCGCGAGCGCGGGCTGTTGTCGACCATTGTGCTCGAGATGGGCGGCTCTTCCGATTTGTGCTCTCTGCTGAAGCCGGGCGAGCCCGTTATTTTGATGGGTCCCACGGGGACGGCGACAGAGACGCCGGGCCAAGAAACGGTGTTGATGATCGGCGGCGGATTGGGGAACGCGGTGTTGTTCTCGATCGGTCAGCAACTGCGGGCCAGTAGATCGCGGACCATCTACTTCGCGGGCTACAAGAAGATCATCGATCGCTACAAGGTCGAAGAGATCGAGAAGGCGGGTGACGTGGTTGTCTGGTGCTGCGACGAGGCTCCGGGCTTTACACCGGGGCGGGTACAGGACAAGGCGTTCGTCGGCAACATTGTCGAAGCGATCGCGGCGTACGGGCGCGGCGATTTCGACGACACGGCGATCTCGCTGCATGCGGTGGACCGGCTGGTGGTTATTGGTTCGGACGCAATGATGGGTGCCGTCGCGCGAGCCCGGCATACGACGCTGGCTCCGTTCCTGAAGCCGGACCACAAGGCAATCGGCAGCATCAATTCTCCGATGCAATGCATGATGAAAGAGATCTGCGCACAGTGCCTGCAGCAGCACAAGGATCCGGTGACGGGTGAAGAGACGGTCGTCTTTTCGTGCTTCAATCAGGATCAGAATCTCGATCAGGTAGACTGGGCAAATCTGCGGACGCGTTTGTCGCAGAACGGAGTGCAGGAAAAACTGACGAAGCAGTGGATTGATCGTTGCCTGCGGCAGATGGGTGTGCGTGAAGAACTAGTCACGCAGTAGATTTCGCGACGCCGCGACAGCGGTTGTGCGGAGGGATATCGGATGACAAGAACGATTTTTCGCCGCCTGCTGTTTATCGCGCTGGCGATGATCGCGGCAACGCTCCTTCTTGTGGATACGCAGTTGCGGCATTGGCTGGCCGCCGAAGAGACGGCTCGTGCGCAGGGTCGAGTCGCTATCGCCGGACGGCTGCTGTCGAGCGAAGCCGCGAAGCTGTCGGCAGCCGACTTTCAACGTTGGGTCGATGAGGCCGCGCGGCGAACACAATCGCGCGTGACGCTGCTGGATGGGTCCGGACAGGTGCTCGCTGATTCGACGAAAGACGGCGCAACGTACGAGAATCAGGCGCAGCGGCCGGAAGTGGTACAGGCTCTGCGGCAGCAAACGGGCAGTTCCGCGGACAGCCGGGCAGCGGCGTTTGCGATCGCGCTTCCGGCAAGTGACAGCCGCGTGGCTGTGCTGAGGCTGAGCGTCCCGATTGACTCCGGTACAGCGGGCGCCGGGCTGCGAACGTGGGTATTCGCAATCAGCTTTGCGTCGTCGATGCTCGCGCTGGCGATCGCCTACCTGATTTCGCGCTCGCTCGGCCTGCGCGTTGGACGGCTGAAGCGAATCGCGGCAGGCATGATCGAAGGCGCGACGCAGGAAGTCGCGCTGGACGAGGCGGGCGACGACCTCGCTTCGCTCGAACGATCACTGGCTGGGGTTGCAGGCGAATTGCGGCGTCTACTGGACCGCCTGAGCTTTGAATCGGCGCGGCGGGAGGCGATTCTGTCGAGTATGGCGGAAGGCGTGTTGGCGGTGGATCCGGAACTTCGGGTCACGTTCTGCAACGAAGCTTTCTTGCGAGCAATCGGCTCGCGCGGCGGCGCATTCGAAGGATTGCTTCTGCTCGAACTGGTACGCGATCCGCAATTGCGCGATCTTCTGTTGTCGGTTGTGCAGTCCGGCACGCCGCAGCAACTGCGCATCAAGCTGTCCGTCGAGAATCCGCGCGTGTTTGCCGTGCAATCGACGCCACTGGCCACGTCGGCAGGCCGCGGCGCGATCGCGCTTTTTCACGACACAACCGACATCGAGCGCCTGGAGCAAGTACGGAAGGACTTCGTAGCGAACGTCTCGCACGAAATGCGTACGCCGCTTGCGGGGATTATCGGATACGCGGAAACCCTCCTCGACGGCGGCCTTGACGACGAGGCGAACAAGGAGCGGTTTGTCGAAATCATTCGCACGAACGCGATCCGGCTGAACAGCATCGCGGCGGATCTGCTGGTGCTGTCGGAACTCGAGACCGGCGGCGATGCTCCGGAGCCCGACATCATTTCCGTACCCGCCGTTCTAGATGCAGCTCTCCTGATCGTCGAGTCGGAAGCGCGCATCCGCGATGTGAACCTGGTGCGCGACACGATCGAGAACGTCTGTGCATCTGGCAGCCGTCTGCGGCTCGAACAAGTAGTATTGAACCTTGTGGCGAACGCCATCAAGTTCAATCGGCCGGGCGGACAGGTGAGCGTGTCGG
>JAYVTO010000112.1:0-12540 GCA_043788745.1 Acidobacteriaceae bacterium
CCGACCTGCCGGGTGCCGGGCATCGCTGTTAGGTTGCGTTCAGGATTCCGAGGACTCTGTCGCGGTAGCTTCTGCTTAGCGTGAGTTCGGCGTTGTTGCGGAGCACGACGACATATTCTCCGTGGAACCAAGGGCGGAGTTCTTTCACTCGGTCGAGGTTTACGATGGTCGAGCGGTGGATTCTCGCGAAGCGTTCGGAATCGAGACGGGTCTCGATGGAGTTCATGGTTTCGCGCAGCAAGTGTGTGTCGTTCCCGACGTGCAGGCAGACGTAGTTGTCGGCGGCCTCGACCCAGTCGATCTCTTCCTGGCGGACGAAGAAGACGCGGCCTGGCGTCTTGATCGCAAATCGCGTGGAGGGGACGGGGCGGGTTCGGACCTCTTGCAACAGGTCCCTAAATTGGGAGTCGCGGGATTCAGGTTGGTTTTGTTTCGAGATCGCCGCGCGAACCCGATCCACCGTTTTTGCGAAACGCGCCGGGTCGAAGGGCTTCAAGAGATAGTCGAAGGCGTGCACGTCGAAGGCGCGCAGGGCGTGCTCGTCGTAGGCCGTGACGAAGACGACAAGGGGCAGATCACGGGCGGCGCCATTCTGCTTGGTACCCAGTTTTTCGAGCACGGCGAAGCCGTCGAGGTCGGGCATTTGGACATCGAGGAAGATGAGGTCGACGTCTCGTTGGCGCAGAAATTCGACGGCCTCTTCGCCGCCCGCGCATTCGCCCGCGACTTCGAATCCTCCGTGGGTCGAAATCAAGCGGCGGAGGCGCCGGCGCGCGAGGCGCTCGTCGTCGACGATGAGCGTACGGATGGTGTCCGTATTCGACACAACTGGGACACTGCGCGATGCCGACGGGCGTTGATCGTGCATAATTACGTCGTGGTTTGGTGTTGGTGTAATCACGGGTCGGCTCTTAGACGGAATGGAATTTGAATTGTCACCTCGAAACCACCGGTTGCCACGTTCGCGAGAGCAAAAAGATGGTTCCCGTTGTAGAGACGCTCCAATCGTTCTCTGGTGTTGTTCAATCCGACGCCTTGACGCAAGGGTTTCGTCGTGGGATCGAAGCCGGGTCCGTTGTCGAAGATGCGGAGAGCGAGAATACCGGGCGAGCGGTGGGACTCGATGCGCAGGAGGCCGACTCTCGATTGCCGTGCGAGGCCGTGTTTGAGGGCGTTTTCGACAAGGGGTTGCAGAATCAAGTTGGGGACGCGAGCGTCGAGCGTGGTGCGGTCGAGCGCGTATTCGATTTGCAGGCGCTCTTCAAAGCGCATCTTTTCGATTTCGAGATAGCGGGCGACGAAGTCCAATTCTTCGCGCAGGGTTACTTCCGGTACCGCGGCGTGATCGAGCGTGAGACGCAGGAAATCACTGAGCTTGGCGATCATCCGTTCGGCGGCAAAGGCATCTTCGTGGACGAGTTCGGAGATGGCGTGCAGCGTATTGAACAAAAAGTGCGGGTGCAACTGCATCTTGAGCGCCTGGAGTTGAGAGCGGGCGAGTTGGGCTTCGAGCTGGACGGTGCGCAAGCGGCTCTGCTCAAACCGGCTGTAGTAATCCATCATGTAAAAGCACAGCAGTACGAGGAAGTAGTTCATGACGCCGAAGTCGAGGCTGGAAGTCATTTGGAGCCGCGTGAGGAAATCGAACCCGGGCTTCATGTTGGTGTACACGTGGGGCGCCACGGTTGCCAGCCAAATGGTCTTGGTGATGATTCCGATGACGACGGAGAAGCTGAGGTGGAGCGCGGTGTTCACAAGCCAACGCCGTCCGGTTATGGGAAATCGGGCGGCAAGCAGCAGGACGGGCTCGGTCGCGACCGCCCAAATGTAGGCGTAGCTGATCTCGCTGAGAAGGGCACTCGACCAGGTCCAAGGATGCCGGGCGGTCATCAGCGAGCGGTAGTAGACGATCGCGGCCATAACGAGGCCATAGAAGGTCCAAAGTCCGAGGATGAGACCGTAGCGGCGGAGCCTACTGTGCATGAAACCCGGTGGGTAGTCCTTGCCTGCTGTCCTTCAGAGAAGGCTACCATGCGGGTTGTTCGAGTGTGGGGTGGAATTGGCAGAAAGCATTTGGCATGTGGCGAATGGCTCATTGTGTGGGGTGAATATTCCAGGCTGGTGAGACGAGCGATGGGTTACTTGGACGCACGCAGTACCGTTTTCCGATCTGGCCATGAACCTTTGCCGGGCTCCTGCCGATGGACGAAGACAAGGCCCAAACCATGTCTGCCCTTTTCGACAAAAAAAACAGGTTCGCCACGTGCGCGGTCGCACTGGTATTGTTCGGTACGATCTCGGTGGATGGGATTGCGCAGAGTTCAGCGCCCTACTCCGATCCGGCATTGGGGCCGAAGAAGGCGTTGAAGCCGCCGCCCGGCACGCCACTGCCGTCAAAGCCGGCGGTAGCAAAACCGGTGGTGAAGCCGGCGACGCCGAAGCCGGCTGCGGCGAGCGCCGTTTCGGACAAGCTTCCGGCTGCGCCGGTGACATGGGATAAGCCGGCGGTGGTGGACAAGCCAGTTGCCGCGACTTCGGATATTCAATCGGCCCGCGGCGTCACGACGGTGGACAGCCGCGTCATCGCCGAGTGGCGCGAGCAGGCAGAATCGCTGTCGGCCCAGAGCCGCTACGGCGAGGCGGAGAAGCTGTTCGTAAAGGTGCTGGAAGAGCGCGAGCATATTTTCGGCCTCAACAGTCCGGAGATTGTGCGCGACCTCAACGATTTGGGCCGGGTGAATTTCGCGCAGACGAAGTACGGTCTGGCGGAAAGCTATTACGCCCGGGCGCTGCAGGTGCTCGAAGTGTCAAAGGGCAAGCAGAGCAACGAAGTGATTCCGGCGCTGGATAAGCTGGCACGCCTGTATTCGGCGATGGAGAAGTATCCGCAAGCAGAACTGGCAGCGCGGCGCGCGGTGCAGACGCTCGAGCGCAACGGGCAAGGCGAGAACACGGAGATCGTGCCGACACTGCAATTACTGGCAAGCCTGCTTGCGATGGATAGCAAGTATGCCGAGGCACAGCCGCTGCTCGAGCGGACGATCCGGATTACCGAAAAGGCGAAAGGGATCCACGATCCGCTGCTGCTCGGGTCGCTTGACAGCCTGGGCGAGGTGTATCAGCAGCAGCAGAAGCCGGTGGCTGCGGAGAGCACGTGGCGCCGGGCGCTGGCGATCCGCGAGAGCGCCTACGGTCCGTCGAATCCGGAGGTCGTGTCGAATCTCGATCAGATCGGGCAGTTGCTGTTCGAGCAGAAGAAGTATCCTGAGGCGCTGTTGAGCTACGAGCGCGGGCTGTATATTCGAAACAAGTCGTTAGGCGCAACGAATCCGCAGACGCAGGCGAACCTGGGCAGGATTGCAGAGATCTATACGGCGCAAGGGCGTCAGTCGGAGGCGGAGCCGCTGTTCCGGCAGATTCTCTCGTCGCGCGAGGCGGAAACGGCGATCAGCTTGAATGCGTTGGCAGCGTTGTGCGCGTCGCGCAATCGGGATGCGGAAGCGGACAGCCTGTACAAGCTTTCGATTTCGATTCTCGACAAGCGCAACCTGTTTCTCGGGAAGGGTAAGCCGTCGATTGGCGCGAGCGATCCGCCGCCGGCGATGTTGTTCGATACGATTACGGACTATATTTCGCTGCTGAAGAAGATGAAGCGGAAGAAGGAAGCGACGCAGCTCGAGGCTCGGGTGCGGATCATTAGGCCGCTGAAGAAAAAGTAAGGCTGCTCTTCTCCTCACGCTGCAGTAAAAGAAGCCACCTTGCAGGTGGCTTCTTTTACTACTCCTCTTCCTCCTCAATACCGGCCTTGGCAGCCTTCGCCGCCGCGATGATTTTCTCCGCCTGCAGTCCGGGCACGAAGTCATAGTGGTCGAAGTCCATGTGGAAGGTCGCGCGGCCTTGCGTCATCGAGATGAGGTCGTTCTGATAGGTCAGCATTTCGGACATCGGTACCTGGGCGCGGATGATCTGGGTTGCGCCCTTGGTGTCCATGCCGGAGATACGGCCGCGGCGGCCGTTCATGTCGCCCATGAGGTCGCCGGCGTACTCGACCGGCGATTGTACCTCCACCTTCATGACGGGTTCGAGGAGCGCGGGTTTGGCCAGCGCCATGGCCGCTTTGAACGCTTTGCGCGCGGCCATCTTGAACGACATTTCCGAACTGTCGACGTCGTGATAGCTGCCGTCGTAGAGGCTGACTTTGAAGTCGACCACCGGGTAGCCTGCGAGATAGCCGTTGGCCGCCGCTTCGATGATGCCTTTTTCCACAGCAGGGATGAAATTCCTGGGAATGGATCCGCCGAAGACGTCGTTGGCGAAGAGGAACTGTTCGCCGCGCGGAAGCGGCTCCAACTTGATCCAGCAGTCGCCGAATTGGCCGTGACCGCCGGTTTGCTTCTTGTGGCGGCCCTGGACGTCGGCGGTGCCGCGAATGGTTTCGCGATACGGAATCTTCGGCGCGTGAAGTTCGACGTCGACGCTATAGCGCTTCTTCAAGCGGCTGCAAATGATCTCGACATGCTGTTGCCCGTTACCGGCGAGCAGGAATTCCTTCGTCTGCGGATCGCGATAGAAGCGGAGCGTTTTGTCTTCTTCGAGAATCTTGTGGATCGCGTTGCCCATGCGATCTTCGTCGTTGCGGGTCTTGGCGGAGATGGCGTAGGCGATGGAGGGCTCGGGAAGTTCGACATGCGGATAGTCGACAGCGTAGCTCTTGTCGTACAACGTGTCGCCGGTGAGGGTGTCCTTGAGCTTCGCAACCGCCCCGATGTCGCCTGCCTTGAGTTCGGTGATCGCGGTGAGGGTCTTTCCCATGGCGATGGAGACGTGCGCGATCCGTTCTGGTTGGGTGGTGCGCGAGTTCACCAGAGGGGCGTCGTTTTTGATGACGCCCGACATCACTTTGAAGTAGGTGACGCGGCCCGCGAACGGGTCGGCTGCGGTTTTGAAAACGAACGCGGCGGCGGAGTCGGAATCCTTGACGGCGCGCTGAACCTGCTGGCCGTTGTGATTCGCACCGAACGGTCCGCGATCAACGGGGGCGGGGAAGTACTCGATGGCGAAGTCGAGCAGCAGGTCGGTACCGATGTTGTGCACCGCGGAGGCGCACAGGATCGGGAAGATGCGATGCTCGCGCACACCGTCGCGGAGTCCGTCGATGATGTGCTCGATCGGCAGTGTGCCCTCGGCGAAGAATTCTTCGAGCAGCGCGTCGTTGCCTTCGGCGGCCATCTCGACAAGCACTTCGTGAGCGGCTTGGGCTTCGGCGGCGAGGCTGGCGGGGATCTCGGATTCCTTTGCTTTGCCGTCGCCATCCGGCGTGTACGTGTACGCCTTCATCGTGACGAGATCGACGATGCCTTTGAAGTCGCGTTCGGATCCGATGGGAAGATGGATCGGCACGGCGGCGCGCCCAAAGTTGGTGTGGATGCTTTCAACGGCCCGGTCGAAGCTGGCCCGGTCGCGGTCCAGTTTGTTGACGACGAGGGCGCGCGGCAGGTCGAACTCTTCGCAGAAGCGCCAGACCTTTTCGGTTTGTACTTCGACGCCGGCGATTCCGTCCACGGTGACGAAGGCGGAGTCCGCGGCGACGAGCGCGGATTTCGCGTCGTAGATGAAGAGGTTGAAGCCGGGCGTATCGAGGAGATTGATCTTGTGTTTCTTCCACTCGGCGTAGGCGAGCGAGGTGGAGATGGTAATCTTGCGGGCGATTTCTTCTTCGTCGTAATCGGTGGGCGCGGTGCCTTCGTCCACCTTTCCGAATCGGGTGGCGGCCCCGGATGTGTACAGCAGGGCCGAAGTCAAGGATGTCTTGCCTGAATGGCCGTGGCCGACCAGACCGACATTTCGAATTTCAGTTCCTTCGTAGACTCTCACGGCTTGGTGACTCCGTAGTAATGAAATTGCAATGCGAGCGGATCATATCACAGCGCGCAGGGGTATTTTTAAGAGGGTGATGCGGGTGAGCTTTTCAATCTGACCACTTAGGTGGTCAGATGCTAAACTGAGGCCATGAAGCAGATTGTGGTGCCAGCGACGAAGTTCAAGGCGGAGTGTTTGCGGCTGCTCGATGAAGCGGGCGCGGGGACGCGGATTATTGTGACGAAGCGAGGGAAGCCGATCGCGCGGGTCGAGGCAGCGGAACCGCCCGTAAAGAGTCCGCGTGGTATGTGGGCCGGCAAAGTGAAAGCGATCGGCGACATCGTGCACTATGATACTTCAGAACTGTGGGAGGCCAACTGGAAGTAAAAGCGTACCTCCTCGACACGCACGTTCTGTACCGGTGGCTGGCGGAGCCAGCAAAGCTGGACAAGAAACACGCCAAGATCCTCGCGGAACAGGTCAGCCGCGGTACGCCCGTGTCCGTCAGCGCAATCACGCTTTGGGAGATCGCGTCCCTGAGCGCGGCAGGCAGGCTACCTTCGCTGGAGCCTCTGTTGCCGATGCTTACAAGTATTGAAAATCATCCCCTGATTGACATCCTGCCACTGACCGCAGCGGTGGGCGCGGAGTCGGCGAGTCTGGGTCGAAGCCTGCATGGAGATCCGGCCGATCGCATCATTGTCGCCACAGCTTCGGTTCACGGGCTGATTCTGTTGACGCAGGATTCGCGGATCATCGAATCGGGACTGGTGCGGTTGGCGTGACGCCGTTGTCCGCTCCGGCAAGCGCCGCGTTGAGAGAGCCTTGCCGGTAGCCTTCGAGATCGAGCGTGATGTAGTGAAAGCCGAGCGGCTTAAAGATCGCGGCGAAGGCCCGCGCGATTTCGGGTGTCAGCGCGTTGGGCAGTTCTTCCGGTGCAATCTCAATGCGCACGAGATCGCCGTGGAAGCGTACGCGGAACTGGCGGAAGCCGAGCGCGCGGACCGATTCCTCGCCTACTTCGACGGTGCGAATTGTTTCCGGCGTTACGGGAGTTCCGTAGGGGACGCGCGAACTGAGGCAGGCGGCGGCGGGGCGATCCCACGTGGAGAGCCCAGCCAGGCGCGAGAGTTCGCGAATCTCCCGCTTGGTGAGTCCGGCATTGACAAGCGGGGCCCTGGCGCCGTGCAACTTCGCGGCGCGCTGCCCAGGACGGTAGTCGCCGAGGTCGTCGACGTTCACGCCGTAGATGACGTTCTCGATTCCACGCTCGGCGCAGAGCGTTGCGAGCTGTGTGAAGAGTTCGTCCTTGCAGTGAAAGCAGCGATCCTTATCGTTCTTGATGTAATCGGGATTGTCGAATTCGTTGGTGACGATAAACTCGTGGCGGAAGCCGCATTCGCGGGCGAAGGCGGCGGCGTCTTCGCGATGGGAGCGGGGAAGCGAGGCGGAGTCGGCCGTGATGGCGACGGCGCGGTCGCCGAGCGCCCGGTGCGCGGCCCAGGCGAGATAGGCGGAATCGGTGCCGCCGGAGTATGCGACAGCGACGCGTTCCATGGCGCGAAGAATCTCCAACAGGAGTTCCTGCTTAGGCAGGGCGGCGTTCACGTCGACGGGCCCGAGTTGGATCAATGCGGCCATGTAGTCTCATGATAGCGGGACGCTGCTTGCTTTCGCTATCCTAATGCTCGCGTGCTGCCACGATCTTTCGTTCTAACAATGCTGTTGGGCTGCGCCGCTCTGCGCGTGTCCGCGCAGCAGCCGTTTATTACGGACGACACCGCCGTTACGGATCGCGGTGCATGGCATGTCGAGTTCTTCAACGAGATGGACTTGCTACAGCGTGCGCAGTTCCCGAACCTGCGCCAGAATACGGCGAACTTCAAGATCAACTACGGCCTGCCGTTCAACCTCGAAATCGACTTCGATTCCCCGTTTTTGGGTATTTTCCGTGCGGCGGACAGCTTGCTCGCCACGTCGGCCGGCATCGGCGATACGAACATGGGCATCAAGTGGAACTTTCACAAAGAGGCGGCCGGTTCGCGAATGCCAGCGCTGAGCGCGACGTTTTATGTGGAGTTTCCGACCGGAAATACCGACAAGGAATTGGGGTCGGGCCTCTCTGACTACGCTCTCAACCTCATTGCGCAGAAGCATCTCTCCGCGGCAACGCGCCTGACCGTCAATTCGGGGTTGATCTTCTCCGGCAACTCGAGCACGGGAGTTATCGGTATTCAGGGGACGCGTGGCCGCGTGTATACCGGCGGCGCGTCGTTGGTGCGCGAGTTCACTCCGAAGTGGGCGTTCGGGATTGAGGTCTACGGCGGTTACACCAACAACGACGGGCTCTCGAAGAGTCAGTTGCAGACAACGTTGGGCGGGCAGTACACGGTGCGCGAGGGGATGACGTTCGATTTCGGTGTGATTGCCGGACGCTATGTGGCGAGCCCGCGAATCGGGGTGACGGTGGGCGTTTCGGTGGATCTGCCTGGGGCGTTGAAGCGGAGCAAGGGCCACTCAGTCGACTAGCTGCGTTTGCACCTAGTGTTCGCCGGATGGTCGATCGTCGAGCGCGTTCGCCAGTCCGGCGCGAAGGAAATCATCGCCCTTGTACAGTAAGCGCTCGCCGGAACTCTGCGCCAGGGCATAGCTGAGGCAGTCTCCAAAATTGAGTCCGGCGCGGTGCCTGCCTTTGCCGAAATCCCGATGCGCGGCCCGGGCGAGCTTGGCGTGATCGGCAGTCACGGGCTCGATCGTGATTCCGGCCTCGTCCAACAGGGCATCCAGTTTTCGGCTCGCGATCGGATCCTGCCGATTGTCGATCACGATCCCTGCCTCCAAGTAGCTCGCCGCTGAGAGGTGGACGGCCTCCGCGCGTTCGACGGCGCGAGCGTACGAGATCGCGTCTGGTTCGTGCAAGAGAATCGCAAGCAAGGCCGACGTGTCGATCACCATAATTATTTTGGTAATCCGCGCTCGTCGTAAAGCATTTCACCGTGATCGGAAGAGCGCAGCTCCGGAGGCATACGTGCGGCGCATTCGCGCCCGATTTGCAAGAGACGCTCCGCCATGCCGGTACGGCGCTGCCTCTCGCGGTCGAGCTCTTTCTGGACGGCGTCGCCTACCGCTTGGGTCAATGAAACCTGGCGAAGCTTTGCCAACTCGGAGATGGCCCGATGAATGTCTTCGTTCTTGATGTTTAAGGCCATGATCTACCGTGGTAGAACTATTGTATACCACGGTAGATTAGGCAGAGGCGTATCGGGTGACGCTTGCAACCCATTGAACCCAAAAGGCCTACTCGATCGGCAAATCGCCCTGATCAGGCTCTGTGCCCTCGCTGTAGGGAATGACGCAGGCAGCGGCGACGGCGTCGTTGTCTTCCATGCGTACCAGCCGAACGCCTTGCGTCGACCGGCCCGCCTGGCGGATCTCGCCGGATTCGATGCGGATGATCTTGCCTTCTTTGGTGATGATCATCAGATCGGTGTCTTCCTTGACGGAGAGGATCGCCATCACATTGCCGACCTTGTTGGTGGTCTTCATGTTGATAACGCCCTTGCCGCCGCGATGCGTGAGCCGGTAATCCTTGAGCGGCGTGCGCTTGCCGTAGCCGTGTTCGGAGATCGAGAGAATCAGTCCATCCTTCTCGACGACTTCCGCGCCAACGAGGTAATCGCCTTCGCCCAGATCCATGCCGCGGACTCCGCGCGCGGGGCGGCCCATGGGACGCACTTCGTCTTCGGTGAAGCGGATCGCCATGCCCTCGTAGGTGCCGAGGAACATGAAGTTGTCGCCCGCAGTGAGGCGAGCGGCAATCAGTTCATCGCCTTCGTCGAGCGAAAGTGCGATGATGCCGCGCGACATCGGGTTGTCGAACTCGGTGAGTTCGCACTTCTTGATGACGCCTTTGCGGGTGACCATCACGATAAACTTGCCAGGCACGAACTCCTTGACGGCCAGGAAGGCTTTCACTTCCTCGTCCGGTTGGAGGTTGATCAGGCTCGAAACATTTTTGCCCTTGCCCGTGGTTCCGGCGTCGGGGATCTCGTAGATCTTTAGCCAGAACACGCGGCCCTTCGTCGTAAAGAACATGAGGTAGGCGTGCGTGGACGCGATCACCAGGTGTTCGACGACGTCTTCCGTGCGCGTGCCCATGCCGATGCGGCCCTTGCCGCCGCGCGTTTGGCGGCGATAGGTGTCGACAGCGGTGCGCTTCAGATAACCGCCGCGGGTGACAGTGACGGCGACGTCCTCCATCTGAACGAGGTCTTCGAGGCGAATCTCACCCATATCCTCGATGATGTCGGTGCGGCGTTTGTCGCCAAAGTCCTTCTGGACTTCCTTCAGTTCTTTCACAATGACGGCGCGAAGAACCTTGTCGGAACCGAGGATTTCGAGGTACTCGGCGATCATGCGCTGAATCTCGGCGAGTTCGTCGAGAATCTTCTGCTGCTCCATGCCGGTGAGGCGTTGGAGTTGCAGTTCGATGATGGCTTGCGCCTGGCGCTCGCTGAAGTCCCAAACGATGCCCGATCCACCGGCCACTTTGATGGCTTCGAGCTGCGCTTCGGAGAAGGCCAGGCCTTGCAGGGCCTCGCGCGCTTCCTTCGGATTGCGGGCCGCGCGGATCAGCGCGATGACGGCATCCAGTTGATTGAGCGCTTTCTGGAACCCAATCAGCAGATGCTCGCGCTCGCGCGCTTTGCGCAACAGGTAATCCGTGCGGCGGCGCACGACATCGACGCGGTGGTCGATGAAGCGGCGGATGACATCCATGATCCCGAGTTCGCGGGGTTGTCCATTGACGATGGACAGCATGATGACGCCGAAGCTGACCTGCATCTGGGTCTGCTTATAGAGGTTATTGAGGATGACCTCGGACTGCTCGCCGCGCTTCAGTTCGAAGACGATGCGCATGCCGTCGCGATCGCTTTCGTCGCGGATGTTGGAGATGCCTTCGATCTTCTTGTCGTTGATGAGGGCGGCGGTGTTTTCAATCAGGCGCGCCTTATTGACCTGATAGGGGATCTCGTCGACGATGATCGACTCGCGATCTTTGCCGAGGGGCTCGATCCGCGTGCGTGCGCGGATTTTGAGCGATCCGCGGCCTTTCGTGAAGTAATCGTAGATCCCTTGGCGGCCGAGGATGAGTCCGCCGGTGGGGAAATCCGGGCCCTTGACGATCTCAAGAATTTTCTCGAAGGGCGTATTCGGCTGCTGGACCATCAAGATGGTCGCTTCGACAATCTCGCTGAGATTGTGCGGCGGAATGTTGGTGGCCATGCCGACGGCGATGCCGGAGCTGCCGTTGATCAGCAGGTTCGGAAGGCGCGTGGGCAGCACTTCCGGCTCGACTTCGTTGTCGTCGTAATTCGAACGGAAATCGACGGTTTCTTTGTCGATGTCTTCGAGCAGCGCGGCAGCGATCTTTGAAAGCCGCGCCTCGGTGTAGCGCATCGCGGCCGGCGGATCGCCGTCAACCGAACCGAAGTTGCCTTGGCCATCGATCAGCGGATAGCGCATCGAGAACGGCTGCGCCATACGCACCAACGCGTCGTAAATCGCGGAGTCGCCATGGGGGTGATACTTACCCATGACGTCGCCGACGATCTTGGCGCACTTGCGCGTGGGCCGGTTGTAGTGCAAGCCCATCTCGTGCATGCCGAACAGAATCCGGCGGTGGACCGGCTTGAGGCCGTCGCGGACATCGGGAAGGGCGCGTCCCACGATCACGCTCATGGCGTAATCGAGGTACGACTTCTTCATTTCGTCTTCGATATTGACCGGCGTATGCTGCCGGTTCGACCCGTCACCCCCGCCACCCGCGGGCGGAAGGGGAATCTGGTTCTCTTGATCTGCCAAACGTAGCTCCTAGTCGATGACTGGCGGGATGGGCGTTCCTGAAAACTGTCCGCGGACGGTGGACGCTGAACGGCCGCAGAAACGCTGCCAACCCTGTATTTTAGCAGGTCTTGCAGGGGGGGGCGTGCTTACCGGCCGGGGGATTCGGAACGGTTGCTTGCGCGCCGGAGCAGAAGGCCTGCAAGGAGTGCGGCGGCGGCCAGTCCGAACGTTGCCGGCTCGGGGACGCTGAAGTCAAACTGATAGATTGCGCCGCCACCGACGCCGCCGTTGTCCACGAAACCCGTCGTCGAAAAGTCCGCCAGAAACAAGGACTTGCCAGAAACGAGGACCGTGTCGAAATGCCCTACGCCGGCGCTCCCGCTGTCGATCAGCGGAGTATTTAATCCGGATTGGAAATCGTAGTAGAAGACGGCGTTGTGCGGGTTGCCTGCGCCTGCGCCGCTCTTTACGCCATGGAAACCAATAATCTGGCCGCCCAGCGGGCCGACAAACGGGAGCGAACCCGGCGGCGCGCCAGCCGCCGGCCCGCCCTACTGCTGCCGATATTCGACACCTTTCAGGGTGCTTTCTCTCGCCAGAAACTCATCTCGTGACTGCGGGCTGATACTTGTGTTTTCAATACTTCTCAGCGCGACGCTTCCTGTACGTACATGCCGGCCGCGCAACCTCCAAATGGCCCGGATCGGCCGTATTCCCTCCGCGGGGCCGGAAGGGATTTCCGATATCGATTCCGGCCGCATTCGGGTGAACCAACTCCAACCCCGGATTCTCCGATTGCAGCCATCGCTGGACATCGCTGGACATCGCTGCGCT
>JAYVTO010000113.1:0-14661 GCA_043788745.1 Acidobacteriaceae bacterium
CTCACCTTCCATGAACCACCTTGTAAGTAATTGATTTCGACTGCCGCAATTGTTGGTGCTGCGCGCTTCTTCGGGAGCGGGTGGTTTTGTGGACGGGAGCAATGTACCTACTTGCGCTACACTGGGAGCGGATGCCCCCTGCCATCAGGACCGAGCGCGGCACGCTGATCACGATCAGCGTGGCGGCTTTGTTTGCATTGCTGGTGATGGGCGCCGCTTCGGCGGAAGTCGCGAATCATCCTTCGTCGTACTCGTTCTCGCGCGTCAGCAAGCTGAATGGCGCGAAGCTGGTTTCGGCGCGAATTGCTTCGGTTCCCTCGCGTTCGGCGGCGAGCCGGGTGCAAGCTGTCGCCGAATCGCTGCGTCAGGGGGCGTCGGATTTCGATTACGCGCTGATCGCGGTTTGCCTGCTGCTGCAGGTGTCGCTCGTTGTGTTCACGTGGAGGATTTCTCTGCCCGCGTTGATTCCGATTCGGGTGCGGCACAACGGACTTCACGCGTCGCGCGCGCCACCGGTTCGCTAATCCCCGCGACTGTATTTCCCGTCGATTCCAAGCGACGGATTTGCCCTCTAACAAGACAAAAGTAGCGGCGTGAGCGGAGATTCCGCGGGGCCGCGCAAACGTACAAGAGACGAGAAGAAATCATGATCGACGCAGTACTGGCAAAAATCTTCGGCACTCAGACCGAACGCGAAATCAAGGCGATGAAGCCGACTATCGACGCCATCAACGCGCTCGAACCGCAAATCAAAGTACTTACCGACGAGCAGTTAGCGGCGAAGACTGTCCAATTCCGGGAGCGGCTCGCAAAAGGTGCGTCCATCGACGACCTGCTCGTCGAAGCTTTTGCCGTCTGTCGGGAAGCCGGACGTCGCGTCCTCAATATGAGGCACTTCGATGTGCAGCTGATTGGCGGCATCGTGCTTCACCGCGGCAAAATCGCTGAAATGAAGACGGGCGAAGGCAAAACGCTGGTTGCCACGCTGCCCGTCTATCTGAATGCTCTGCTCGGCAAGGGCGTCCACGTCGTCACGGTCAACGACTATCTGGCCAAGCGCGACTCCGAATGGATGGGGCGTATTTACAAATTCCTCGGCTTGACGGTCGGCACAATTGTTCACGACCTCGACGAAGAAGAGCGCCAGCGCGCCTACGGCTCCGACATCACCTACGGCACGAACAACGAGTTCGGCTTCGACTATCTGCGCGACAACATGAAGTTCCGAATTTCGGACTGCGTGCAGCGCGAGCCGTACTTCGCGATCGTCGACGAAGTCGACTCCATCCTGATTGACGAAGCGCGGACGCCGCTGATTATCTCGGGGCCGAGTGAAGAATCGACGGACAAGTATTACAAGGTCAACCGCATCATCACGAAACTGATTCGCGGTGAAGTGATCGAAGGCAAGGAACCGGGCGAAAAGTACACTACGGGCGACTACACGGTGGAAGAGAAGCATCGCTCGGTGGCGCTGACCGAAGAAGGCTTCGACAAGGCCGCGCGTTTGCTGAACCTGCCGAATCTGTACGACATCGAGCACATTGAGTGGAAGCACCACGTGGAGCAGGCGCTGAAGGGGCACGTGCTGTTTCTGCTCGATCGCGACTACGTCGTTAAAGATGATGAAGTGATTATCGTCGACGAATTCACAGGACGTCTGATGCCGGGGCGACGCTGGTCCGACGGATTGCACCAGGCTGTCGAAGCGAAAGAAGGGGTCAAGATCCAGCGCGAGAATCAGACGCTGGCGACGATCACGTTCCAGAACTACTTCCGGATGTACAAGAAGCTTGCGGGGATGACAGGTACGGCGGATACGGAAGCGGCGGAATTCGACAAGATCTACAAACTCGAAGTGACAGGCATTCCGACGAACCGGAAGATGCAGCGCAAGGAGTTCCAGGACGTTGTGTATCGCACCGAGGACGAGAAATTCCGGAACGCAGCGAAGGAAATTCAAGAGCGCCACGCGAATGGCCAGCCGGTTCTTGTCGGTACGATTTCGGTGGAGAAATCGGAGCGGCTGGGCGCGATCTTAAAGAAGATGGGCGTGCCGCACGTGGTCTTGAACGCCAAGAATCACGAGCGCGAAGCGCACATCGTGGCGCAGGCGGGCCGCAAGGGCACTGTTACGGTTTCGACCAACATGGCGGGGCGCGGTACGGATATTTTGCTCGGCGGAAACCCGGAGTTCATCACCAAGGAAGAACTTCGTAAGCAGGCGAAAGATCCGGACTACTATATGACCGCGGCGGTCGGTTCGCCGGAGCGCGAGGAGTGGGATCGCATTTTTGCGAAACACAAGGACGCCACGCAAATCGAGCATGACGAAGTGGTCGAGCTCGGCGGAATGCATATTATCGGTACGGAACGGCACGAATCACGCCGCATCGATAACCAGCTTCGCGGACGTTCCGGACGCCAGGGCGATCCAGGCAGCGCGCGCTTCTATCTATCGCTGCAGGACGACCTGATGCGCATCTTCGGCGGTCAGCGCATGCAGAATCTGATGCTGCGGCTGGGCATGGAAGAAGATGTGCCGATCGAGAGCGGCCTGATCACGAAGCGGATCGCGGCCGCGCAGAAGGCCGTCGAAGCGCAGAACTTCGCCTCGCGCAAACACGTTCTCGAATACGACGACGTCATGAACAAACAGCGCAAGGCTGTGTACGGCATGCGTCGCGCGTTGCTCGAAGGGCAGGAGCAGAAGGCGAAACTGATGGAGATTGTCGAGGGCATCCTCGGCGCGTTTATTGAACTTCGCATTCCCGAGCGCGCCCGCCCCCACGATTGGGATCTGGTGGGATTGCAGTCCGACGTGCTTACGCAATTCGGCGTCAAGATCAATCCCAACGATTCCGCGCAGATGAGCCGCGCGGAAATCGAGGCGCACATTCTTGCAATGTTGACGAGCCGCTACGACGAGAAAGAAGCGATGATCGGCGCGGATCTGTTGCGGCAGACCGAGCAGATGATCATGCTCAACGTCATCGACAACCAATGGAAGGACCACCTGCTGTCGATGGATCACTTGAAAGAGGGCATCGGCCTCCGCGGCTACGGGCAGAAGGATCCGCTGATCGAATACAAGAAAGAATCGTTCACGATGTTCCAGGACATGATGGATCGCATCGAGGACGAAGCGATTCGGTACCTGTACTTCCTGCAGCGCGCGGAGAGCGACGACATTCCGCTTCCCTACCCGGATGCGGACGACGACGACGATGAGGACGACAACGGCGGCGAGCAGGAGGCGGTCGCGGTGGCGAGCGCACAGGCTCGCCGCGAAGCGCAGCAGTCGGTCGAGAACTTCACGCAGTCGATTCGCCGGAAGAAAGACCGGGAGTTGGCGGCGTTGCAGTTCGTGGGTGGAGAGGCTTCGGCACCGCAGCAGCCGAAGATTGCGGCTCAGAAGGCTGGCCGCAATGATCCATGTCCATGTGGCAGCGGCAAGAAGTACAAGAAGTGTCACGGGGCGTAGGTTGCACCAGACGGAGATCGCGGAGTATTTAAAAGCGCGCGGCGCGAAGGCTTAGGCGAATCGTACATGCTGAGCGACACAAGCAAGCACTTGAATTTGTGGAAGCATCGGCTCGGGCGCATTCCGGAGTCCGTGTGGCTCGACGCAGATGTCGAAACATTGATTCTCGCCGACAACGATCTTGAGGATGTGCCTGTGGAGATCGGTCGGTTGCAGCGGCTGCGCATGCTCGATCTCGGTCACAACCGGCTGACGAGTATTCCGGAGTCGATCGGCGATCTCGCAGGGCTCACCGATTTTTTGTATTTGCACGACAATCGGCTCAGCGCGCTTCCAGATTCTCTGTCGCGACTGGTTCGGCTTCGCTATTTGAACATCGGCGATAACGTGTTCGAAGCAATGCCGGATTGCGTTTGTAGCTTGACGGGGCTGATCGAGCTACGGGCGGAGGGAAACAAGCTGGCCGCGCTGCCGGAGTCGATCGCGCAGTTGGCTCGGCTGCGGGAGTTGCACCTGCGAAACAACAAGCTGACGGCGTTGCCGGCCGGGATCGGGGCGCTGACGGACCTGCGGCATCTCGACCTGCGGGGAAATCCGCTGCTGTCCTTGCCGCCCGGGATTGGCGCTCTTCCGCGGCTCGAGAAGCTGGACCTGCGGTGGGTGGATACGATGGCGTTGCCGGATTGGATTTCGGACTTGGAGCATCGCGGGTGCGCGGTCTATTCCTAAGGCGTCGTCGTTCGACACCATGGCGGACGCTACAATGAAGGCGATGTCACTCCGCGCGTCCAGCGCTTTGCTTGTATTGTTTGCCGCCTCCTGCCAGGCAGCGATCTGGCCGGATCAGATCGCCGATTTTCAGCGAACGCCCTCGACTTCGGTCCTGCTGTCAGACCGGCGTTTGTCCGAAGAGTTTGGCCTTGAGGCGACCGAGCAGGCGACCTACTCGAACGCGACCGCAACCTTCACGGCGACCGCTTGGCGGATGCGGGACGCGACCGGAGCGCTCGCCTGGTTCGAACAGCAGCGTCCGGCGGGCGCGAAACCCTCACCGCTCGCCAAGCTGGCGGTGACAACCGACGACGGCGTGATTCTGGCGTATGGAAATTACGTCCTCCAGTTCACCGGTCGCGCGCCGACCGTGGCCGAGCTTACCCCGACGTTGCAGGCCCTGCCGCGCCTCGAGCAATCGCCGCTGCCGGCGCTGATGACGTACCTGCCCTCCGAGGGGCTGATCCCCAATTCCGAGCGGTACATTCTGGGGCCAGTATCGCTGGAGAAGTTCGAGCCGAGGATCGCGCCTTCGCTGGCCGCATTCCACCTGGGGGCTGAGGGGCAGCTGGCGCGTTACAAGCTGGCTACAGACGGCGAGACGAAACTGGCGATTTTCTCCTACCCGACACCCTCCATGGCCCGGGACAGGGCCGAAGCGTTCTCAAAATTGGAGGGCGCAATCGTCAAACGGACGGGGTCTTTGGTCGCTCTTGTGCTACCGCCGTCGGACCCGGACGCCGCCGAGCGGCTGCTCGCGAAGGTCAATCACCAGATTTCTTTGACCTTCAACGAGACTCCGAAAGAGGTCAAAGCGAAGGGATTCCTGGGGATGGTCAACAGCGCGATCATCTTCAGTTTCATCATGATGGGGTTCTGCCTGGTCGCCGGAGTGGCGCTCGGAGGGTTGACGGTTCTGCGGCGGCGGCTCAGCAAGAAGGACAAGCAGGAAGAGATGATCACGCTGGGCCTCGACGGCAAGTAAGCCCAAATCTTTCCCTGTGTTAGAGGCGTTTCGGGGTGTCCGAAACCGTGTTTTCCTCAGACTTTCCACAGGAAGTGCAAATCGATGGCCGCTCGTAAATGCCGCTTGCTGAATGAGTTACGAGCACAAATAAATCCTTTCGATTTTTTCTTGACTCGACCGGCCAGAAAGCCCTAAGATCCAATCACACACAGATTTCGAAGGTTGCGATACCGTCGAATCTGGTTCTCCCATGCATCACCGGGCTGATTCCCCGGCGATTGGAAAGCCCGCCGCAAGGCGGGCTTTTCTAATGGAGGTGCGTTTAGGAGTTGCGCCTGCCTCGCCTTGCCAGTTCGCTCGCTTGGGAAAGGCCGTCGGAGAACTAACCCTCCGCGACCCCCGCCCACCGGTATCCTGGATGCGCTTGTCTCCCCGGCATCGGCAAAACTCCTCCCGTCACATCCCGCTGATCGCATAACCACAGCGCCAGCGACCCCATCGCCCGCGGATCCACCCATTTCTTCCACTCTTCCGGATCCGCATGGAACCCGCGAACCTGTTCCGTATCGATCGTACTCGGCGCAAGCAGGTTCACCGTAATTCCTGACGCCTGCACCTCCGCCGACACCACCTTCACCACGGCGGCCAACGCGCCCATCGCCGCCGAAAACGCGCTCCACGTAATCACCGGCTCAATCGCCGCCGTCGACCCCACGATCACGATGGTTCCCTGCCCGGCCGCTTTCATCGGCGGAACCACTTCGCGCAGCATCGACACCGCGGCTCGCAAATTTACGCCCAGCATCCGGTCCCAAACTACATCCGTCGTGGCTTCGATCGGCGCGCCGGGCATCCATACTCCGGCCAGGTGGATGAGGGCGTCGATGCGGTTCCACTAGGCGAGCGTTCGTTGGGCGAGTTGCGCGGCGGAGCCTGGAGTGGTGAGGTCGAGATCCATCGCAAAGAACTCGTCAGACTCGTCGGGCAGCGGACTCCAATTGAGTCCCGTTGCCGCGACGCGGAATCCGGCTTCCCGGAACATCGGGAAAACGGTGGAACCGAGTCCACCGTTGGCACCGGTCAGGATTGCGACGCGTGCGGGTTCCGGCATCTTCCCTCCTGGGCTGAGGATCGCGACTGCGATCGCAAGACAATTCTACGCGCGAATCGGCAGAACTCGCACCCGCACTTTGCCGGTCCAATCGATGGTGACAATCGCTCCGCTCTGGAGGTCGCCGTCGCAGATTTCGAGTGCGCGTAACAATTCCGCACCGCGCGCCTCTGGTGTGAGAGGCTCTCCGCGCAGCAGAATAATACTCGGCTTGCCTTCTTTCGTGTGTGCCAGGATGCGGGGGAAATCGAGATCATTCGTCAGAACCACGAAGTCGTTCTCGCGGGCGTATCGACAGATTTCAGAGTCCGTCGCAGTAACCGGTCCGACATCGGACCAATGCAGACAATCATGACCCGCAATGGCCAAGCCGGAAATCCAGCGCGGAGTTAGGTTCCGGTCGACCAGCAGCCGCATCAGCTTGCGAGTTGTACGTCCCGGCCTTGCGCGATTCGCGCCGCGTAGGTCAACGCTTCTGGGATATCGTCTTCCTCAAGGTACGGGAAGTCGGCAAGCAACTCCGGAACGGTGCGTCCGGCGGCGATCGCTTCGACGATCATCCCGACAGTGACGCGCATGCCCCGAATACACGCCTTCCCACCCATTACCGCCGGATCGATGGTGATGCGCCGAAGCTCTTGCACGAGGTCATCATAGCGCAGCCTCGGTTGTCGGTTGGCATTCCCGTTCCCGCATCGGCCCGGAGTTGTCCATCGAAGTTCGTCCGTCGTCATTTCTCGGCGCTCGTCCTTCATCATTTGTCCTTCATCATTCCTTCATCATTCTTCATCATTCCAACTTCGCGATTTCCGCTTTGATACACTATCGCCACCGTGCCTGAACTGCTTTTCTTCTTCGAAACCGACTGCCCCACCTGCCGCCTGATGGCTCCCTACCTGAACGCCTTCGGCAACCGCATCGACGGCATCAGCCAGGACTCCAGCGCCGACACCGCCGACTTCGTCCGGCAGCTCAATATTCGGTTCCCGGTCTCGCTCGACGCGGGCCTCATCCGCTCCCGCCAGTACGACCCGGAATTCGTGCCCGCGCTCTACCGCGTCGACGCCGCCGGAGCCGTCCTCCAGTCATGGATCGGATTCGCCAAAGCCGACCTCAACACCCTGGCCGTCGAGTTCGGGTTGGGCGAAGTCGCACCGGCGTTTGACGGCAATCCGGGGATGAAGCCCGGCTGCTCAGCCCGCCAGCGGGAAGCCGATACAGCGTCCGACCCGGCCGCCAAACCCGTCCACATCGAAGCCGCTCGCGCCAGCCGAATCACTCTAAAACTTGATCAGGACCCCTGGGAAGCGGCCCGCGATCTCTGCGGAGACCCTCTTCCGGTCGTTCCGCCGACCGTAGAACGCGTCGAGCGCATGATGCAGGCATCGGGCCTGCCCGCCGACGAGGTAATCGCTCTGGTGCCCCCAAACTACGGTCCCGCGACCATCGAGAAGATCGCCGCCAACGCCGTGATGGCGGGCTGCGACCCGGCCCTCATGCGCGTCCTGATCCCACTAATCCGAGCGGTTTGCGACGAGCGGTTCAACATCCATGGGGTCCAGGCGACGACGCATTTTGCGGCTCCGCTTGTAATTATAAATGGTACTATTCGCAACGAGTTAGGCTTCCATTCCGCAGGTAATGTCTTCAGCAATGTCGCGCGCGCAAACTCAACCCTTGGACGAGCTTTCCAACTGATCCTTACCAACGTCGGCGGAGCCCGCCCCGGCGAGATCGACATGTCCGCCCTCGGCAACCCCGGAAAGTTCAGCTATGTCATTGCGGAGAATGAGGAACTCAGCCCCTGGGAGCCACTCCACATCGAGCGTGGCCTCCCCCCCGGATCCTCCGGCCTCACCCTCTTCGCCGCCGAACCGCCCCGCGCCATCAGCGAGCACACCGCGCGGCGCGCTTCGGTCGTCCTGGACGCCGTCTGCGCCAACCTCGCCAACGTTTGGACACCCCGTGGCTGCGGCCCTTTCGACGCCTTTGTAATCATCGGTCCCGAGCACGCTAAGACCATTGCGAAAGATGGCTTTAGCAAGGAAGATGTCAGGCAATACCTATGGGCGAATACCGGAGTTCCGAAACGCCGTTTTGTGGAAGGCGACGGCGGCGAAGGGTCGCAGGCCCAGGCGTATTACGAGGAGATTGAGATCCTCGGCGAGCCTTGTTACCGAAAGTTCAAAAACGCAAGCCAAATCCAAATCGTTGTGTCGGGCGGAACGGCCGGCAAATTCTCGGCGGTGATCGGAAGCTGGCAAACCGGCGAGCGCGGCTCGCAGTACGTCACCTATCCGATATGAACACGCGCCGCCTTCGAGACTGTCCGGACACAGCACGGCTCCGTTGACCTGATCGCTGCCCGGATCTGGCGGTCCTCCCTACTTCGCGGCGCTTCCGATGCGGGATGCGGGAGTTGCGGGCGGACAGTCGCGAACGCGATTCTGTCGGAAATACCGGGCCGCTTTCCGTCCGGCGGCTCGACCTTGCGGACGACTTTGAGGAGCCTTAATCGCACAGGCGGTACTTCGCCTCCTCAACGCCGCTATAATCGAGCCATGGACCGCAGCCCTTGGATTGCGAAGCGCGCTAACGACGCCAATCGCTCACAGATGCACTACGCCCGCAAAGGGCTGATCACCGAAGAGATGGAGTACGTCGCTTGCCGCGAGCGGCTTTCTCCGGATCTGATCCGCGACGAGATCGCGCGGGGACGGCTGATTATCCCCGCCAACGTGAATCACACGAACCTCGAGCCGATGTGCATCGGCGTCGCGTCGAGTTGCAAGATCAATGCCAACATCGGCAATTCGTCGACGACATCGAACATCGATGAAGAGCTCGACAAGCTGCGCTACGCCGTGCAGTTCGGCGCCGACACGGTGATGGATCTTTCGACCGGCGGCGACATCCCGTTGATCCGGAAAGCGATCATCAAAGATTCGCCGGTGCCGATCGGGACGGTTCCGTTATACGAAGCGCTGTCGCGGGTGCGGCGGGTTGAAGACCTGAATATCGACGTGATGCTCGAAGTGATCGAAGAGCAGGCCGAGCAGGGCGTCGACTACATGACGATCCACGCCGGCGTGCTCGTGCAGTACATCCCGCTGACCACCAAGCGCATCACCGGCATCGTCAGCCGCGGCGGGGCCATCCTTGCCGAATGGATGGTGAAGAATCACAAGCAGAATTTCCTGTACGAGCATTTCGACCGCATCTGCAAGATCTTCCAGAAGCACGACGTCAGCTTCTCGCTCGGCGACGGCTTGCGCCCCGGTTCGCTTGCCGACGCAAGCGACGCCGCGCAATTTGCGGAACTAAAGACGCTCGGCGAATTGACGCAGAAAGCCTGGCAGTACGACGTCCAGGTGATGATCGAAGGCCCCGGCCACATTCCGATGGACCAGATCCAGATGCAGGTGGAGAAGGAAATGGAGCTATGCCACGAGGCACCGTTCTACACGCTCGGACCGCTGGTCACCGATATCGCACCCGGCTATGACCACATCACGTCAGCGATCGGCGCGGCGATGATTGGCTGGTACGGAGCCTCCATGCTCTGCTACGTCACGCCCAAGGAACACCTCGGCCTGCCGAATCGTGAAGACGTCAAACAAGGCATCATTGCATACAAGATCGCGGCGCACGCCGCGGATATCGCTCGTCATCGGCCCGGCGCTCGCGATCGCGACGACGAGTTGTCGCGCGCGCGCTTCTCGTTCGATTGGAAAAAGCAGTTCGCCCTGTCGCTCGATCCGGCAACCGCGCAGGCCTATCACGACGAGACACTGCCGGAAGAAGGCTTCAAAGACGCGGCGTTCTGTTCGATGTGCGGACCGAAGTTCTGCTCGATGAACCACTCCGTGAAGACCCAGGAGTTCACAGCGGAGCAGGCGCAGGAAGTGCTGATGCAGATCGAAATCGGCAAGCGCCAGCCAGCGCACTCGGCGGGCGATTAAGGAATCTGGATCGAGGCGCAACCAGCTTGCCCGTTACCCGGGCGGGGTTGAAAAGTCGTCGCGCCAGCTTCCTGTACCGCGCTTGCCCTGCCGGTCCACCAGCCCATTGCGCCGACAGGGGTGTCGTACTGCATGCACATGCATATAAAATGGAAGCATTAGGACCATGATCGAAATCAACCCCGAGCATCGGGCCAAGCTAGTGGAACTGGCGGCTCGCCGGGGCGAGAAAGGATTCTCCTCGGTTATCGGCGAGGCGATAGAAGCGTACCTGCTTAACAACAAAACAAAGAATGTCAGCACGTTGGCCCATCAGCTTCGCGGCTCGCTAAGCGACAAGGATGCCGATGAATTGAGGCGCGAAACGACGGCGATCCGCGCTGACGTTGCCGCTGAGCGAACTGCCGATGTAAGGCTCAATCTTGACAAACGCGGTCTGGGTATCGGATTGGCGGATACGCTTATAGCTGGTATCGTGCTCGGACGAGACGGACTCCTCCTCACTCGAAACCGTAAACATTTTGAAAGAGTCCCTGGACTCCGCCTCGCTGATTAGAGCACCCTACTTCCCGCGCACCCAATCCTCATTGATCGTCGCGTGATGGATTACGCCGCGCTTGTCTGACGTATAGACCACGTGAATCAGGCCGTCCGCCGTCTGGACCGCCGCCGGATACGCAAAGTCATTTCGCCCCTCCGCGACGTTCCGCTGGAACGGATAGCTCTTGTCGTTGTCTTCTGAAAGCGCAGCGCGCAACGGCGTCCGCGCGCTCATGCTGTCGTTGTAGAGCAACAGCAAATGGCCGTTACGCAGGCGGATAAACTCGACTGCCGAATTCGGATTCGGAAACTCGGAGTCGCGGCCCGCGGTCCAGGTTCGCCCTCCGTCGCGCGACTCGCTGCGGACCAGATAGCCATCTCTACGCGGCGCGTAGTTCCCGCCACGCCGCGAATACGCTACCAAATAATCGTCGGTGATCCGCACCACGGCGGGCTGAATATTGCCGATCCGCGAGTGGATCTCGTTCGTCCGCGTCCAAGTCTTTTTCCGCACATCGTAGCGCAGGAAGTACGAGGCGCTCTCCGCGCCCACCGATTCCGGATCGTCGCCGACTTCGTGATACACCGGCAACAGATAATCGCCATTCGCCAGTACAATCGGATGGCAGCGGACCATGCTGCCTTGCTGCAAATCGAGCAAAGAAGCGTCAGACCAGGTCTCCGCGTTATCGGTCGAAATCTTCGCCGCGATCCGCGAGTCGGACCACGTCGCTCCAAACCGCAGCACATAGAACAACCAGACGACACGATCCGGCGCCTGCCACGCCACGCCATTCCCCGTTGCGCGAAACGGATCGTGCGCGATCACCTTCGGGGCCTCCCAGGCCGCCGCGCCTTTCTTGCGCCGCGCGCCGTACACCGAAGTGTCGTTGGCATACTCGCCCTTGCCGCCGTAGTAGACGAGATAGAGGTCGCCATTCGCCAACTCCGCAATCGATGCCGGATGTTTGTAAGGCCCAGTCGGAACCTCCGGCCCAAACACGCGCTCCGTGCGGAACTCGGCGGCGAGAAGCGGCAGCACAGGCGCAAGGAGCAGAGCCAACACAAGTAAGTCGAGTCTGAGACTTCTCATCCTCAGACCGCGTAGTTCGGATCGATCTGAATCCCGGCCGTAACCGGCGGTGCTAGAACCCCGGGCTTCAGCCCGGGGATGTATTTTGCCGGTCAAAGCACTGGACCAATCGGCTATTGTCATTCGTAAGCAACCATCCAGGAGCATCCCATGAATGTACCCCGAAGCCATGAGCCGCAGCCGCATGAGGATCTTCAAAGCAAGATCGCCGAGGGACTTGCTTCGCTGAAACGGGGCGAAGGTGTAGACGGCGATGAGTTCTTCGCCCAACTGGAGCGCGAGGAAATAGAGAAACTCTCTCGGACTCCGTAGAGAACTTGCCCTACCGCAAGGGCACCCGCGCCACGCGACAATGAAAACGTGCGCATCGTATCCCTCATCGCCTCCGCCACCGAAATCGTCCACGCGTTAGGCCTCGGCGAATTCCAAGTCGGCCGCTCTCACGAATGCGATTATCCCGGGAGCATCGCTTCCCTGCCCGTCTGTTCGCGCCCGCGCTTCGATATCCATGGCGACTCGCGTGAGATCGACCAGCGCGTGAAGGAAACGCTTCGCTCAGCCGAAAGCGTCTACGAAGTTCTCGACGAAGTTCTCGCCTCGCTCGCGCCGACGCATATCCTCACGCAGACGCAATGCAAGGTCTGCGCCGTCAGCCTCGACGATGTCGAGCGCGCGCTCGGCGACCGCTATCCGACGCGCCCCACTGTCGTTGCGCTCGAACCCAACTCGCTGCGCGACATCTGGAACGACATCCGCCGCACCGCCGAAGCCTGCGGAGTGCCCGAGCGCGGCGAAGCCCTTCTCGCCGACTCCCAACGCCGCATGGACGCGATTTCCGGGAAAGCCCGCGCCCTTGAGCTCGAACCCGCCGTAGCCTGCATCGAATGGCACGAGCCGCTAATGGCCGCCGGCAACTGGGTTCCGCAACTCGTCGACCTTCTGGGCGCGCGCAATCTCTGCGGCATACCCGGAGGGCATTCGCCCTGGATGAGCTGGCACGAACTCGCCGCGCTCGATCCCGAGATTATCGTGACCATGCCCTGCGGTTTCGGCCTCGCGCAGACGCGCGCGGAGTTGCACTGGCTGACGGAGAATCCGATGTGGCCGCACCTGCGCGCCGTGAAGAACAATCGCGTCTACCTCGCCGACGGCAATCAGTACTTCAACCGCCCCGGACCGCGAGTCGTCGATTCGCTCGAAATTCTCGCCGAGATGATTTATCCGGACGCGTTTGCTCCCGCGCACGAGGGCTTCGCCTGGCAGCGTCTCGCGTAAGCGATTCAGGCGGCGGCGAACAGACCTACGCGGCGGCGGCGTAGGCCATTACCACTCGCTTCCCAAGTGCTTCCAGGGCGGCTTGCATTTTCTCTGGACGGGTATTGTGCTTCGGATCGAGCATACCTCGAACCACCGTTTCCTGGACTTTCAACCGGCGCGCCAGTTCTGACTGACTGACTCCGAGATCGCGAACGGCCCAATAGAGAGCGACTTTGGCAACGATCCAGAACGGAACCGGAACCAGCTTTTGTCCGCGTTTCGCGCTCACCGGCTTCGGGACGTCAACCTTGTCCGACATCGCAAACGCAATCACACTGCCTAGGCAATCGATGGCTTCGAGGCGCACAGGGTCAAGCGATCACGGGTATGGATGCATTCCAAACCTCTGCCCGCCGGGAAAGGACATCACGACGATTGACGAAAGGGGCAGGCCTGCACTATGTGATGGCTTGAATGCCGTCTCCAAGCGAATTTGGCTAGCTGGAAGAAGGCCTTTCGCTTGTAACGCACAAAGATTCGATTCAGCCCGGCGTCCGCCGGAGACCATCGCGCCACGCAAAGTATCGGAGGCGCGTAGTATGACTCGGCTTCCAGTCACGCCGCCCGCAAAACGAAGTCGAACCTACCCTTCCGGCCCTTGGCGTCGCCGGTCGCCTTCATCCGCAGCTTCGTCTCAATCACCGAATCCTTCGCGGCCCGCGGATCGCCTTCAAAGTAGATCGCCGTCGTCAACAACGGATGCTCCGCCGCGTGCACCTTCACATGGAAGTGCGCCGCGCGGGTCGTGTTGCCCGCCTTGTACCAACGCGGCTCGATCGTCTTCAGTTGATACCGCCCCTGCGCGTCGCACTGGATCTGGCCGCGCAGCTTCCAGCCGTCGTTGTCGTAATCGCCCGTGTCGTTCGCTTGCCACACGTCGACCACGGCTCCGCCGAGTGGCTTTCCTGTCGTGTCGAAAACCTGCCCGGCGAGGGTAAAGGGAATGCCGACGGTTCCCTTCTCCCGGAAATCGTTGCGAAACGGAGCGCCCGGCTTGTAGAAAGGCCCATCGCCTTCATGATCGGTTTCGTGAATGTCCTCGGGCGTCGCTTCGAGAACGTGAACGGTCGAGAGTACAGCGGCTCCGGCAAGCAGAACCTGGCGGCGGGATGGTTTCATGCGGCCAGTGTAGGCACGCTGGGCCACGAATGCAAGGGAGTTGGGGCGAAGTCCAGCCGCGAGAGCGACGGCACGGGTTGCAACTAGTTCTCTGACCGCGGGATTCGGATCGAAACGATCCCCGCCGTAACTGGTGGGGCTATATCCCCGGGCTTTCGCCCGGGGACAGCATGGGCTTTAGCCGAGGGATGTTTCTGCCGGTCATAGCACTCGTGCTATGAGGCGCTTCCCTTCACACGTGACAACCGCTCCGTTAGGGTCACGGTTCGGTGCAAACCACTGATAGCACCGAACCGC
>JAYVTO010000114.1:0-10591 GCA_043788745.1 Acidobacteriaceae bacterium
CGTCGGGAGCGGATTTACAGGGGCCAACATGCTCCGCCACATGCCCCACAAGGCAGGTTTCTGGAGATTGAGTGCATCAATCCCCGATCAGATCCTCAACCAACATCGGTTGCTGCACCGCCTCCATAAACTTGGACTCCGCCGGTCGCGACGGATGCACCTCGCCGCCGTGCCCGTAGAATCGGCAAAAGCTCATCATCAAAGGACGCCACCGCGCGGGTTCGCGGGCGTGCGCCGTCGCCGACTAACAGCGGGTCGTCAACGTGCAGCTTAATTATGTGGATCTCGAACACGTTCGCCTTCACATTCTTTCCGCATGGCCCGTGATGCGCGACCACACCTTCCATCTGCGCCGGGCATTCGCGGACGCGCGGTGCGGCGACAGCTTCCGACGCCTGCACGCTCAGTCCTGACAGCCCGGGTTTATCGGGTGCAAAGGCGTATCCCCATTCGCGTTTCTTCTCCGGAACCGCATTGCGGCCGGTCGTCAGCGCGAGGCGAATCGACGTGTTCGACCCTGTCTTCGGACGGCAGATTGATGACGCATTCGCCCGTGCGGATCAGGTTCTCCGACGTCTGCCCCATCTCGCCGAGATCCAACATGCAGGTCCAGCCCAGCCACCAGGCCGAAGACATCGGCGCGAGATTCGGTGTGCCAGCGGGGTTCACCGTTGAGATCAAAGCGACGGGCGTGCCGAAGTAGAGCATCGTGGGATCAATTGTGCGACGCAATGTCCTGACAATATGCTGCCTTCACCACCGGAACCATCCGAATCTTGCGTCGCAATCAACTTTCGAACACAGGACGGCAGCGACGCTATGCTGGCGGTTCAAAGGAGAATCTCGATCCATGCCATTCGCCATCACAAGGCGTGAACTCATTGCCGCCGCGGCTACCCTTGTTGTTGCCGATGCGCGCGGAGCCAAGCTGCCGGATGGCGTCGTGCGAACGCCCGACCCGCGCTTCGCCAAGCTGCCTGACTTTCCCTACCAGCCGCACTACGCGATGGTCGCGGATAAGCGTTACGGCAAACTGCGCATGCACTATCTCGACGAAGGTCCGAAGAGCGGCCCCGCGATTCTGCTCATGCATGGCGAGCCGTTATGGGCGTTCTTGTACCGCAAAATGATCCCGGGATTGGTCAAAGCGGGCCATCGCGTTATCGTTCCCGATCTGATGGGACTGGGCCGCTCCGACAAGCCCGTCGATCGTGCTGCCTACACGTATCAGGCGCACATCGATTGGATGGAAGCATTGCTGAAGGCCGTCAAGCTGAAGCAGACGGCGCTGTTCTGCCAGGATTGGGGCGGCCTCATTGGGCTGCGACTCGTCACGAACAATCCGGAGCGCTTCACCAAGGTTGTAGCGGGCAACACCGGACTGCCCACGGGCGACAACGGCGCGAACCTTAATCCCGCGTTTCAGAACTGGAAACGCATGTCGCAGAACCCGCAACTGACGGCCGGTGCCGTCGTAGGCGGCGGCATCCGCCGCGGGCCGATGAAGCCTGACGTGGTTGCTGCCTACAACGCTCCGTTTCCGGACGAGACGTACATGGCGTCGGTACGGCAGTTTCCGCTGCTGGTTCCCGACGCGCCGGACAACCCGGCGTCAGAGGCGAACCGCAAAGCGTGGAAAGTACTTGAGGCGTTCACCAAACCGTTCCTCACAACGTACTCGGATGGCGATCCAATCTCGAAGGCCGGCGATGCGCAGATGCAAAAGCGCATCCCGGGCTGCAAGGGGCAGAAGCACGTGACCATCAAAAACGCCGGGCACTTCTTGCAAGAGGATGCCGGCGAGGAAATAGCCGGCATCGTGGCGGAGTTCCTCAAGGCGTAGGGGCGGACTGGCGCCCCGCTCACTTGGTTGTCATCGATTGGTGATAGAGTCGTTCACCAGAAAGGGACACTTCCATGACTACGCAAGAGATCGCGGATAAGCTGGTTGCGCACTGCAGGAAGGGAGACTTCATGGGCGCCGCGCAGGCGCTCTATTCTCCGGACATTTTGAGCGTCGAGGCCACCCCGATGCCCGATGGCTCGCGCGAAGCCAAGGGCATCGCCGCCGTTGCTGCCAAAGGCGAATGGTGGGTTGCAAACCACGACGTGCATTCGGTGAACCTGGAAGCGCCGCTGGTCGCCGGCAGCCACTTCTGCGTGCGGATGACGATTGATGTGACGTTTAAGCCGACCGGGGCGCGCTCGACGTTGGACGAGCTTTGTATCTATCATGTCGCGGACGGCAAGATCGTCCGCGAAGAGTTCTTCTACGGCGCATAATTTTGCGAGCGCGAGGGCGTCACTTGTTACCATGGAGTGATGCCTTACCCCGAACACTTGATCGTCCCGATGCGCGAGGACCTCACGCGCCATGGCTTGGTGGAAGCGCGAACCCCCGCGGAGGTTGATCGTCTGCTTGGCCCTGGCAGCGGCACGGTGCTGATGGTTGTGAATTCTGTCTGCGGCTGCGCGGCCGGCCGGGCCCGTCCCGGTGTTGGCATGGCCTTGCAGCACACTCCCCGGCCCTTGACGGCTGCAACTGTATTCGCCGGTGCCGATGAAGCGGCGGTGACGCGTGTCCGCGCAATTCTCAAGGACTATCCGCCGTCGTCGCCTTCGATCACTCTGTTCGACGATGGCAAGCCGGTGTTTATGCTGCATCGAAGCGACATTGAGCGGCGCGAGTCGTTCCAGATCGCGGAGTTGCTGACGCAGGCCTTCGACAAATTCTGCGCTCCGAAGGTGGCGCAGTAATTCCCTACTCCGTAACGAGACCGAAGAATTCGTGATACTCGGCGGGTAGCTTCCGAGGGCGCCCTTCTTTGCCGCAAAAAAAGTGCTTCGTCACTCCGGTAGCGAGAATTGTGTTCGATTCCGCTTCACTCAGTTCATAGCCGAACAACACCATGCGCGCGTTCACCTGTTCGATCCAGGTGCGGACGATCACCTCGTCGTCGTAGCGCGCCGGCGCAATGTAGCGGCAGTGCGTTTCGACGACGGTAAGCTGGACGCCGGCCGCGTCCATATCGCGGTACCGCATGCCGGCGGCGCGGCAATACTCGACGCGCCCCACCTCCATCCAGATCAGGTAATTCGAGTGATAGACGACGCCCATCTGGTCGGTTTCGGCGAACCGCACGCGGAGTTTGGCTTCGTGAAATCGGGGTGTGGGATTTTCGACCATGATGGGGCGATTATAGCGGACAGCGTTAGCTGGCCTATCCGCAGCCATCCGCAGCCATCCGCAGCCATCCGCGGCAAAAACGCGCCAGCGAATAAAATAGACGCATCCAAATTGCGAATCGTCGAAACTGCAAGCACGCAAACGCCGTCTGCTACCCTGAGACGAACGTGCATATTCGTGTTCTTTTCTTCGGCCTGCTTCGTGATATCGCGGGCAAATCAGCGGATTCCATCGAACTCCCGGACGGCGCGCGCGTCGAATCCGCGTTTACCCACTACGCGTCGTTGTATCCCAAACTCATCGAGCTTCGTCAGAGTATTGTGCCTGCGCGCAACCAACAGTTCTGCGACCCGTCGACGGAGTTGGCCGACGGCGATGAACTCGCTTTTCTGCCTCCCGTCAGCGGCGGCGCGCAGGGCGGATTTACGCGTGGGATTGGCGGTTTTACGCACGTAATCGAAGACGCCGCCGGTCATTTCTTCGCCCTGACGCGTGCGCCCATCGACGCGAAGACACTGATCGCGCGCCTCCAACGGCCCGAAGACGGCGCTGTCGTCGACTTCGAAGGCGTCGTGCGCAACAACACCAAGGGCCGCGCGACGCTCTATCTCGACTACGAATGCTACGAAGAAATGGCGATTAAGAGGATGGCGCAGATTGGCCTTGAGATTGCGGCAGCGCATCCGATGGGGCGCATCGGCATGATCCATCGGCTGGGGCGGATGGAGATCGGCGAGGCAAGCGTCGTGGTCGTAGCGACGTCGCCGCACCGCAAGCCAGCCTTCGATGCGGCGCTCGATGGAATCAATCGACTGAAGAAGACAGTCCCGATTTGGAAGAAAGAACACTTCGCCGATGGCGAGGTTTGGGTGGATGGCGAGTGGGACGACAATCTAAAGCGCGCGGGCTCGTAGTGCTCGCCGCCATGGGCGCCGCATTGGCCTTCGGCCAGTGGCGTCCGGCAGGAGCGCAGACGGCGGCTCCGAAAAACACGCCGAACCGCGCCGACGAGCAACCCGCGGTGATCTTCACGTCGGACGTCAACCTCGTGCGGATGCTGGTGACTGTCAAAGATGCCTACGGAAAGCTGATTGCCGATCTCACCCGCGAGGACTTCCGCGTATTCGACAACGGCGTCCCGCAGGAGGTGGCGGTGTTCGACCGGCAGACGCAGCAGCCGCTCTCGATTGTGGTGCTGATAGACACCAGCGGATCGACCGCGAAGGATCTGAAGTACGAAGTCGAATCCGTGAAAAGGTTTCTGCGCGCGCTAGTGGCTTCGGGCAATCCGGAGGACACGGCCGCGCTCTACAGCTTCAACTGGCGCGTGTCCCTCGAAACGAACTACACCCGCAAGATGCCCCGCTTGGAGTCCGGCTTGCGGCAGTTAAAGGCCGAAGGCGGCACGTCAATGTACGATGCGATTCTGCTCGCGGCGCACGACATGGATGGGCGCGCCGGTCGCCGCGTTATGGTGATCGTCACCGACGGCGGCGATACCACCAGCGGCACGAATTTCGCGAAGGCGATGGAGGCCGCGCACGTGGCCGATGCCGTGCTCTATCCGATTCTCGTCATGCCCATTACCAATAGCGCGGGCCGTAATATCGGCGGCGAGAATGCGCTGCAAACACTCGCGATTTCGACAGGCGGCCGCGTGTTCGCGCCCACGGTCGGCGCGACCCTCGATCAGGCGTTCGCGAGTATCTTGCACGATCTCCGGACGCAATACCTCGTTGGTTTTTATCCCCGGCACGTGCCGCTGCCGAAGAATCGCTTTCACTCGCTCAAGGTGGAACTGAAGCGCGTCGATTTGCGGGCGCAAACGCGCAGCGGCTATTATGGAGACGCCGAAGTGCCGGTCCCGATTCCGAAGCGATAAGCCCAAGCCATGGCGAAAGCAAAAACAAAAGCGCCCGATACAACCTACGCCGAGCCCAACTATCTGCGCGAGTTGATTGACAAGCAAACGCTCGTGGTTGTGCGGCTCTTGGATGGCGAAGAAGTGCACGGGCGGGTGGAGTTTTTCGACCTGCATTTCATTCGCGTCACCCGCGAAGGACTGCCGAATCTGTTCTTGTTCAAGCACGAGATCAAGTATCTGTACGAAGCCCCGGGCGAAGTGCCGGCGACGGCGTAGCCGGCGGGCGTGACGTTTTGACGGAGTGCCGTTTTCCGGCTCCAAAGGCCTGAAACGCACGGAAATTGTAATTGGGCCTGTGTCAACTTACTTAGATACCAGTATTGAGATTGCGCGCGAGGCGGGTTCGTTGCTCTCCGGATTCTTTGAGCGCCGGATCGGCTTTCAATTGAAGGGCGAGTATGACCTCGTCACCGAAGCCGATCGCGCCTCCGAGGCGCTCGTCATTGAGCGCTTGAAGGCCCACTTTCCCACCCACGGAATCGTTGCCGAAGAGGGCGGCGGGCACGAGTCGCCTTCGGAGTATCGCTGGTACGTCGATCCGCTCGATGGCACCACGAACTTCGCGCACGGCTTTCCCGTCTTCAACATCACACTGGGCCTCGAGAAGGCCGGCGAGATCATCTGCGGAGTCGTCTACGATCCGACTCGCAACGAGTTATTCACGGCCGAAAAAGGCGCCGGCGCGTTCTTGAATGGCCGCCGCCTGCACGTTTCAAAGGCTGCGGCGATCGACGAGGCGCTGGTCGCAACAGGTTTCCCGAGTCGCAAGCGTCATCAGAATGTGAACGTGCATTTCTACTATCAGCTCGCGATGATGTCCCACGGCGTGCGTCGCGCCGGTGCGGCTGCCATCGACCTCGCCTATGTCGCCAGTGGGCGCCTCGACGCCTTCTGGGAATTCGGCCTGAATCCCTGGGACGTCGCAGCCGGGATTCTGATGGTCGAAGAGGCCGGCGGCCGCGTCAGCGATATGGACGGCAATCCGGCCAGCGTCCGCGGTCCGCATCTGCTTGCCGACAATGGCCTGTTGCACCAGCCGATGCTCCACCTGTTCACGGACATCTTCGCCAATCGGATGGCCTATCCGATGGTCGCGATCGCGCCCCGCTGATACATGTTTCAGGCCTGTTTCGGCGATAAGCGCATGAAAGCGAACGGCCCTCGAAACTGATTCTTGAAGGTCCTTTACTTTCAACCATGTAAAGTGTTAACTTCAAAGGTTCATGCGCACTGTCGACCTGATTCATCGCAAGCGCGACGGCGAAGAGCTGTCGGCTGAAGAAATTGCCTTTTTGGTAGAAGGCTACACGCGAAACGATATCCCGGATTATCAGATCGCTGCGTTCCTGATGGCCACTTTTTTCTCCGGGATGACGGATCGCGAAGTTAGCTCGCTGACCGACAGCATTATTCGGTCGGGCGAAACCGTGGACCTTTCCTCGATTCCCGGCGTCAAAGTGGACAAGCATTCCACCGGCGGCGTCGGCGACAAAACGAGTTTAATCGCAGCCCCGATCGCGGCGGCGGCAGGCGTCATCGTTCCGATGATGTCGGGCCGCGCGCTTGGTCATACGGGCGGGACATTGGATAAACTGGAGTCGATTCCCGGTTTCCGCACCGATCTCACGATCGACGAATTCCGGACCCAGCTCGCTACGCACGGCCTTGCTTTTATCGGGCAGACCATTGAAGTCGCGCCTGCCGACGGTAAGCTCTATTCGCTGCGTGACGCGACGGCGTCGGTGGAGTCGATTCCGCTGATCGCGTCGTCGATCATGTCGAAGAAGATCGCCGAAGGTATGGATGCTCTTGTGCTCGACGTCAAAGTCGGTGCCGGCGCGTTCATGAAGCGTCAGGTGGACGCCCGCCGCCTTGCGCAGATGATGGTCGGCATCGGCCGCCGTCTCAACAAGCGCGTCCAGGCGCTGATTACCGACATGAATCAGCCGCTCGGTTACGCGATCGGCAACGCACTCGAAGTGATGGAAGTTTCGCAGACGCTGCAGAACGTCGGCCCGCAGGATCTGACGCGCCTGTCGCTCGAACTCGCCGCGCGCATGATCTTCCTCGGCAAG
Organism: Acidobacteriaceae bacterium; assembly: GCA_043788745.1. GTDB lineage: Bacteria > Acidobacteriota > Terriglobia > Bryobacterales > Bryobacteraceae > JBBQWZ01. Next base: position 7,187 of record JAYVTO010000114.1, read on the forward strand.
ATCGTTCCGACGCTCGACGAAGCGCGCGAACTGGCCCAGAAGAAGCTGCTGGATGGTTCGGCGTACAAGAAGCTGAAGGATGTCATCGCGGCGCAGGCAGGCAATCCGCAAGTGCTCGATCGCTTCGACCTGCTGCCGAATGCCACCGGCGCGAAAGAGATTTCGTCGCCGCGTGCCGGCTACATCAGCGCCATCGATGCCGAGTACATCGGCCAGGCTTCCGCGATGATCGGCGCAGGCCGCGATCGCAAGGAAGATGCGATCGACCCGGCTGTCGGCGTGATTCTCGAAGTGAAGGTCGGGCAGAAGATCGACGCCAACAGCGTCCTCTGCCGGCTCTACTACACGGGCGACGAACGCGTGGAAGAAGCAGCCCAGTTGGTCGAAGATGCCTTCCGCATCTCCTCGACGCCGCCGGATGAGCGCGATCTGATCCTCGAAGTGGTCGGCTAGAGGCCACTTGCGAGATCTTTGCACGTGAAGCCGGAAACTGCATCACCAATCTCGCAGGCCGGCGTTGTCGTGCGGGCATTCGGTGTAGTTTCGCGTAACATCCCCTACTTGCCAGGAAGCTGGCGGGTGATGTCGTGGCTGTTCAACCAGTATTTCTATCGTCGGCGAATTCAAACGGATGTTCGACTCAATGAATTCGTGGTCATTACATGTAATCTTTGGGATCTGGTGCAGTACGGAATGTGGTGGGCCGGTGACAATTACGAGGTCCACCAGACGCGCTACTTCAAGAGTGTGATTCACTCTGGAGCCGTCGTATTTGACATCGGTGCGAATGTCGGATTTTACTCTCTGGTCGCGGCTCCGTTGGCTGGACCCACTGGTACGGTGTACTGCTTTGAACCGATGACGCAGCAGTTTGAGCGGTTGACACAAAATATCTCGCGCAACAAATTGGCCCGGGTCTTCCCCCAAAAACTTGCCCTTTCCGATCGTGCGGGAGAAGCGGTAATTCATCTCACGACTCCGAACAACACCGGTTCGGCCTCGCTCCTCCCGGCTTCGAGCGCCCGAGGTTCGGAGTTCGAGGAACGAGTACGGTGCTCGACGCTGGATGAATTCGTCGCCACCCACGAACTTAAGCGGCTGGATGTGATGAAGATCGACGTGGAAGGTCTGGAGCTAAAGGTGCTCCAAGGTGGAACCTCGACGATCCAACGATTCCGTCCGACGATTCTCATCGAAGTCACACAATCCCTGCAGGAGCGTGCGGGGGCCAGCCGCCAGCAGGTTTATCACTGGATGGGCGAACAAGGGTACCAGGCCTTCCGGATTCAGAGCGGCGCCACACTCCAGCGAATCGACGTCCCCGAAGACGGAGAGTTGATCGCCTTTCTGCCGCAGTAACGCCTCGCCTTGAATCACTCGGCGGGCTCGGCAAGCGCCCTTCAGGGATTTTCTGGCACTTCGCGGCGTGTGTGAAGCCGACGTCGGAAATAAGTCGACGGTTCCCAAAATCTCCACCCTCCCGCGAGAATGGATTGCCTCGCCCGTAACAACACTGATACACTCAGCCGGTCATGGATCGTTTCACCGGACTTATCGGCCTCTTCGCCATCGTAGCGGTTTGCTACCTCTTTTCGACCAATCGTCGCGCCATCAAGCCGCGCGTCATCCTCTGGGGAATGGGCTTGCAGTTCCTGTTCGCCTTCGTCCTGCTCGACAAGCGTTCGGGCGTGGGAGGCGCGTTTCAAACCGCGAGCGATGGCGTCGTGCATATGCTCGCCTACGCCGCCGAAGGCAGCAAGTTCGTCTTCGGCGACAAGCTCGGTGTGAAGGGCCCTGAGTTCGGAGTGGTCTTCGCGTTCCAGGTTCTGCCGATTGTCATCTTCATCGCGTCACTTTTTGCCGTGCTCTACTACTTCGGCATCATGCAATTCTTCGTGAAGCTGATGGCAGTCGTCATGCAGAAGGTGATGGGCACCAGCGGCGCTGAATCGACTTGCGTTGCGGCCAGCATCTTCATGGGCCAGACGGAAGCGCCCCTCACCATCAAACCCTTTCTCGAAAAGCTGACGCAGAGCGAGCTCTTTACGATCATGACCAGCGGCATGGCGCACGTCTCGGGCGCGGTGATGGGCGCGTACGTCTTGATCGCGGGCGTTGAGATCAAGCACCTGCTGACCGCCGTCATCATGACGGCGCCGGCCACGATCATGCTCGCAAAGATGTTGATGCCAGAGACCGAGGAGCCGCAGACTCTGGGTTCCGTCAAGATCGAGGTCGAGAGGCCGGGCGTGAACGTCATCGACGCCGCCGCACGCGGGGCGGGGGACGGATTGCAGCTTGCGCTGAACATCGGCGCAATGGTCATCGCGTTCCTCGGCTTGATCGCGCTCGTCAACGGAATCCTCGGCTGGCTGCACGGGCTGCCGATGATGGGCTGGCTGCCGGGCTCGATGCAGCAGATCCTCAGCATCCTCTTTGCGCCGATCGCCTGGGCGCTCGGCGTGAAGTTCAACGACTGCGCGACCATCGGCAATCTGCTCGGCACGCGTCTGGTGCTGAACGAATTCGTGGCGTTCCTCGATCTCGGCAAGATCAAAGACACGCTCGATCCGCGCTCGTTCACCATCGCGACGTACGCCCTCTGCGGCTTCGCAAACCTCAGTTCGATTGCGATCCAGATCGGCGGCATCGGCGCGCTCGCGCCCACCCGTAAATCGGACTTGGCACGCTTCGGGCTGAAGGCGGTCGCGGCCGGCACGATGGCGAACTTCATGTCCGCCTGCATCGCTGGCATGCTGGTGTAGAGCATCGGCTGTGACATACTCAAGCGGAGGGAACCGATGACTAGACGCACATTCGCCGCGGTCGGCCTTTTGGCACTGCTCGCTTTCAGCTCGACGCAAACCGCTTTCGCGCAGAAGGGCCGCAAGGCCGTCGACAGCAAGTGGGATTATCTTGGCGAAGCCAATGTGGACCACGGCGTAGACCATGACCGCATCAAAGTCGGCGGCGGCAGCGGCATGTACCGCGCCATTCAGCTTAAGGTGCAGAACGGCCCGATTGAGTTTTTCAAGGTAATCGTGCACTACGGCAATGGCCAGAAGGAAACCCTCGACATTCGCGAGAATATTCCGGCCGGCGGAAAGACCCGCGTGATCGATTTGCCCGGTGAGCGCCGCGTAATCGAGAGCGTCGAGTTCTATTACGCGAAGGCAAACCTCGCTTCGGCTAAGCCGCGCGTCCGGCTGTTCGGTAAGCACTGATACCCGGCCCCCGAGGCGCGACCGTAAGGTCGCGCGGCCCCCGCCCTTTTAGGGCGGGAATGCTGAGCCTATTTTCCAAGCGAACTGCACCAAATCCGAGCCGCGACCAAAGCGGCCCGAAGGGCCGCGTCGGGAGCGGATTCACAAGCCGGCACCCCGCCCGCAAGGAACTGTGGAAAAA
>JAYVTO010000115.1:0-6402 GCA_043788745.1 Acidobacteriaceae bacterium
GACCCGGGTCACGCGCGACCTTACGGTCGCGCCTCGGATGGAAGAGGTGTCACGCGCGACCTTACGGGTCGCGCCCATCCCCGCCGTAACCGGCGGGGATATAACCCCGGGCTTCAGCCCGGGGTTGTTTCTTGCCGGTCATGGTACTAACGCGGCGCGAACACGTTCTCGAACACCGCGAGAGTCGAACGCGCGGCGAGATCCCAACTGAATCCGGCGGCCCGTTCCGGTCCTTCGCGAGTGAGGCGCGCCCGTTCGGCCTCGTCGAACGCGATACGTTCCAACGCGTCCAGCATCAGTTCTTCATCTTCAGGCGGGAAGTAGACCGCGCAATCGCCCGCGACCTCTTTGAGCGGCGGAATGTTCGAGCAAGCCATTGGAATGCCCGCGGCCATCGCCTCCAGCACGGGCATGCCGAAACCCTCAAAGCGCGACGGATAGACAAACGCCGCCGCGCGGCCATAGAGCGCATAGAGATCCTCGCGTGGAATCCATCCTGTGAGCCGGACTACCTTCGTGAGATCCGCAAGCTCGATGGTGCGTTCGAGCTTCTCGGCGAAGAATCCGCGGAGACCCGCGATGACGAGTTCGTAGCCCGGATGGCGCGCGTGGAAGCGCTGGAATGCTTGCACCAGACGATCGAGATTCTTGTGCGGGTGCAGGGTGGATACGCACAGCAGCAGCTTCTTCGTCTGTGCCGGCGGCGATGGACCAGCACGCTCGCGTCCAATCGCTTGAAACTCGGGTTCCACGCCGTGTGGCACCACGCGGATCGAATCTTCGTCGAGACGATAGTAGTGGAGAAGATCTTTGCGCGTGGCTTCCGACGGTGCAATGACGGCGCGCGACGCGTGGGCCGATGCCCAGAGTAGGATTTGCCAAAAGGGCAGATCGAACCAGCGGAAGTACTCGGGGTGCTTCTTGTGCTGCAGGTCGTGAAACGTGGTGACGCGACGGCACCGCGTGAAGAACGGTGCGGTGAAGCCGGGATTGAAGAGCACATCAATCCGCAAGCGACGAACGAAAGACGGCAGAATCAACTGCTCGTAGAGGATGCGCGCCGGTCTCGAGGAGGCGGCGACGTCCTGCGGGGAGTGGGTGAAGTTGGCCTGCCGCGGCACGATGCCGGGCTCGGTCTCGCGGTTGGTGAAGACGACGTATTCGTTTTCTGAATCGATGCGGGCGAATGCGGCGAGCAGCTCGCGGAGATAGATTTCGGTGCCGCCGACGCCTCCCGGGATGAGATACAGCGCGTTGACCCCGATTCGCATGGCTAGCGGCGCGCGCCGATTCCGTAGTTGGCGCGCGTCAGGCCTTCGCGTGCCATCGTGTTGTTCGGATTCAGTGCGAGAGCCTTCTGAAACTGCGTAGCGGCGGACGCGTAGTCGCCGCGATTCTCGAAGTAGCTGCCTCGATAGAGGTAGATGTACTCAAACTTTGGATCAATGCTTTCGGCAATGGCGAGCGCTGCGTAGCCTTCCTGCCAGCGGGCCAACTTCAGTAAGACGCGCGCCTTCTCGGCGTATGGATGCGCTGACCGCTCCAGGCCGGCCGCTTGATCCAACTTTTCGATCGCCTCGCCCGTGCGATTGGCGCAGTCGAGCGCTACGCCCCAGTTGAGCGCGAGTTCGTACGTCAACGGCTGCAACTTGGCGGTGCGTTCGTAGGTTTGCACCGCAAGATCGCAGCGTCCGGTCTCATAGTGGGCGAAGGCAAGCTGCGACTGCGGACGTGCCTTCGCGGGAGATTTCGCGGCCGTGTCGGTCCAGAAGGAAACCGGATTGCTCCAAACGTCGGCGCGGGCGTAGGTTCCGTACGCGCATACCGCGAGGAGAGTGCCGGCCGATGCGATGAGAGTGCCGGTCTGCAGCTTGATCTGCCGCAGGATCTCGACCGTTACGAGCGCAAGGCCGAGGAACGGCAGGTACATGCGGCGTTCGGCGATGGGGTCGCGGATGGGAATGATCGATGATGTCGGGGCGATCAGGACGGCAAAGATCAGAATTCCGAAAGCGGCCAGAGGATAGCGTTTGCGCAGGATCCAGGCGCCGATCAATAGCGCAGCGAAGGCGAGCAGGCCGAAGATCGCCCCCTTGTCGAGAGGCGAATGGGAGATTGGGAAATCGTAGTCGGCGTTGAGGCCAACGGGTAAGACGAAGAGGCGCAGGTAAGTCCACAAGACGCGACCTTGGGTCAGGAGATAGTCGGACCAGGTGAGATCTTTCATGCGGAATCCGGCGGTGTCGGCAGAGAGCACCATGCGTCCGATAGAGGCGAAGCCAAGGACGCCGCCGATGCTGAGCGGGGCGTAGAGCTTCCAGTTTTGCTTGATGCCGTCGAAAGAAAATGCGCCTTCGCGTGGGTTGAAGAAGTAGTCGGTCAAGAGTAGAAGGACGGGAAGCACAGCCGCATGTTCCTTCGTGGCGATTGCGGCGACGAAGAGGACGAGCACAGCAGCAGCGACTCCGATGGAGGCGGGGAGTTGGCGGCGGTAGAGGAAGACGGTGAGGCCTGCGTAGGCGAAGAAGACGCTGAGGGCCTCCGAGCGGGACGCGATGTAAGCGACGCTTTCGGTTTGCAGTGGATGCAGCAGGAACAGAAGTCCGGCGAAAGCCGCGTAGATCAGGTGCCGCGAGTCGTTCGCGGCCGGGGAGGAAGCGGCGAGCAGGCGGCGCGTGATAAGGAACACGAACACAGCGTTGCAAGCGTGCAGCAAAACGTTGAGGGCGTGATAGCCGTAAGGCTCGGTGACGCCGAGCTGATAGTTCAACCAAAACGACAGCATCAGCAGCGGGCGCGGGCTGTTCAACCAATTCGCCAGCGACATCGTCGCTGCGTGCGGGCTCAAGAATGGCAGGTAGCGATCGTCGAAGAGGAACCCTCCGCGCAAGGCGGGGCCGTAGACTTCAAACGCGACAAAGAGGGCAGCGGCGAAGGCGAGGGCGTACTTCCACCAATTGGAACTGGCGGATGGCTCGGGATTCGGCGCGGGCGGCTTCGCGGCGCTATCGGGGGGCTTCGTCTTGGGACTCGATCGACTCAAGCCTGAACTCCAGAATGGCGCATCGCTGGGCGAGCGCGATATTTGCGTCTTTCAAGTGGGATAAAACCATGGAGAAGCGATAGAAGACGGCGAGAAAGACGCCCGCTATGATCATAGCCAACGCGAGCGCCGGATCGGTAACCCCGATGGCTCGGCCGAGCCAGGTCAGCCCGGCCTGCCAGCGCGAGAGCGCGAAAAGAGTAACGGTAGCGGCGAGCCAGCTTACCGAGTATTCGACGCGAACATGCTGGCGGCGCAGGGAGACGAGCACGAAGGCGGCAAGCGTCAGGCTGAGCAGTGAGACGACATTGAGTAGGCGTTCCATGGCAATCGATCCAAAGCGCGGTCATGAGGCGCGACGGCTGCGGCCGTCGAACTTGAGGACGTTGACGAACACTCCCAGCAGGACGTGCAGGAGGTAGTAGAAGCTGCGCAGAGGCGTGATCGTCGAGCGGCCCGTCGTGCGCGGGCGGAACTCGCAAGGCACTTCGAGGAAGCGGAAGGCCTTGCGCTGCAGAACGACGAGCGCCTCAATTTCCGGATATTCAAGCGGAAAACTACGACTGAAGACATCGAGCGCGGCGCGGTTGACTCCGACAAACCCGGACGTCGGGTCATGAACGCGCTTGCCGAGAATCGGTCGCAGGATTGCACGAAAGAGCGCGATGCCGATGCCGCGCGGAAGGCTGGTGGCTCGCGCGCTGCTCTCGGCGAAGCGCGAGCCGATCGCCATTTCGCAGCCGGAGGTCTTGAGTGCATCGAGGATGCGCGGGATGTCGGCGGGGTTGTGCTGGCCGTCGCCGTCGACGCGGATGACGAACTGATAGCCAAGTTCGAAGGCGAGGCGATATCCGGCCTGCACGCAACCGCCGAGTCCAAGATGATGCGGGACGCTCATTACACGTGCTCCGGCGAGCGTAGCGAGATAGCGAGTGGCATCGGCCGAGCAATCGTCGACGACGAGGATATAGGCGCCAGGAACGGCCGCGCGCACTTCTTCGATGACGCCCGTGATGGCGCCTTCCTCGTTGAAGGCGGGAATGAGAACGAGAAGTTCAGGCACGCTCGAGTCCGCTGAGTTCCCTATTGTTGCAGGCTGGTGGAGGGTTTCGCTGGTCACAGCGAGGCGACCTTTCGGACGGAGATCCGGAAGTGCGAGCAGAGCTTGGCGAACTGTATCGCGGAGAGGCGTCTCTTGATGTTCTTTCGATCGCGCATTAGGCGCGGGAGCGCGGCGATGGCTGCGGCGTGGGCGCGGAGCACGATCCAGGGGAGGCTGGCGGAGGAGCCTCCGGCGGCACGGTATTCGGCGGTCTTGCCTTTGCCCTGGAGCATCGCGGCCAAGTGCCAGAAGTAGCGTGCGATTGCGAAGAAAGGTGCGGGTAAGAGCATCGACAAGGGAAAGAGCTTGAAGACGGTGTAGAGCCGGTTGCGCTCGACGTAGTAGGCCTTACGCTTTGAGGCGCTGCCTGCGGAATGCGAGTAGCGATGTTCGACTTTGGCCGAGGGCACGTAGACGCACTCCCAGGCAGCCCAACGGGCGCGGAGGCCGAGTTCGGTATCTTCGCAATAGAGGAAGAACGACTCGTCGAAGAGGCCGATCTCGTCGAGCATGGCGCGGCGATAGAGGCAGGCGCAGCCGCTGGGGAACAAGACTTCGGTGGGCGACGCGAGGGCGGAGGCGGGTTCGGCATGGCCGCGTTGTTTGCTCGAACCGTCAGGGGCGAGCAGCATTCCGGCGGAGTCGATGGCGTCGCGTCCGGCGAGGATGATCTTTGGGGCAGCCATACCGATCTCGTAGCGGGCTTCGGCGGCGGCGATGAGGTTCTCGATGAAGTCCGGGGCGGGGACGGTGTCGTCGTTCAGGACGATGACGTAGTTCGAGGAGGAGGCGCGGATGGCTTGGTTGATGGCGAAGCCGAAGCCGAAGTTCTCGCCGTTCGAGATCACGCGGACGCGCGGCGGGGCGCAATATTTCGCTGTGTCTTCGCCAGCTGAGTTGTCGACGACGATGATTTCGAAATCGGTTAGGGTTTGGCGGCTGAGAGCAGCGAGGCAGTCGGCGAGGGCGTCATCGGCGGCGAGGGTCGGGATGGCGATGGTGGCGATCATGCTTGGGTGCTTGCGAAACGAAGCCAGAGGCGGGCTTGCAAAAACGAAGCCAATTGCTTACATCTCTATTTTATTCAATATTATAAGCCGGGTTCGGCTTGTCGCTCCACGAAGCCATTGTGTTCGGTCGGACCTGGTGGTCCGATCTACTGTTTCATCCGTCCTCGTAGGTGGCTACTTCTTCTTTGGCGTCAGCGGCTGCCACAATTCGATCTTGTTGCCGTCGGGATCGTAGATCCAGGCGAACCGGCCGTAGTCTGCGTCCTGGCGCTTGGGATCGATCTTGACTGCTTGTTTCTGGAGCCGTTCGAGCAGGGCATCCAGGTCGTCCACGATGTAGTTCACCATGAACGGTTGGCCGGGCTCGAAGTACTTGGTGCTTTGCGGGAACACGGTCCAGACGGTCACGTGCTCCTTGTCGGGGTTGTCTTTCTCCCGCCACGGCAGCAGGAAGCCACCGCCTTTGTCGGCGAGCCCGAGACGCTTGCCGTACCAGTCACGGGTCTCTTTGTGATTCGCGGACTTGAAGAAGATTCCGCCGATTCCGAGGATGCGCCCCCGCTCGAGCGGGGGCGCGGCTGCTTCTTTGGCGCTTGCCGCAGTTGCCGCGATGCTCGCCGGTTGCTGAGCGGGGCAAGACGGCAGCAGCAAGGCAGCCAGAGCGGACAGAACGGGCAAGGGCTTGGTTCGCATGGGTGGATTCTAGCACCAATTTTTGACGGGGAGAATGGGATTCGGCACCTCCGTTTCCGCGTCGTCGCCTTGTCCAAACGAAGCCAGCGTTGGCGGATGGGTTCGTAACGAAACGAAGCCAAGTTCCTGTAAATCCTTTTAGCTCAAGCGCTAAGGACCATACTGCCAGGGTCCATGACTGGTCCGGCGGGTCCGCCGAGCGAAGCCGAGTTCTGAATGCGAAACGAAGCCAATTCCATTGTCAAGTACCTCGAGGTGAACGCAATCCGACCCCAGAGGGAGGTTAGCATAGACTTCCGAGGCGACGGTAGTACTGGAAGTATTAGAGCCCTGCAATCAGCAACCTACGAGGTTTTGATCCCGGTGAACACGGTTCCGCCCCCTCGCGGAAATCCGTCGTTACGCATCGTAGGCAGCGCCCCCCCCGATTTCCCTCCCCATCTCGGCTAGCCACACTAGATGATCGTTCTGTTGAAAGCTAACCAATGGAAACATTCTTGTGGCAGAATGGTTTTATGCCATTCGTCACGAAGCGACAACCATTGAGCCTGTCA
>JAYVTO010000116.1:0-6825 GCA_043788745.1 Acidobacteriaceae bacterium
TGGTAGCAGCAGGGCTGGGTGCCGGCTCGTGAATCCGCTCCCGACGCGGCCCTTCGGGCCGCTTTGGTCGCGGCTCGGATTTGGTGCATTTCGCTTGGAAAATAGCCTCAGCATCCCGCCCTGAAAGGCCGGGTTCGCGCGACCTTACGGTCGCGCCTCGGATTGAGCGCTTGCGGATTGCTGTGGCGCTGTTGGTTGCTGGCGGTCATGACGCGCCACGCATCCGCTCACTCTCCCCCCGTTCCTCGCGGTCGGGGTTCAAGGTGGTGAGCGGCGGTGGGTGCTCGCTTAGCGAACGGGCTTTGTCAGTCGCCCCCCACCAGCGACGTCATCTTCCAAACGCCGCCCTTCTTGTCGAAACAAGCCCGCGCCTCCCCCGCACTCCGGACCTCCGTGCTGAACACGTACCCCTCAACGCGATCGAGCGTCTGGATTTTCCGCCAGCGGTATTCGCCTTCGCCGCTCACGATCCGCACGCGGTTGTACGAAAGCCGCCGGATCACACCTCCGTTCTCTCGCGGAGCGCTGCGCAGCGGGACGTCCTTGCCCAAAATCGCCGCAAGTGCTGGAGTCTCGCTATCGTCCTCCGGCATCTGCGTGTAAACGTACGGCGCACAGAAGGTCACCTTCTTCCCCGTCTCGTTTTGCACCCAAGCGCCGCCCAGCGACAGAATCGTTTCGAGCTCGTTCCAAACCGGACTCTTCTCCGCGTCCTTGTCGAGCGCCCAACGTTTGCGGAACGCCGCCACTCCGTTGTCCCCGCCGAACGAAATGAGGATCTTCGCGTCCAGCGCCTCCAATAGGCCGGGAGTCTTCCGCTGCTTCACGGCCTCTTGCAGCCGCCCGCGAAACGCAGCGAACGACGGATCCCGGGGCGCCTCGTCCACGGGCAAAATCCGCGCCGTCTGCGCCATCGCGCCCGCCGCAACAAAAACAGCCATCCCGACCAATCTCGTCATCGACCTTATTGTGGCAACTTCCGCGTGTTTCATACCTGCTGCTATCATAAGGGCGTGCGCCGGGTCCGCAAGGCTTCGGTTCACGCAAGCAGTCAGGAGAATCGCATGGGCCCCATAGGCTGGCAAGAAATGGTTGTCATTTTCCTTGTCGCTCTAGTTCTGTTCGGGCCGAAGAAGCTTCCAGAACTAGGCCGGAATCTCGGGAAGGCATTAACCGAGTTCCGTCGCGCGACAAGCGACCTCAAGTCGACCTTCGAGCGCGAGATGACCAATCTGGAGCGGGAAACGGATTCGCTCAAGCACGAAACCAACAAGTTCGTGGGCGACATCCATAATTCGTATGATTCCGGTTACTATGACGCGTATCACAACGCGCACGATGGGGATCATCACGACACCGCCACCAACCTACCCACAGTAAGCGCATCCGCAACACAGGGCGCCGAATCCAGCGTACAGGCCATCGCGGAAGATTCCGCGGATGTCGCCGAGGCAATTCCAACGGAAGCCGCAGCGCATTCCGTCAGCGGGCCCTCCACGGGTCAGTTGGCGAATGGCGCGGCCGAGGGCACAGCATCGAAGGCCCCCGAAGGAACCGTTGCCCGCGAAACCAGTACGCAGAAAGCATAACGGCCGAGTCACAACTAGGGGATGCCGGAAGATCCTAAAACTGGAGGTGTGCCGCAGCAACCGGGCGGCACACCGAATTCGTCTCCAGGAGACACTACGCCCGAAGACTTTTCCATTGGCGGCGGGCCGGAGCACGACTCCGGCTCCACGCCGGAACTTCGCAATCCCGACGAGATCATTCACGATCCCTACGCCTATAGCGACGATCCCTATGCGCATCAGGCGTCCGTCGCGCCGGTTGAGTCGCTAGCCATCACCCCAGCCTCTCCGCCGTCGCCACCATCGCCACCGAAGCCCACGGAGCCCGAGCCGGAAGAACCGGAAGACCCGGACGAAGACGGCATGCTCCGCATGTCCTTCCTCGATCACCTGGAGGAACTCCGGGCCCGCATCATTTCCGCCCTCATGGGAATGGGCATCGTGTTTTTCGCGGCCCTCATCTTCGCCAACGAGCTGTGGGACCTCGTTCGCGCGCCCGCCGTCGAAGCGCTTACCAAGATCGGCGTGAAGCCCGAGCTCGTCATCATTTCCCCGATGGAAGGCTTCTCCATCATCTGGGTCAAAGTGCCGCTCGTTGCCGCGCTTTTCGTCGGCTCTCCCTGGATCCTCTATCAGGTCTGGAGCTTCATCGCGCCCGGCCTTTACAAACGCGAGCGCCGCTACGCCGTGCCGTTTGTCATTTCAACGGCGGGCCTTTTCATTCTCGGCGGCCTGTTCGCCTACTTTGTTGCCTTCCGATTCGGCCTTGCGTTCCTGCTCGGCATCGGGCACTTGCAAGGCGTATCGCCAATGGTCTCTCTCACCGAGTACTTTGACCTCTTCGTCAACGTCATGCTCGGCGTCGGACTGGTCTTCGAACTCCCGATCGTCATCTTCTTTCTGGTCGTACTGCGCATGGTAACGCCGAAATTTCTCGTCGAACACTCGCGTTACGCCATCCTGGGCATCGTGATACTCGCGGCCATTGTCACGCCAACACCCGACGTCTTCAACCTGACGCTTTTTGCGGTTCCGATGATCGCGCTCTACTTCGTGGGTGTGTTCGCCGGATATATCCTGATTCTAAAACGTGAAGACCGCCGATTCCCCTGGGGTATCGTCCTGGTGATCTTCTTTGCATTCATGGCCTTACTCGTCGCCGGCAGCTGGCTCGCCGTCGTCAAGTATGGGTACCGGCTAGTACCAAACTGGCCATTTCTAGTACGATAGGTCCTCGTTTTTCGCAGTGGACGGCCATAGGATGACAGAAGTGCCCTATGGACGTTAGCAAGCTACTCAATGACCTTCGAGACGAGCGCGATCGCATCGATGCGGCCATCCGCGCTCTCGAAACCGTTCGCGCAAGAGGACCGGCCTCCGCGGCCGCGGCGAGCAAGCGCGGTCGCAAAAAGATGAGCGCCGAAGAGCGCAAGATCGTTTCCGAGCGCATGCGCCGCTATTGGGCCGGGCGCAAGAAGACCAGGAAGTCTACTTCTTGAAGAACCAAAGCCAGAAGTATTGCTCGCCCGCACCGTGCCGGTAGCGAGGGTCGAAACCACACCGCCACGCCATTTCGGAAGCCTGTTGATCGGTAAATGAGGCACCCAGCCACGTGTCGTCGGGATCGGCTTCGATGCGCGGATCGCCCTGCACCTGAAACTTGAACAGAGCGCCAGGCCGGAGGAGCCGGTGCACTTCGCGAACATAGTTCTCGATAATCTCCCGGCTGGGTATGTGCTGGAAGACGATCGTCGAATACGCGAAATCGAACTCCACGTTCGGAATGACGCTCAGATCCTGGCCGTTGTTCTGATAGACATGCGCGTTCGCCCGGTCCGTAAGCGCCTTCCGCGCCAGCGCGACCATCTCGCCGCTGACGTCCACCGCGTGAATCTCGCCAAAATACCCCGAAAACGCCCGCGTAATACGCCCCGCTCCGCAGCCTATCTCGAGAACTCGCATATCCCCCGGAGGCTTGCCTTGGCAGATGTTCGTGAGGTCGGTAAGCACGTCTTCGGCCAGCGCGGTCTGGCCCGACGCGAAAAACTCCTCATCGGTCCAGGCTTCGTTGCCCGTCGCGACGTAATAGCGCGCGTTCTCCCGGGCCCGGGCGTCCCAATCCTCGCGCATCTTCCGCAACTGCTCATTCGCGTTCATCAAGTCCATCTTAACGTGAGCCAGTGGGTCGTACCGCCAGGTCCGAGGCCGCAAATCGACCAAACCGAAAACCGAGCATAGCCTGATATGCGCCGCGGACAGCGGCAAGGGGGGGATAGAAACAAGGAAGTTTGGTGGACGGCGAGGGATTCGAACCCACGACCCCCGCATTGCGAACGCGGTGCTCTCCCAACTGAGCTAGCCGCCCACGGCACTTGACCTATCGTCACTATACCACGGCGCATCGGCACCTTCAAACTTTGAATAGATCGCTCTACCACCGGCGTAGGCCATTCAACCTGCGTAATTTTTCCAACCGCGTCGGAGAAAGTTTGGGTTCATTCCGCACTCTATCTGTGTTACGATTTTGGCGGAATCTGACGATAACGATAACAGCACATGATTGACGCACTGCCAGACAGCGACGCGATCCTGGCTCAGTTCAACCGGCTGATCCAGGAATTGTTGCGCGGCAACATGCACCGCAATACCTTCCGGCCCTGGGAGATTGAGCTTCTCCTCGACATCGAAGCCTGCAGTCTCCGCGAATCTTCGAAACGTGAGATCCTTCGCCGCTACCAGCGCGCCGTCCAGCGCCAGATGGAAAAAGGCGGTCGCCTCCCTCTTAAACTCTCCGAATACCTCGAGGCCAACCGTCTCAAGCGAGCCACTCTCGAAGAGAAGTCCGCGTAGATCGCCTTCTTTTCCCCATCGCGATTCCCAAGTCTGCGATATCATAGAGGAGATAGCTTTTGCGGCTGTTGGCAGGATGGTTCCTATGCCCGCAGCGAGTATTTTGTTCTCAAGCTTCTAGGAAGGTTTCCTCATGGGTTGCGGCAGTGGAATGGGCGCCCCGCGCGCCGAAGAACAGAATCTCTCCGGTCGAATGGTTTTTTGCGTCAAGTTCCAACGTGAAATGCCAGGCCTCGACGAATCACCCTTTGACGGGCACCCAATGGGCCAGCGTGTCTACGAGAACGTCTCCAAAGAAGCCTGGAAGCTTTGGCTCGAGCACATGAAGATGATCATGAACGAGTACCGCCTGAACCTCGGCACCACTGAGGCTCAGGAGTTCCTGCTCAAGCAAATGGAAGACTACTTCTTCGGAGAAGGATCTTCCTTCCCGCCCGGCTACGTCCCGCAGAAATCGAAGAACTGACGGAACGTCGATCTGCCGATCGGCCAAACGATACCGGAAACGCCGATCTCCTGATCGGCTCGAGAGGGATTTCGCGCACAGACGCCGATCAATCCCAAACCCGATGGCTACGGGTGTCACCCGCGCGCAGCCTTGATCTGAGGTGCGGTGGCAAGACGCCGCTGGACTGCAATCGAATACCGTCAGAGTTGAAAGTGGAAAACCGGAGAACAGAGCGTCCCGCGTAGGAGGTAATTACTCAGCGGTAAGGCAGGAACGTTCGCCCATCGTGTTCGCGAAGTGCGCAACCACGAGGGACATTTCTTCGAGAGCGTGCACGGCTTGGACAGGCCAGACGGCCCGGCTAACCCGCTGCCACGCACGCATCATCTGATAATCCGCGCGAAGCATGTGCTGTTCGAGGGCATCGTCGCAGATCTGCACCGAACCCGCACGCTGCAAGAGAGATGTAAGCGAGGCATAGTCTTGATCCAGATTCGCCGCAAGCTGGGCAAAAGACTTCACGTCCTCGACCCGAAGCGCGTTCTGCACATTCCGGAAGCTCAACTGATTCGCTTCCGCAACATCGTTCGCGTAATCGGTCGCAGTCTTGGCCGCAAGGATCAGCAAACAGGTATAACGAAACCAGTAGCCGAACAGGCCAAGCGAGACGCCGATAATGATAATGCTCTGAATCATTCCCTAAACCGCTTACTTCAATCGTTGAAGTACTATAGCTACTGATAGTTTTTCTCTGGCTACAAATGGAGGATATACCAGATTTTGCGGAAGAGCAAGAGACTAAGGTGATTTCCCTCCGCAACTAGGAGCCGGAGAAGGCCATGTCGGCCAGGGGCACGCCATTTTCCTCGCAAAATGCGGCGTATAATCGCCCGTAACTGCTTGTAACATAGTCCTGTTTCGAGAACCCCAGGCGAATCGCCATGTGATCGATCCACTCGGCATCGCCTTCGAGCTCCAGAAACGTCCCAATAGGGGTCTCATCGAGCAGAACATGCCCAGCCTCGCCTGTGGCTTGGTACTCCGTCCGATATTTTTCGTAGACAAAGCCCGCCGCATAGCCCAACCGCTGAAGAATCTCGGCCAGGAGATCGGCGTCCGACACGGAAATCTCCAGTTCCTCTCGCGTCTTATGGATGGATGCGTCCGGCTTACCCTTATAAGTGAGAATCTGCCGGCCGCCAGCCTTCCTAATCCGAATCAGCTGGCCAGAGCCCCGCAGTCGCTGATCCGGCGTGTCGTACACCCGATTCCACTCGAATTCGCGCTCTCCGGATTGCGTCAGTCCGCAGGCCGACAGCAGGGCCCGCCCTCGCTCCGCACTGTCCAACCGAATTTTTACTTCCGTTTCGACCGCCATACCTTACAATAGGGTATTGTGCGCCCGTAGCTCAGATGGATAGAGCAACTGGCTTCGAACCAGTAGGTCGGCAGTTCGAATCTGTCCGGGCGCACCACCTAAACCTAATCGCTTCAATTGACCACGGCTGTCTCGATGCCGTTCGGCCCACTGATCGCGACTCGCGCTCTATCGTGATGTTCGTATCGCGGTGCCCGGCGAGGTACGCCAAAGTGAAAGCGTCCATGGTCGCGCCTTCATACTCGAAGTGTGCCCATGTGACCTTACGGTCGCGCCTCGGCATCCCCGCCCTTTACGGCGGGGTTCGAGAGGGGGTGCTGGTGAGATCCCCGCTCACTCTCTACTGAGCTACGTTGTAAGTGCTTCAATTTTGGTGTCTGGGCTCGGGGCCGGCGCGGGAGACCGCTTACAATGCCGCGCGTCCCGGTCGGGCCGCTCACTGACGTTCGCGGTTCTTCGAGTGGAGGAGAGGAGTATGGGCAGTTTGTTCTGAGTTGCTGCCTCTTGGCGTTGGGGATCGTACATCCCCGCCCGTCCTCTCAGTCGAAGAACCGCGAAAGTAAGGGAGCGGATGGTACACG
>JAYVTO010000117.1:0-8283 GCA_043788745.1 Acidobacteriaceae bacterium
ACTGCCAGCGTCGCTACGCTCCGAGATCTTTCGCCTTCGGCCCGGAATGCCGTTCGCGTTCCTCCCGGAATGACTGTTCGCCTTCGCCGGAATCCCCAGTATCCCTTCAAATCAGCTACGATCCGGTTCCCAACGCCTTCGCGCATGGGAATTCCGTTACCATCTACGCGGCCCTCGCCGAATTGATTGCTGATTCTGAGAGTGAACTCGCCTTCGTCGTCGCCCACGAGCTTGGTCACGTCTATCAGTACCGCACTGGACATGCTTTTTACGATTCGACGAACAAAGAGGCGGACGCCGATGTTTTCGGCACAATTATTGCGCTGGGATCTGGCTACGACCCGTATGCGTCTGCCGGTGCTCTTTCAAAACTGGCCATGGCCACCGGACAGGCCGGATTGCTCAGCCAATTCGAAAGCCAGTTAGCCACGGACGCACACAAATCGTTCAATCAGAGATTGGATAACGTCTACCTCACGCTGAAAGCTGTGTGCAGCTTAATCCCGACTCAATGCTCTCAGTACAAGGCCAGATATCATCCTCACCTTCCACCTAATGCGCCTCTCGTAAAACGCGAAGGGGCATCAGTAGATGAACCCGCAGTCCCAAGGCCGGTTCCACTTAACTCCATTCTAACGGGCCTGAGTGGTTCGACGAACAGTGAGAGAAAACCGGCCCCTGTTCAGTAAAGCGGCACTATATCAAATGAAAACGATCCTTGGTCTACCTCTCCTCGTCGCACTCGGTTTTTGTGCGGACAGACAAACGCTGTCCGTAAAGATTGTTGACCGCCAAGACCACGAGGACGGCTACGTCTACGCGGCTGTTTACAACAACACGGCGGTCGGAAGGTCCTTTAAGGTTCACGGCGCAACGTTCACCCTCGAACTCCCCGACGGGCGTCTTGCGGTGGTGAACTGTGAAAGCAAATTTGCGGAGAAGTTCCGTGGCCCAGCCGGTAACCGCCGCAGTTGCCGGACTCCCGTCGCTGAAAACATTCAAGTTGAGTTCAACGGCGACAACGCCAAACTGATTTGGCCCGTGAGCATCGACGGGAAGAAGATCCAGTCCGAAACGTACAAGATTCTCGGAATCCTCGATAAGCCGAAGGGGAGTTAGGTAAACGGCTGTGCCAAACTTGACCCTGACGCATTGGCTGTTCATCGCCCTCAACGTCCTTATTCTTCTCCTGATGTTTGGCGTCTGGTTTTTAGTAGGGATAGCCATGGGCGCTGCAAGGCTGCTAGCCGAACACCTTGAGCTACTCCGCACGGAAGTGAAGGGAGTATCTTCCGCCGTGGGAGATTTGTCCTTCACGGTTCAAATCAAAAGGTTCAACGAGTAAGAGGTTTCCGGGAAACCGGCCCTCGCGGACCGAAAGGTCAACGTGAAATCGGGCCGTTCTACGTCGTATTATTAAGGTATGTAAGGGCGGACGCCGACGCCCTCATCTCCCCTAAACTCCGCCGCAAAAAAAATTGAGACCTCAACACCCGGTGCGCGGGCGCACCGTCGCGGTTTCCCGGTTCCGGCCAGACTCCCCGATGCCCAAGACCCCTGGTCGCCTCTGGTGGGTCCCCTTTAAGCGTGGCGTGACCTCAGACGCATCGCGGGACGTTGCGGGTGCTTATCCTGATCTCGAAACCCGCGAACGCTCTCCGGGCATCCTAGGGCGCATCCCATCGGAGCAGTCAAGCTACGTCGGTAGGGATCGACTCCTCATAGGTGAATAACGTTCACAATTGCCAATGAAATCGCTCATTTCCCATTGCATAAATAACCGAAACAGCTTAGAATAAAGATGATGACGAAAGCACAACGAACCGAGTACGCGGCGTGGCTTGGGAAACGATCCTACAAGACACGGCTTGAACGGTTCGGCCTAGAACGGCTCCAAGAGATTGCAAGAGAGAACGGGAAAAAAGGTGGCAGGCCGAAGGGCTCGACGAGAACGCGCGGCACGAAAGGCGGCAAGTGATGGCGGTCTACAAACCAAAGCGCAACGGTGCGGTCTCGAAATTCTACGTCTGTGAGTTCGTCTACCAAGGCAAACGATTTCAAGAGAGCACCGGCGCAACCAGCCGAACCGTCGCCAAAGAGTTCGAGAAACGGCGGAAGGCCGAAATGGAACGTGCGGCTGCTGGGATGCCGACGGAACAGAAATCGAAGAGAATCCGCACGGTCGCCGACGTTACCGCGTCCTATCTTCACGACTATGGTTTGACTCATCGGCCTAAAAGTGTTCTGTTTGCAAATGGAAGGCTCGCACAAGTCAATAAAGCCCTCGGTGCGTTGGTTCTGTCGGACGTTACGGAAGATCGACTGCGGGGCTATGTTCGTGGTCGGTTGGCCGATGGCATCTCGGGTCGAACAATCAACATGGAACTCGGCGAACTCAGCCGCGCCATCGGACGACCGTGGTCGATTCTCTGGCCGAAGGTCCGAAAACAAGAAGAGCGGAAAGACGTTGGACGCGCGTTGTCGATTCACGAGCAGAAGGCTTTGCTCGATGGTTTAGCCCGACGCTCGACGCCGCACCTTCCCACTCTAGTGCCGATGCTGCTCTTGACTGGGATGCGAGCAGGTGAGGCGCTTTCGATGAAATGGGGGCAAGTGGATCTGATGGGTCAGACGATTACCGTCGGAAGGGCCAAGACTTCCAATGGGACAGGTCGAAGCATTCCGATCAACGGCGATCTGGCATCGACTCTCGCGGCTCATCGGTCTTGGTTCGTGGAACGGTTCGGCGAGCCTGAACTGTCGCAGCATCTGTTTCCGTGGGGCAAGCCAACGCCCTCAGACCCGACTAGGCATGCGACGGACATTACATGGGGCTGGGACAAGCTTCGCGAGGATACGGGCGTCTCTTGCCGCCTTCACGACCTTCGGCACACGTTCGCCACTCGGCTGGCTGAGAACGGCGTCTCGGAATCGACGATGCTGGCTCTGATGGGGCAAATGTCGCGGTCGATGCTTGAACGGTATTCTCACATTCGGATGGCCGCGAAACGGGATGCCGTCGCTGGCGTGACACTCAGTCAAAAGGGTGAGAATTCGGACCTAGTCCCTGTGAAAGTCCCTGTAGCAATGGGAACTATCAAAATTCAGTAACGGTAAGTTGCTGATTTGTTTGGTGAGCGCGGTAGGAATCGAACCTACAACCTACTGATTAAGAGTCAGTTGCTCTGCCAGTTGAGCTACGCGCCCACTTGCGTGGATGGCAGGATGTCGGCGTTTCCGCCAACCTCATTAGTGTACCGCGCTACGCGCCTGATCTTCAACTTTTGTGCCGGCTTGCGCGAACTGGGTCAACGCACTCGTTAGGGGGCTAGGGCGTCGACTTCTTGGCGAATCCATTTTGGGTAGGCTTGCATCAGGTGGTTCTTGGCCGCCAGCCACATTGCCGCCGCTCGCTGCTCTTCTCGTGCTTTCGCCAATTCCGGGAGTACGGCTTCCGCTGCGGGACCTCCTACGATTGCGCGGCGGCGGACGAACTCGACGGGATCGAGGGCTTCGAGAACATCGCCTTCGTTCAACTGCAATGGCCGCCCGAAGACATTGGGCGCCAACGCGACGACGTTGCGGGCTATCGTATCGATGGAATCGTCGGTGCCGCACGCCGCGACAGTCTGCGCCACCAGCGAATGCGCTTCCTTAAAGCTGACGCCCTCGGTCCGCACGAGCGTGTCGGCAAGCTCGGTGACTGTGAGGAACGCGCCGGCTGCCCGTCGCCGTAACTCGTCGCGATTGACTTCCGCCTTCGACATGGCTCCGGCGAACAGCAGCAGCGCGCGCTCGGCGTCTTCGAACATGGTGAACACGAGCGGCTGCAAGTCGTCTTCGGAATCGTTGATGTCGCCGAACGGCGTATTATGGGCGCAGGTGAGAACGCTCTGCGCTTCGGCGAGCGCGCGGCTCGCTAGAATGCGCGCGTGCTCGAGCGCCACCGGATTCCGTTTCTGCGGCATGATGCTCGACGACTGCACGTAGGCGTCGGAAAGCCGCAGGAATCCGAACTCCCGCGTCGACCACAGCAGCATGTCCTGCACCAGCTTGCCCAGGCTTACCATCGCGACCGCGATCACAGACGCCGATTCCGTGACGTAGTCGATGGCTGCGATCGCACCGTAGCTGTTGACTTGCAGGCCTTCGAAGCCCAGGAGACGCGCGGTCTCGTAGCGATCAATCGGAAAGCCGGTCGTCGTGATCGCGCACGCGCCCAGCGGATTCTGATTCACGCGCGGAAAGGCTTCGCCGATGCGCGTTAGATCGCGTCCGAGAAATTCGATCGCCGCGAGCAGGTAGTGCGCGAGCGTCGTCGGCTGCGCCGGCTGCGTGTGAGTGTAGGCTGGCATCACCGTATCGACGTTCACTTCGGCCAGCGTCAGCAGCGCCTCGCGGGCTTTCAACAGAGCCTCGGCCGATCGCAACATCGCGCGGCGCACCTGCATTCGATAAAGCGTCAGGTCGATGTCGTTGCGGCTGCGCGCCGTATGCATCTTACCGGCGACATCGCCGACCGAATCCGCCAGGAGTTCCTCGACAAAGAAGAAGAGATCCTCATACGTGCCGTCGTAGACCGCCTTCTGGATCCGCTCGATGTCGAGTGCATCGAGGGCGCCGGTGAGTAGGCGCGCCTCCTGCTTCGTTAGGATGCCCTGCTTCCGCAGCATCAGCGTGTGGGCGTAGTGGATCTCAAGCAGCGGCGCGAGGAAGTACTTCTTGGCGTCTTCAAAATTGATCGCGAGCACGGTGTCGCGATAGATGGGTGATGGAAATTTCTCTGAGGGCTTCAACCCCCACTGTAGCATCGCGCTCGATGGCAAGGGTGCCGATCCGGGGCCTTTCGGACGCCTGGCGAACCCGAACGGACGGACTCGTTTTGCTGGCGAGGTGGACGGAGCGATTCTGGCATGCAGGCAGTTCTTCATCCAAGCATGCGATTGGCGGGGAGTGTTTCTAACATCCAGGGTCTCGAGCGGCGCTGGAATGTTTCCATGAGGCTTGCGACGAAGGTTTCTTCTGCGAATAAGCGGCGTTCTCGAGGATGCAAGCACTGCGTTCGGCAGAGCGACATGCCATTGAGTCCTCTCAGAACTTACGCCGCGCCGCAATGGACTCGTGTGGGGGGCAGTCCGGCGATCGGTTCGAAATTCGCTGCAGGCGGGCCTCGAGGAAGCGGCGCTCGGCGGGGGCGCATTCGAGAGCCAGCGCGGCGCGGTACGCAACGGCGGCGCTGTTCGTATCACCCGCAAGTTCCAGCAGATGGGCGCGAACGGCGGGTACGAGATAATAGCCGTCGAGCGAGGGATGCGCGCCCGCGTCCAGTGCAGCGAGACCCTCTGCCGGCCCCTGCGCGTAGGCGACAGCAACGGCGCGATTGAGCGCGACCACCGGCGTCGGCTTCCGCAGCAGGAGCGCGTCGTAGAGCTCGACGAGATACGGCCAATCGGTGCGCGCGGCATCGAGCGCCGTGGCGTGAGCGGCAGCGATGGCCGCTTCGAGGTGATACTGGCTTTCAGAATCGCCCTCGGCGCTGGCTGAGAAGTACAGCAGCCCTTCCTCGATAAGCGCGCGATTCCAAAGCTCCTGATTCTGATCGGCGAGCAGGACAAGATCGCCGTCCGGCGACTGGCGGGCCGCGAAGCGCGACGAATGCAGCAACATCAACGCGAGCAGCGCACGCACGCGCGGCAGATCGGTAGGCGCGTTCACCACCAGCATGCGGCAAAGCCGAATGGCCTCTGCGCTGAGATCCTGCCGAATGAGCGAGGCATCGGCGCCGGGTTGGCGCGACAAGTAGCCTTCGTTGAACATCAGGTACAGCACGCCAAGCACGGAGTCGAGACGCTCTATCAACGCCGCGCCGACGGGCACACCGAGATCGAGGTTGCCGTCGCGGATCTGGCGCTTGGCACGCACGATGCGCTGCGCGATGGTGGATTCCCCGGCGAGAAAGGCGCGGGCGAGTTCGCGAACGCCGAAACCACCCACGGTCTTGAGTGTGAGCGCGATGCGTGCCTCTGGAGCGATGGCCGGATGGCAACACAGAAACATCATCGCCAGTTGATCGTCGCGAAATGGATAGAGCGCTTCAAAATGCGCCGGCACTTCGGCGGGAAACGCCGCAAGCACGTCGCCGCGCTTGGCATCGAGGGAGGCATCGCGACGCAAGCGGTCGAGCGCGCGATTCTTCGCTACTTGAATCAGCCACGCGGTGGGATTGTCGGGCACTCCGCGGTAGGCCCATTGTTCGAGAGCCTTCAGCAGTGCATCCTGCACGACATCTTCGGCGAGGTCAAGGTGCGCGGACCCGAGAATGCGCGTAAGCGTCGAGACCATCTGTCCGGCGGCGCGCCGGAACAGATGGCCGACGAATTCCGGAACGTTGTCAGACCTGGTCAACTTGGCGAATCTCGATGGTTCCGAAATCGAGGTGCGGACAGTCGCGGCTGAGCGCGACCGCGTGATCGTAGTCTTTCGCTTCGATGACGAAGAAGCCGCCGATCACCTCCTTCGATTCGGCGTAGGGCCCGTCGCTGACGGTAGCGCCGCGCATCACCCGGCCGGTGCCGTCCTCGAGTTTTTCGCCGGTTCCCTTCACCGTCATGCGCCAGTTCTTGTAGCGTTCGATGACGGCTTGAATGTCGGCCGGCCCGAGCGAGTCGAATGCGTTTCCGGCTTCGTGTAAGAGTAGAACGTACTTTGGCATCGTTGTGCCTCCTTCATCCATTCAACGAATGGGAATGTGGGGAATCGACAAGCGAATGGAATTTTGTACTTTGCTATTTTACGATGTTCGCGGAGGCAATCCGCGAAAGCCGGCACTCGCTTAGACAGGAGGGGTTGTTGAGGGGGCTGACTGGCGTTCGCGGTTCTTCGAGGTGGGTAAGTATGACAGAGCATCCCCGCCCTCAAGAGCGGGGTTCACCGCTATCCGTGCCCATAGACAGAGCCGACATGCGATTGGGTCCTTTCAGGAAATGCTCTGCACTCCACTAGGTATCGTCCTGCCCACCCTCGCCGGGGCCTGTGATGAGACGTGCCCCGCGATGAAAAGTCAGGTACTGGAATCCCCACTGGAGGCTGACGAGGATCCGATTCTGAAAGCCCACCAGGAAGAGCAGGTGGATGAATAACCAAGTCAGCCACGCCAGCAATCCGGAAAAGCGGAGCTTGCCGAACCACGCCACTCCAGCGGCGCGCCCGATCACCGCGAGGCTCCCTTTATCGACGTAGTGGAACGCGGTGCCCGTTCCAGTGATGAGGGCCCGAGCGACGTGGGAGCCTTGTTGCATGGCAACAGGCGCGACTCCCGGAACGGGGTTTCCCTCGCGATTGTTGACTCGCGCCAAGTCGCCGATCACGAAAAGTTCCGGGTGATTCTCAATCGACAGATCGGGCTGGACGATGACGCGACCTTGGCCGTCAAGATTCGCACCGCGCCGGTCGGCGAGGATCTGGCCCCACTTCGACGCAGTAACGCCGGCGGCCCAGAGAACTGTGCCGGAAGGGATCCGGTCCATGCCAGTGGGCGTTCTGATGTCGACGCCGTCCGGGTCGATCGACGTCACGGAAACGTTCGTTCGGCTGCGGACTCCGAGTTTCAGCAGGGCGCGTTCCGCGCTTGCCGAGAGATCCTCTGGGAACGCGGGGAGCAGACGCGGGCCACCGTCGAGCAACAGGATTCGCGCGTCGGTGGGATCGATGCTGCGAAAATCGTGACGGAGGGTGTCGTTGGCGATCTCTGCCAGCGCTCCCGCCAGTTCGACGCCGGTAGGTCCGCCACCGACAACGACAAACGTCATCCAGGCGCGGCGCTTTTCGAGGTTCGTCTCCCGCTCCGCTGCTTCGAACGCGAAGAGGATCTTGTGACGCACCATGGTCGCGTCTTCGATGCTCTTGAGGCCCGGCGCCACCGCGCTCCAATCATCGTGCCCGAAGTAGAAGTTCTGCGCTCCGGTGGCGACAATCAGGGCGTCATACTCGATTGCCACGCCGTCGCGGAGGAGAACGCGGCGGTTGTCCGCATCCAGATCGATGGCATCGCCGAGCAATACGCGCGTGTTCGCCTGATTCCTCAAAATACCGCGCAGTGGCGCCGTAATGTCTCCCGGCGAAAGTCCGCCCGTCGCGACCTGATAGAGCAGGGGCTGAAACAGGTGAAAGTTGCGGCGGTCGATCAAGGTGATTTCGGCGTCGGCGCGACGAAGAGCAACAGCGGCGTGCAAGCCGCCGAATCCGCCGCCCAGGATGACAATTTGCTTCATGTGCTTGCAGCCC
>JAYVTO010000118.1:0-7937 GCA_043788745.1 Acidobacteriaceae bacterium
TCGGCCTCGCTTCGTGCGCGCCTCGCTCCCGCGATACAATCGCTCCCACGGGGTAAATTTGCATGCGCTCGACTGCCATCCGTTGGATCTCCGCCGCCCTCCTGACGCTCGCCGTAGCGGCCGCACAGGATTTGGAGTCGGCCTACAAGAACCTCAAAGACGCCGAAGCGAAGAAAGACGCCGACCTCGTCCGCAAGTTCGCCGGTGAAACGTCGAAGGCCGCGCGCGCTGCCGCTGCCGAGCCGGCTAAGGCCGAGGACAAGGAAGCTTGGGCCAGCCGCGTCGATTATGCGAAGCAAGTCGATACGTACACCGAGTACGCGATGTACGCGTTCGTTCTTCAACCGATTGACGCCGCCAAGATCGCCGACTTGTGTGAAGCACTCGAAGCGCAGAACGCCAGGAGCCAGTATCTTCCGCAGATCGCCGGACGCTGCCTCGTTGGATTCAGCCAGGGAGCGCCCGCGAAGCTGATGCCGTTTGCTGAACGCGCCGCGGCGCGTGACGCAAATAATGAAGACGCGCTGATGGTGCTCGCCGATGGCTATCAGAGCGCCAAAGAAGGCGACAAGGCGCTCGCCGCCGCCGCGAAGCTGGTTGCTCTTTTGCACGCAAAGCCCAAGCCGGAGGGCGTCGACGACGCGACGTGGAAAACGAAGAAGGATACGATGCTCGGCCGCGGCTACTGGATCGCCGGCGTCATTCAAGGCGATCGCAATCAGCACGTCGAAACCGACAAGGCGCTGCGCGCCGCATTGCCGTTGATCAAAGACAACGCCATGCGCGCTCCGGCGCTCTTCTACCTCGGCGTCGCCAATTACCAGCTCGGCAAAGCGGCGAAGAGTAAAGCGCAGATGACGGACGGCGCGAAGTTCAGCGAGGAATGCGCGGCGCTGCCCGGCCCCTATCAGGCGCTGGCGCAAAAGAACGCGAAGTCGATCCGCGCGGAGCTGGCGCAGATGCCGAAGAAGCGATAGCGAACATACGGCCGCTTCGATAGACTTAAGGTAGGTCGGATCTCCAGGTCCGACTGGGCATCGGCGTTTCGAGCCGGTCCGATTTCGCGCCGAGCGAAGGCCGAGCCCGGAGCGTTATTTTCCGCGCCTAGACTACTTGAGGATCTTAACCATGCGCTCCACCCTGCTTATCTCCGTCCTGCTGCTGGCCCCGCTCGCCGCATCGCTTTCCGCCCAGCCGCGTGCCGTCTCCGAGCGGCAAGCCGATATCCGCGGTCAGCGAGGCGACGAAGGCAAGTGCACGATTGAAGTTGACGTCGACGACGTCGCCGAAGTGGAAGTCCGGGGCGCGCGGGCGTGGCTGCGGACGCTCTCGGGCCAGCCGGCGCAATGGCGCCGCTTCGTCTGCAGCGAACCCGTTCCGGCGAATCCGGTCGATTTCCGGTTTCAGGGCATCGATGGCCGCGGCCGAGTCAATCTGGTTCAGGATCCCAGCCGTGGCGGACGCGCAGTGGTCCGTATCGAGGATCCCAAAGGCGGCCGCGAAGGCTACACGTTCGACCTGCTGTGGCGGGCGGGCGCGAGCTACGGGCGTCCCGACCCCGGCTACGGACGGCCCGATCCAGGCTCCGGCAGGCCCAACCCCGGCTCTCGCCCGCCCACCAGCAACTGGCGAGACGTGGAATTCCGCGGGCGCGGCGACGGCTTCTTCCGCAATGGGCGCGATCGCGATCGCATCTACGATTGCGAAGTCACCATGCGCCGCGGCGAAGTCCGGGTGCGTTTTGAGGTTCCGGATCGGAATGACCTGGTGCTGACCGGGCGGATCGCGCGAAACGATGGCGATATCATCTACGCCGACATGTCGGGTTCGGGAATCGACGGCAGCATGCTGATCGAGCTTGATCGCGATCGCGTAGTGCGCGTCGAAATGTCGGGCCGAGGGCGCTACGATTTCGAACTTCGCTGGCGACGCTAGGGGAACTGTATCGCTCGTTCGCTGACGCGTGATTCGGATCGAAGCGAGCCCCGTCGTAATCGGCTGGGCTCTAACCCCGGTGAGAAAATCGACCGCTGCTCCTCTCGAAGAACCGCGAGCGTAAGGGAGCGCCCACCCGCAACGAAGAACCCCGGGCTTCACGGGCGGGGTTCAATCGGGCTTTGGGGTCCCTTCCCTTACTTGCGGGCGCGGCTGTATTTGATTTTGCTAACCCGGGCGCCTTGGCGTGGGATTGTTGACGGTCGTCCCTAGGCGGCGTGTTCTGCGCCGATGTGCACAGGCTCCGTATTGATCTCGGCCTGGGTTGTGCGGCTGTTTCCACCGGTTGCAACGGGCTCGTTTTCGGCTTGCGGAACGAAGCCAGCCTTGGCTCGGCTTCGTCGAGCTTAGCGCTGCCTCGATGCCGGCGGTTTCGTTGGCGATGACCGCTGCTTCTCCCGCTTTGCCTGGTCGGACGTGGTCGTTCGACCTACGCTGATTGCCGGTGGTTTGCGGCAAATTTCTGCTGTGCTGCTTGGAACCCTGCCGCAGGTAGGCGACCAGCCGGCAACGGCTTCATCAAAAATACAAAAGGCCGCTCCGTTTCCGGAGCGGCCTTTGTTCTCGTTACGGTTGCCCAGCAAGAGAGCGTGACCGAACCCGGCACACGCCAGCCGGATCGCACCTCAAAAGCTAGAAGCTGATGCGGATCGCGAGTTGCGTACGTCGCGCGCTGTTCTCGCCGCCCGCCAACTGACCCTGCAACGGTGCGTTGAACAGGGCGTTCGGAGTAAGCGCAATCTGGCCGCTGGCCAGGCGCGTGGTGTTGTACTTGATGAAGTTGCGCGGGCTTGCTCCGCTCACCAGGGGCTTGTTGAACACGTTGAAGGCTTCGAGGAACAGCTGAATCTTCAAGCGTTCGCGCATCATGATAGTCCGTGTGATGCGAGCATCGGTGCGGTAGATCTGGTCGATCGGCACCTGCGTGACGGGTTCGAACGGCACACGTGAAGGGCCACCGAGGCCCGTCAGGCGACCGTTGTTCAGGACGCCGGTCGCGAAGCCGTTGGCGGCGTTCGGCGTGGCCGTCACGTTGACGGTCGCCGGAGCCGCAACCGCCGACGCAAACGTCGAGATGATCGATAACTGCCAGCCGTTAACGAGGTTGCGGGCCAACATGCTGTTGCGGTTGGTGAACTTCGGCTGCATAATCGCGTTGATCGACAGGCGGTGACGCTGGTCCGTGGTCGAAGAATCGCGCTCGCCGGCGTAGTTGCCGTTGATTACGCTCGAGATGCCTGGCGTGAAGATCGCGTTGCCGCCGCCGCCGACGTTGTAGTCGATCGCGTGGCTCCAGGTATAGGAAGCCTGGCCCTGGAACCACTTGTTGAACTTCTGGTTCAACTGCACGATTCCCGCGTTGTAGTAGCTGTTGTTCGACGAATCGACGAGCGTAACCTGACCGAAAGCCGGGTTCACGCGACTGGTATAGATCGGCGCGGTGTAGCTGCCGACCTGCGCGTTACTCCGATCCAGGATCGAGTACGTGTAGGTCGTCGTCGGCGCGGCCGCGTTGATGTCACGGCCCGAGATGATGTGCAGACCCCGGCTCCAGATGTACGAGAGCGTGAGGCTTAGATTCTTACGAAGCTCCCGTTCGATCGCGACGTCCAACTGCTGCGAGTACGCATTGCGGAAGTCCTTGTCGGCAAAGGCTACCGAGGCCGTTCCCGCCACGCCATTCGGCGGGGTCGCAATGCGATTCGGGAACACCGGACCGCCCGCCAGCTGCAAAGCCGTCGTGCCGTTCAGCAGGAACGACTGTTGATACAGTCCGTTGGTCGAGAACAGGCTGCCAATCGTCGAAGAAGGCACGCGATTAAAGTAGAGACCGTAGCCGGCGCGGAAGACCGTCTTCGTATCCCACGCATACGCGACACCAATTCGCGGAGCCCAGTTGCCGCTGTTATTCGGAATCACGCCCGTCTGCGGGAATGCCGGGTTCACCTGAAGCGGCTGCGGAATGTCGGTCCATTCATACCGGATCCCTGGCGTGATCGTCAACTTCGGAGTCACGCGCCATTGATCCTGCGCGTAGAACGAGTATTCCTTCAGCGTGATGTCGACCACTGGGTTGCCGAAAGTCTGCGTATAGCGCTGCCACCGCTTGCCACCGTCGGTATTCGTGAAGTCGCGCGCAAAATCATTGATGTTCGCGTACGTGAAGCTGCCGAACTGGTTCGAAAGCTGCTTCTGGAAATCCTGAATGTTCGCAAACTCAAAGCCGAACTTCACGGCGTGGTTGCGGACCGTCCAGGAGAGCGAATCGGCGAACGAGAGGCGCAGTTCGCTTGGGTTCAAACGCGGATACGACGTCGCGTAGCCGACGTTCGAAAGCGCCGCAATGCTCAGGCCGATTGGTCCGATGCTCGGCAGCAGGCTCGGGCTGGCCGGATCGAACTGCCGATCTTTGAAGAGACCGAAACGGGCTTCATTCAGAATGTTTGGTTTCACCACTGTGGTGAGACCGACCTTCACGGTCCGGTCGAACACGTTGGTGTCGGCGTTGTTACCGACGCCGGCGCCGCTCGTAAGCGACGGCTGCGTCTGGATGCCGTTCGGCGAGCGGAAGTCGAGATAGTTCAGGCTCGAGGTCAGCGAGTTGCGGTCGTTGATCTGGTAGTCGAGCTTGAAGAACATCAGATTGACGTCGCTGTTGCGTGGAACCAACTGCGGTGCGACACGCGAGTTGAGGTAGCTGATGGCCGCGGTGCACTGGGTCGCGGTGGCCGTGACTGCCGAACCCACCGGGGTGGCGGGACCGCAGTTCGGGTTCGTGGCCGGTCCGGGCACGTAGTTGCCCTTTATGTCGAAAAAGCTGCTGGTGATGTTGCTCGACGAGATCGGCTGATCGCGGCGCTGCAGTTCGCCATTGAAGAAATAGAACAACTTGTTCTTCTTGATGGGTCCACCGACGCTGGCACCGGCCTGGTGCCGCTCTTCCGGAGGATTGATGCCCGGGTTGTACGGATCGGTCGCGCGAAGGCTGTCGTTCGTATAGAACCAATACGCCGTCCCGTGCAGGTTGTTGCTGCCGCTACGAGTGACGGTGTTGACGACGCCGCCCGACGCGCGGCCGTACTCGGCGCTTCCGCCGGCGGAGACGACCTGGAATTCCTGGACCGCGTCCTGCGAGATGTTGTAGGTGCGCGTGCGGCCGGCGTTCTCGCCGTACCACTGGTTGGTTGTATCGTTACCGTCCGTCAGGAACGTGTTGCCGCCCGGGTTGCCGCGGAACGTCAACAGGCCGAACGGCCCGTCGAAGTTCGCGCCCGCCGTGCCCGCGACGAAGCTGTCGACGCGCCGTCCGTTGATCGGAAGTTCCAGCAGCATCTGGCTGTTGATGGTCTGCGAAACGTCCGTCTTCTGGCTTTCTACCAGTTGCGCGTCGGCAGCGACTTCCACATTGGTTGCCGTGGAACCGACGGCAAGCGTCGGAGCGACCGTTAACTGTTGGCCTACGTTAAGTTCAATATCCTTCACTTCGTACTTCGAGAAACCCTCTTTCGAGATGGTCACCTGATAGCCCGAAGCGGGGACAAGCGCCGGTACCGAGAAGTTACCGGCGGTTGTGGTCTCGAGTTCGCGCCGAATACCCTTTGAGGGGTTCTCGACCACCACCTTCGCACCGGGGATAGCAGCGCCACTGGCGTCCAGCACGGTTCCCGTGATACTGGCTCGACCAGCGGTGTTTTGCGCCAACAGGCCAATTGCCGTGGCGCACACGCAGAGCGTGTACAACAGAATGTTTTTCATCATTTGGACTCCCATCCAACTCTGCCCTCGGCGGTTGCCTGGGACACGAAACACAAATAGCTCTAACCCTATTCCCCCACACTTCCGTTTCAACCTGATAACAGCAGTGGGCGAATCCCGCTTCAAGGCTCGCAAAGATAGGCGAACAAATGGCGAAAAATAGCCTGTTCTAGTGCTAAGAAATCAGGGGGTAGGCTCCTTCAGTATTCAGGATTCGCGCTCAGTTTGCAATAGAGGAAGTGTTACACCTCGCTGAACAGGCGTGGCTAGTGCTGTGACCGGCAATAAATCTCCCTGGGCTGACGCCGGATTTCCACCCGCCGGTTACGGCAGCGATCATTTCGATCCGAATCAAGCGGTCAGAGAACTAGTGTAACGAAACGACCGTCGCGCCCCAACCGCCAGCCTCGGAGGGGGCGTCGGCGAAGTGCGAAACGAAGCCAGCGCGGGCGAGGATCGCCCGAACCCGCTCCCACCGGACGCCGATTCCTATAGTACGAGAGCGATGCGGGTTTGCCAATTTGGGTTTGTTTCTGGTGACCACTTTGGGCGATAAACCTTAGTCCACCAGGTTGCCCAGCGGGGGTACCTAAGAATTAGACACCTAGTACCCAAAAACTAGGGAAACGGAAGCCGAGTTAGCCTTATCATACTCTCAAGCGCAATGAAGTGTTTCCTATGCGGAAAAGAGATCGGATTTCTCCGACGCCTCGTTGACCGGCAGTATTGCTCCTCGGAGCACCGGCACAAGGCGCGGTTTGCCTCGGCCCGCGCGTTGCGGGATGCCGAGGAAGATGAGCCGTGGTCCGTCCTTGCCGCCAAGAAGAAGGCAGGCAAATCCGGCGCGACGGCTGGTCAAACCGCGTCGTTGTTCGGATTCCTGGCCGTCACCGTCGTGATTGCGGTGATAGTGCTGATGCCATCGAGCGGAGGCGGAGGCGGAATCGCGATTCCCATGCCGTCGCCGGAGCAGGGCAAGCCAGCCGGTTTGCTGGCGCGTGCCGCCGACTACGTAGCATCCGGAATCAAGACGAATGCGCCCATCAGCTTGCGCGACGATTTCCGCACGGGCTTAAAAGATTGGGCTGCGGCGCCGATTCGTTCCGGCGGGGGCCGCTCCGATGTGTTCGGCACGGCGTCCGATTCCGCGCTGCCGGGCAGCCTGCGCATCTGGAAGCGATCGACTTCGATGGCGAACTACCAGATGGAGTTCCAGGGCCAGATCGAGAAGCGCAGCTTGGCGTGGGCGTTCCGTGCGAGCGATAACAAGAATTTCTACGCGACGAAGCTGGTGATGACAAAGCCGGGTCCGCTCCCGAACGCCGGTTTGGTAAGGTATGCGATGGTCGATGGCCAGGAATTCGACCGGATCCAGATCCCGCTGCCGGTGGTGCTCGAGAAGGGCGGTTCCTACCGCATTCGTCTCAGTGTCCAGGACGACCGCTTCGTGACGTCGCTGAACGGCCAAGTGGTCAGTTCGTGGAGCGATCGCCGTCTACGGCGCGGCGGCGTCGGGTTCTTCGCCGAAGAAGGCGAACAGGCGTCGGTCAAGTGGGTGACGCTTGCCGAACGCGATAGCTTCCTCGGCCGCGTGCTCGCGCACTTCTCGCTGTTCGTGATGCCGGGTTTCGGCGCCGATCTCGAGCAGTAGTTCGCACCAAGCCTTCTCAACTCTCCCGGAAAAAATCCGCCGTCGTTGGTTTCCTCTCTGAAACGGCCGCTCTCGAGGCCGATTCTCAGAAACCACTTTGTACGCTGTCGATTGTCGGCACGTCGCTCTGCGGCTTGGAGTTTGGCGATCCAATCCAGTGTTATGACCGGCAAGAAACGTCCCCGGGCTGAAGGAACCGTGAAAAAATCTCCGGCCACTCGCGAGCAAAGAACCGCGAACAGCCTGCCCGTTACGGGAAGTGAGCGGATACGCCCGCGCATCGTGACCGCCATGAACCAGCACGGAATCTCAGCAGCGCCCGCTCGGGGATGCTTCTGAAAGCTCCAACTCCGACATGTGAGGGGACTCTACAGGCCAGGAATGGGGCCCCTACCCGCCTGGAACCCAGTGTGGAAAAATCACCCCCCGCTCCTCTCGAACGTAAGTGAGCGACCCCCCAACGAAGAACCGCGAGCGTGAGCGAGCGGGGTTTGCGGTCAGAAGGAGGCACGCGCGACCTTACGGTCGCGCCTCG
>JAYVTO010000119.1:0-3960 GCA_043788745.1 Acidobacteriaceae bacterium
CGCTCGGCGCCCAAACCAGCGGCACCATCAGCGGCACGATAGCCGACCAATCCGGCGCTGCCGTCGCGAACGCCAAGGTGGTCGCTATCAGTGCCACCACGAGTGAACGCCGCGAGGCGACTTCGTCGGCCTCCGGGCAGTATTCGTTCCCGTTCCTTGCGCCCGGCAACTATCGCATCGAGGCCTCGCAGGCCGGCTTTTCCACCAGCGCCGCGAACGCCGCGCTCGGCGTTACGGAACGCATCGCCGTCGATTTCGTTCTAAAGACTGCCGGCGTTTCCGACAAGATCGAAGTAACCGCCGCCGCACCGTTGCTGCAAACCGAATCCGCCGCGCTCGGCCGCGTCGTCGAAGGTTCCTCCATCAAGGAACTGCCCCTCTCGTCGCGCAACTTCACCCAGTTGCTGGCGCTCTCGCCCGGCACCTCTGGACCGCTCAACGACGCCGGCGCGCTCGGCCGCGGAACGCAGAATATCTCATCGGGCGGCGCACGCCTCGGTTCCAACTCGGTCTACATCGATGGCGTCGATTCCGTCAACATCCATAGCAATACGTCGAACGAGAATGCGTTCGCCTCGAACGGGCTCGTCGCGCCGTCCCCGGAAGCAATTCAGGAATTCAAGGTGCAAACGGGCCTCTACGATGCGCAGTCCGGCCGCAGCGGCGGAGCCGCCGTCGTGCTCGTCACCCGCTCCGGCACGCCGCAGTTCCATGGCACGCTCTTCGAATTCTTCCGCAACGATACGCTGAACGCCAACGGCTTTTTCTTCAACGCCAATGGACAGGATCGCCCTGTGCTGAAGCAGAATCAGTTCGGCGGCAACATCGGCGGACCGGTGATCAAGGAAAAGACGTTCTTCTTTTTCTCCTATCAGGGTACGCGCCAGCGCAACGGCCTTTCCGGATCCAGTTCGCTCAACCTCCCACTGATTCCGCTCGATCGCTCGCGCACCGCGCTCGGTCGCGCCTTCGCAAACGCCCGCGGCGCCCGTGGCGGACCGGCGATCCTCGCCGATGGCTCCAACATCAGCCCTGTTTCGTTCGCGCTCTTGAACCTGAAGCTCGACAATGGACAATTCGTCATTCCCTCGCCGCAGCAGTTTACCAGCGGCGTGAACTACGCCGTCTCGATTCCGGCGCGCTATGAAGAGAACCAGTACATTGCAAATGGCGACCACCAGGTAAACAGCAAGAATCGCCTGACGTTCAAGTCGATCATCTCCGCGCAGCCGGCGTTCCAGCCCTTGCCCGCGGCCACCATTCCCGGCTTCGGAACGACGCAGGATTTCAAGAGCCGCATCCTCAGCCTCACCGACACGCACATCTTCTCGCCGAACATCGTGAACGAAGCGCGCATGGGCTTCTCGCGTCTGGTGGGCGTCGTGCAGCAGGAGAACAAGATTCCCTTGAGCGCGATCGGAATGCGGCGGTTCAACTCCGCCGACTTCCCCGACATTCCGCAGATCATTGTGACCGGCGCGTTCAGCCTTGGCTATAGCGTCAACGCGGATCAGGGCGTCAATCAGGACACCTACCATTTTGTCGACACGTTGTCCTGGATGAAGGGCAAACACCAGATTCGCACGGGCGTTGAGATGCGCCGCTATGTCGACGACTACTACTCGAACAATCGCTTCCGCGGCACGCTCGGCATTCAGACCTTCGGCGACTTCCTTCTCGGCCTCAACGGATCGCCGATCGCGCAGGGCGGCAATGGAACCGGCTTCAGTAATATCAATACATCAAGCGTCGCCAGCGGCGTCACGGATCGCATGGACCGCATCACCGATCTATCCTTCTTCGTGCAGGACGATTGGAAGCTTTCCTCGCGCCTTACGCTAAACCTCGGCCTGCGCTGGGATTACCTTGGCTACGCCGTAGACAAGCAGGGCCGCAACGGCAGCTTTGATACGCGCCTCTACAAAGCACCGCCGGACGGTAGTTTCACCAGCGCCGGCTTCGTTCAGACATCCGCTTCGCAGAAACCCATTGCCGGTATTCCGCAGGTCTCGAATACACTCATCGACAATGCGCCGAACCGCAATTTCGGACCGCGCATCGGCTTCGCCTACAAGGCAACCGACAAGCTCGTCGTGCGCGGCGGCTATGGCATCTATTACGATCGCCTCTCGAATCAACTGGGCCTTCTCGAAGCACTCTCGCTGCCCGGCTACGTTCGTACCGATCTCGCAGCCGCCTCCAACACGCAGTATTCTTTCCAGAATCCATTCCCCACGCTGCCGCAGCGGAGCCAATTCCCGATCGTCCCGCAGTTGTTCGCTCCGCCCTACACAACGGATCGCCCGGCCATCGGCCTCAACGCCGTCGATCCGACGTTGAAGACGCCGTACCTGCAGCAATACGGCCTCAACCTGCAGTATCAAGTGACCGAGTCGACGCTGATCGAAGTCGGCTACAACGGCACCAAAGGCTCGCGGCTCGCGACCCAGCGCCTGATCAATCAACCGATCCTCGCCAGCGCCGGCGCGCCTGTCAACGGCCAGACGACGAACACCGCCGCGAACGCGGCCTTGCGTGTGCCCTACGTCGGCTTCTCGCCGACAGGCCTCGTGTGGCTCGAGACGTCCACCGATTCACGCTACAACTCGCTGCAGACCAGCGTCACCCGTCGCTTCTCTAAGGGGCTGCGTCTGCTCGCGTCGTACACCTGGGCGAAGTCGCTTGACAACAATTCCGGCTCCGGCACCGGCGCCACCTTCACAGGCTTGGACGGCGATCAAACCCGCCTTTCGCTCAACCGCGGACCCTCCGACTTCGACCGTACCCATCGTGTCGTCGTCAATTTCAGCTACAACATTCCGAAATGGGGCTTCGGCTGGAACGACACCGCCAGCGGCAAGCGCATCTTCGATGGCTGGCAGATTTCCGGAGTCGCCGTCGCGCAAACCGGAACGCCCATCAGCATCCTCGACACCACGGGCGCCGCATTCTACGGAACGGCAAGCAGCCGCGCCAGTTGGGCGCCTGGAGCGACGATCGAAACAGCTCAGCGCGACGGCCGCACGCAGGATCGCCTGAATCAATACTTCAACACGGCCGCGTTCGTGCGCGCCGGCAACGGCTTCGGCGATACGGGCCGCAACATCCTCCGCGGACCCAACCAACGCAATCTCGATATCTCGATCAACAAGCGCATTCCGATTACCGAACGCGTCAATGTCGAATGGCGCAGCGAGTTCTTCAACGTGCTCAACGTGGTCAACTTCGCGAACCCAGGCGGCAGCATCACGGCAGTCAGCTACGGAGTGATCCGCAGCACCACAGGCAATCCGCGCGTGATCCAGTTCGCGTTGAAGTTGGTGTTCTAACCACGCGACGAGCCCTACTAACAATGCCAAGTGCAGCCGCGCCCGTCAGGAACTGTGAACAAATCCTCCGCCACTCGCCAGCAAAGAACCGCGAACAGCCTGCCCGTTACGGGAAGTGAGCGGACGCGCGCGCGTCATAATCGCCAGAAACCAACTGCGCCCCAGCAAAGCGAAAGCGCCAAATCCGAGCCGCGACCAAAGCGGCCCGAAGGGCCGCGTCGGGAGCGGATTCAAGCGTGCACGGATCAACCGCGGAGCGTCGAGGCGCGCACGAAGCGAGGCCGAAGGCCGAGCGAAGTAAGCGCCCGCTCAGCATTAAAAATTTCGGCATTCGAAACCAATCACTTACAAGGTGGTTCATGGAGCGTGAGCAGGTCTCTCCCAGACCGACAGCGCCCGAAGGAGCCCCGCCCATCAAGGGCGAGGGGCTCTTATCGCCCCACCCGTTGAGGGGCGATAATTCCAGTTGTGACTCAGGCGCTCGCGGACAACTCAGTAGTCCCGCCAATTCAAGACTTCCTGCTCCGCCATGGATGGCAGGTGCACGACACGATTGCGCAACCGGCAGGTTCCGAAGCTGCCCGAGTGTTACGATTGCCGCAACAATCGGCCCGATCACGGCGAACTGCGA
>JAYVTO010000120.1:0-9269 GCA_043788745.1 Acidobacteriaceae bacterium
AGGACGGTAAGGCCGGCTGGGTGCTGGCACGCATGCTGGTAATGGCGATTCCGGATGAGGTGGCGCAGTACGCGGAGGGCCGCCGCATTGCGGCCTACCTGCCGGTGGGCGAAGTGAAGGATCGCGGCGTCTCTCATCCCAACTACTTGTGGGCGACTGTCAGCAAGGGGCAACGCGACGTGCAGTTCGACAGCTTCCGCGTGTTCGTGTGGAGTACGCGGCACCATCGTTACGAGACGGCCTACGTCGAGCGCAACGTAAGGGGCTACTATCCGCTCGAGGCCGTCGGCGCTGGCGATTCGCCGTCGTTCTCGGTGGTTGTCGAAGATAAGAACGGTTCACTGCTGCGCAAAACATTCGCGTTTAGCGGATTTCACGTCCGCCTGATCGGCAAGCAGCCGTATCAGCCCGTCAAACTCGAAACGCAACTGGCGAGCGCGCGGCCAACTGTTTCCTCTCCGGCGAGCGTTCCCGAGAAAGACGCCAGTTGGGCAGGCCTACTGAAAAGCTGGAAGGATCGTGTGCTCAGCGCGCGCTAGTCGATCTCGACGCGGTCCATCGCCAGGAATTCCTGAATATGCGGGTGCGGGCTCTGTTCGAGTTCGCTGACCGGACCGAAGTAAATCGCCTGGCCACCGTAAAGCACAACAACTTTGTCCGCCACTTTGCGCATGAGGTCAAGGTCGTGCGTAACCACCACGGAAGTGAGCCGCAGTTGCTTCTTAAGGCGCAGCATCAAATCTCCCACATGGTCCGACATGATCGCATCCACCATCGTCGTCGGCTCGTCGTAGAGCACGCATTCCGGCTGCGCCGCCAGCGCCCGCGCAATCGCCACTGCGCGTTTGTGTCCCGTCGAGAGATCGGCCGGATACACGTCGCGATACTCGCCGAGATCAACCATGTGCAGCAGGCCGTTGACGACGTCTTCCTTGTTCTTTTCGTCATAGTCTTCGCGGAGTTCGAGCGAAAAGAGAATGTTCTCCCCAACGGTGAGCGAATCGAACAAAGCACCCGATTGGAAGACCATCGTCACCTTCTTCCGAATCCGGCGCATCTCCGTCTCGTCGGCGTCGGTGATGTCGGTGTACGACGCGAACACGCGTCCGCCATCGGGGCGCAGGAAACCCATGATATGGCCCAGCGTGACGGACTTTCCGACGCCGGAGCGGCCGATGATGGCAAGCGTCTCGCCAGCCTCAACATGAAAACTCACGTCGACTAAAATGGGCCGATCGAACGTCTTACTTACTTGACGGAACTCAATATAGTGCGATGTTGCCTCAGCCATGCGCGGTCAAGTCCTTTGGAGTGTTCATATTAGCAAGAACCTCAGGCGGCTGTGCCAGAACCGGCTCGGCTCCGACGCGTTCGACAAACCGGCGCCAGGACAGTTTTCCTTGCGCGATGCCGTCCTGCGCTTCGCGGAGGCAGTCGCGGTGAAGAACCGCGCAAACGGCAGGGCCGTAGTCGGTTTGGGCCACGGCGTTCGCGTTCCGGGCGAAGAGGCCGGTCAGAAATTCGGGTGTGAGGTTGGGCAGATCGCAAGCAACGACGAGGTTCCATTCGGCGTGCGTACGAGCCAGCGCGGCTTCGACGCCAGAGAGCGGGCCGAAGCCGGGGTGCAGGTCGGTAATGACGGGAAATCCAAGATGCCTGTGGCGCTGCGGATCACCGACCAGCATTGCGCTCCCGGCGACGGCGGCGGCGATCCGCGCCACGCGCTGGGCAAGAACTTCCGAGCCTTGCTGACCGTGCTCGGCCCAGAAAATCAACGCCTTGTCCCGGCCCATTCGCGTGCTTCGGCCGCCGGTCAGAACGAAGGCGGCAGAGAGCGAGCCCATGAGAAGATGATAACAGTGGAATTTGCGAGTATAGTAAAAAACAGGATCATGCGGATTTGTTTCACAACCGTCTCGGTCTGCTCGGCGCTGGCAATGGCTGCCGAGAGGACTGCGGCGTCGCTTCCAACCACGGCGGCACCACGCGTGACCAGCACTGTGAAAGTCGATCCGCGAAGTGGGCGTCTGGTCCGCAGCGTCACACCGACAGCGAAGCCGGCAGCGTCGCTTGCTGTCGAGCCAGTGCGCCCGATGACGAAGATCGCCGAGCAGGCCGTTCCACCGGTCGTCGTTCCGGAGCACGTCGTCGATGCGAAGCCGGTTAACGACTCCGCTTCGGCAGGCATCGGGCAGATCGTCGAAGAAGCCGCCGCGCGCCACAATGTCGACCCGCTGCTGGTGCATTCCGTCATCAAAGTGGAAAGCAACTACAACCAGTTCGCGATCTCGAACAAGGGCGCGGTGGGGTTGATGCAGTTGATTCCGTCGACCGCCCGCCAGTACGGAGCCCAAAACAGCTTCGACGCACGGCAGAACATCGAAGCGGGCGTGAAGTATTTGAGGCATCTGCAGGAACTCTACAAAGACGATCGTCTGGCGCTGGCGGCGTACAACGCGGGCGAAGGGGCGGTGGCAAAATACAAGTGGATTCCGCCGTATGCGGAAACGCAGAACTACGTTTATCAGGTGGGCAAGAAGTACGGCGAAGCGCGCCGCGCCTACGAGAAAAAGATGGCCGAAGCGCAAGCCACGGCGCCGAAGATTGAAGCGAATGTTGAGCCTCCGAAACCGGAGCATCCGAGACTGGAATCGTATACCGACGCGCAGGGGAGAGTTTTTCTCCGCACGCGTTAACCACTGATTATGGCTGGCCGCAACGTCATCGGCGCGAGCATCGTAACCATCCTGCTGGCAGGATGTGTTTTCGTCGTGCCGCTCGATGCGGCCACGCGCCGTCGCAAAGTTCCCGGAACCGAAAGAGCGAAACCGGAATCCGCACAACCCGCCGCCAAAGAGGGATCCGCAAAGGTCACGGCAGTTCGATTCTGGTCGCTGGGCGACCTCACGCGAATCGCGATCGAAACCACCGCGCCGTTCAAGTACCGCGCCGAACGTATCGGCGGCCCGGAGCGAATCTTCTTCGACATCGCCGGCGCGAAGCCGGCACTCGACGCCGATGGCGCGGCGGGACAAAAAGGCATGAAGGTGATCGCCGTCGGCGATAGCCTGCTGAAGCAGATCCGCGTCGCCGAAACGCAGCCAGGCAAGACGCGCATTGTGCTAGACCTCGAAGGAAAACCGGAGTTCACCGCATCGCAGTTGACCAATCCGGATCGTTTGATTGTCGAGATTCGATCTCCCGATCGCGGAGCGCCTTCCGTTGCGCCGAGCGTGTCGCGCGCCACGAAGCTCAGCGAATCCCCTGCCCGCGAGGTGGCTGCGGATATCGGAAATCCTCGAGCCGCCTCTGTCGATACACCGCATGCGGCGTCGGTTGACGCAAAGATCCCGCCCGCTCCCGCAGCACCGGTGGTTGTGGCCGCAAGGACACCGGCGCGCGTCTTCACTCCGCCGCCGCCGCCGACAACAACGCAAAAGCGCGAACTGCCAATGGTCGAGTTGCTCGAATCGCTGAAGATCGATCGCCTGGAAAAGCCTCTGCGCGGCGTCCCCGGACCGCCTCTCACGCTGACGGCGGGCCTCTCGCGAAGAGACCGTGCCGTGCTTCGCCCGCCGGGAGAGCCGAGAGCTGTCGAAGCCGAACTCAGAACGAACCCGTCGCGCGAACGCGCGGCCGCGTCGTTACCCGCCAAGACGAACGCGAACGGGGATCGTTCTCTAACCCGCGTGCTCGGCTTGAAACTCGGTCGCGTTGTGATCGACGCCGGTCACGGCGGCAAGGACCACGGCACAACCGGACCTTCCGGCCTGACCGAGAAAGATTTGGTTCTGGATATCGCGCTACGTCTGGGCGCACTGCTCGAAGATCGATTGGGCAGCGAAGTATTCTTTACGCGCAAGGACGACACGTTCATCCCGCTCGAAGATCGCGGACCGTTCGCTAACGAGCGAAAGGCTGACCTGTTTCTTTCGATCCACGCAAACTCTTCGCCGTTGCAGACCGCCTCCGGCGTTGAAACGTACTATCTGAACTTCACCACATCGAAGTCGGCGCTGGACGTAGCCGCTCGAGAGAATGCCAGTTCCACAAAGTCGATTCACGACCTCGGCGATTTGCTCAAGAAGATCGCGTTGAAAGACAAGATTGAAGAGTCGCGTGAGTTTGCGACGCGCGTGCAGAGTTCGCTGTTCGTAACGTCATCGAGCAACAACGCCGCCGCGCGGAATCGCGGAATCAAGAAGGCGCCGTTCGTCGTACTGATCGGCGCCAACATGCCGGCCGTACTTGTTGAGATCGGGTTCTTGAGCAATACGACGGACGAAGCGCTGATGAAGCGCGGAGAGCACCGCCAGAAGATTGCGGAGGCTCTCTACAAGGGCGTATCAAACTACGCGGGTACGCTCAGCAGGTTCGATGTCGCGGGGCGCGAGTAGGCTTTAGGTCTCTTCAAATACGATGTCGAGATCGCGCATACCCTGAAGCACGCGGAAGCTCTCTATGTTGTTCTGCACAACTCGGTAAACCAGACTGGAGTCAAACCCGCGTATCCGAAACACTCTGACTTCGACAGCCTGCACTTCCACCCAATCTCTGGGTGATCAACCAACAAAGAAAAAGACTCGCGAGCCGCAGTGTGGAATCGGACCGCCAGATCGAGACCCTCGATCTGCAAGTCGTCGTCCGCTTGGTCGTCTAAATCGCGGTCAGCACGCGGGAAGACGACGTATCGACCACCAGTCATTTCGCCTTTTGCTTCGCCGCGTGACGCGCGATCAATTGGCGTCTTTTGTTCTCCCAATACTCCGGAGAAATCTCAATCGGAGCACCCGAGTCGAGGCCTTCGCGCAATAGAGCCTCTAACTTCTCCTCCGCCTTATGGCGCTGATCTTCGCGCACGAGCGCGCGCAAATACTCGCTTGGTGTACTGTAGCTTCCGCCGCTTTCCACTTGGGTCTCTACATAGTCCTCCATGGACTGGGGCAGTGAAATATTCAGAGAGGCGAGGCTCATACCAAGACCCTCTCACGGACCTTCATATTCTGTCACCTTATGAAGGTGCCGCTTTATTCCAACAGATCCGGCTGCTCGTGCACGATCATCTGATAGAGCGGCTGGAACTGGAACCACCCCGAATAATTCGTGCCGACTTGCGTGTGCGTCAGCGCGGCTTCGTCGGGCCGGATGCGGATGGGCTTGCCGGCGGCTTCGGCCAGCAACTGGGTCTGACAAGTGCGCTCCATGGTGATGAACCACCACGCCGCTTCTTCGACCGATTTGCCAACCGTCAGCAAACCGTGGTTCTGCAGAATCACGGCCTTGTTCCCGCCGAGCGCGTTGGCAATGCGATCCCCTTCGCTGGTCTCGAGGACGACTCCCGTGAAATCCGCGAACAAACCGTGATCGTTGTAAAAAGCGCAGGAATCCTGCGTAATGGGGTCGAGCTTGCGGCCGAGCGACGCCCATGCTTTGCCGTGCAGCGAATGGGCGTGCGCCGCCGCGACGACATCCGGCCGCGCCGCGTGGCAGCGCGAATGGATCGCGAACGCCGCCCGATTCACCGGGCGCGTGCCCTCCACGATATCGCCATCGTGGTTGACCAACAGAAGATCCGAAGCGCGAATCAAGCCGAAGTGCAATCCGAACGGATTCACCCAAAAGCAATCTTCGCGTTCCGGATCGCGTGCCGTGATGTGCCCGGCCACGCCTTCGGAAAAACCAAACTTCGCGAAGAGACGAAATGCGGCGGCCAGCATCTGTTTGCGATGCAGACGCTCCTGCGCGGCGGTTTCAAACTTCGGCGGTTGCGGCATCCCTGCGGGATGGTGCGTGGGAGCTGGGGGGGCTTGAGTGGTCATGGTAATCTCGTCTTTCGCGGCTACTCGAAACATTATGTCATGGCTTTATTTCGTCATCGCCTTCGTGTCGGTCAATTCGGCCTTTGGCCAGACTACGACGATCTCCGGCGCAGCCCTGTACCGCACGCAGTGCGCCGTGTGTCATGATGCCGGTGGCGTGAACAAAGCGCCAGG
Organism: Acidobacteriaceae bacterium; assembly: GCA_043788745.1. Taxonomy (GTDB): domain Bacteria; phylum Acidobacteriota; class Terriglobia; order Bryobacterales; family Bryobacteraceae; genus JBBQWZ01. Next base: position 5,994 of record JAYVTO010000120.1, read on the forward strand.
GCGCGAAGTAATGCGTCAGATGGCGGCCGACGCCGTCGTGCAAACTCTTGAAACGGGCCGCATGCAAGTCCAAGGCGAGGCCCTCTCGCTCGCCGAGAAGCGCGCTGTTGCCGTCTTCCTCACCGGCAAAACGCTGGGCCCGACGCCGACCTCGGAGCCTTTGCTGGGCGCGTGTTCAACAACCACAGCGGGAGGCTACGTCGAGAAATTGTTCGACCCGCGCAAGACGCGGTGGCAAGGCTGGGGCGTCGACCTCGAGAACACGCGATTCCAACCCGCCGCTGGCCTTCGCGCGGAAGATCTGCCGAAGTTGAAACTGAAATGGGCCCTGGGATTCCCGGGCGCGGTCAACGCGAACGCGCAGCCCGCCCTCGTCGACGGCCGTGTCTTCGTCGGTAGCCCCGGCCGCAAGGTCTACTCGCTCGACGCCAAGACCGGCTGCATTCATTGGGTCTTTTCACCGCAAGGCAGCGTCCGCGCCGGAATCAATGTGGGACCGTCGAAGGATGGCCGTACCGCCGCCTTCATCGCGGATTCCACCGCGACGCTGTACGCGGTCGATGCCGTCGCCGGAACGCTGCTCTGGAAAACCAAAGTCGACACGCAGCCCGTTGCTACCATCACCGGCACACCGCAACTGTACAAAAACCTTCTGTATATTCCGATTTCTGTTCCAGAAGACGGCGCGGCCATGAATCCGAAGTACGCCTGCTGCACGCAGCGCGGCGGAGTCGCCGCTGTCAATGCATCCACCGGCGAACTCGTTTGGAAGACCTATGCGATTGCCGAAGCGGCCAAGCCGACTGGCAAGAAGAACAAAGCCGGCGTCGCGCTGTGGGGACCCAGCGGCGCGAGCATCTGGCTCGCGCCAACCATCGACATCGAGAAGAATGTCCTCTACGTCGGCACCGGCGACAATCATTCCGAACCCCCCACCGACACCTGCGACGCGATCCTCGCCATGGATCTCGACACGGGCCGCATCGTTTGGAAGCGCCAGCTTGAGAAGGCCGATCTCTTCAACGCCTCCTGCGTCTCCGAAGACAAGACTAACTGCCCCGAGCCCACTGGACCTGATTGGGACATCGGCGCATCGCCGATTCTGCGCAAGCTGCCGAATGGCAAGCGCGTCTTGCTTGTGGGCCAGAAGTCATCCGTCGTCCACGGCCTTGACCCCGATCAAAACGGCAGCATCCTCTGGCAGACGCGCCTCGGCAAAGGCGGCGCACTCGGCGGAATCCAATGGGGAATTGCTGCCGACGAACGCACGGTGTACGCGCCACTCTCCGACATCGATTTCAAAGACATCACCCTGCGCCCCGGAAAGCGCCTGGAGCCGAACCCCAAAGCTGGTGGCGGTCTCTTCGCGCTCGATATCGAAACCGGCAGGAAGCTGTGGGCCGCACCCGCGCCCGCCTGCCCTCCGGATCGCCAGAACTGTTCGCCCGCGCAATCCGCGGCGCCTTCCGTGATTCCCGGCGTCATCTTCTCCGGCTCCGTCGACGGCCATCTGCGTGCCTATTCGACTGGGGACGGCAAGGTTCTTTGGGATTACGACACCGCGCGCAGTTTCGAAACCATTAATGGAGTGGCAGCCAAAGGCGGCGCGCTCGACGCCGCCGGACCCGCCATCGCCCAAGGCATGGTGTTCGTCAATGCGGGCTACGCGAGTTGGGGCGGCCTGCCTGGCAATGTCCTGCTCGCATTCTCAATCGAAGAATAATGAGGAGATCCAATTCATGAAAGCCTGGCGCGTACACGCCTGGGGTGAGCCCGAATCCATGACGTTTGAGGACATCGCCGTCCCCGAACCAGCCGCGGGGCAGATCCGCATTCGCAATCGCGCATCGGCGTTGAACTTCTTCGACATCCTGCAATGCCAGGGCAAGTATCAGGTAAAGCCGCCGTTTCCCTTCACCGTCGGCGCTGAAGTCGCAGGCATCGTGGACGCTGTCGGCGAAGGTGTCACCAACTGCAAGCCCGGCGACGCCGTCGTTGCGATGACGCACGGCGGTGGCCTCGCCGAATTCTCGCTCGCCCCATCGCGCAATGTCTTCACACTGCCAACGGGGCTCGGTTTCACCGAAGCCGCCGCGATGCCCATCGTCTATCACACGTCGTACTTCGCGCTGACGCATCGCACGCAAGTGAAACCCGGCGAATGGCTGTTGGTACACGCCGGAGCAAGCGGCGTCGGCATGTCGGCGATCCAGATCGGCAAGGCTCTCGGAGCCCGCGTGATTGCCACCGCCGGTAGCGACGACAAGCTTGCATTCTCAAAAGCGCAAGGTGCCGATTATGTCTTCAACTACACCGACGGAACCTGGGTCGACAAGGTGAAGGAACTCACCGGAGGCCGCGGCGCGGATATCATCTACGATCCGGTCGGCGCGGACATCTTCGACCTCTCGACGAAAACAATCGCGCCCGAAGGCCGCTTGCTCGTCATCGGCTTCGCCGCCGGGCGCATTCCGACCATTCAAGTGAACCGCATTCTGCTCAAAAACATCTCTATCGTCGGCGTGCTCTGGGGCGGCTGGGTCCAATCGCATCCTGAGTATCCGGCGCAGGCACAGAAGGCCCTTGAGGCCATGTACCTCGCAGGCAAGATCAAGCCCGTCGTCGCGCGTACCTATACGCTCGATCAGGGTCCACAAGCCATGCGCGATCTCGCCGACCGCAAAGTCATCGGCAAAGCCGTCCTGGTGATGGAATGATCCGCGAAAGCCCAGCCATCCACGCCTGGGGCCAAGTAAGCGAGCATGGCTATTCGCGCCACCAAACCGAGTGAAAATGCCCGAGAGCGTCCAATCCGAGCCGCGACCAGAGGCACCCGAACAGCCCCGTCGGGAGCATATTCATTGCTAGTGTTTTTTCGACGGGCGCCAGCGCTGCCAGATTTGTTCCTCAATCACCATGCCACCTAAAACCGCAAAGCCGAACAAGAAAGCCTCCGCTGCGGAGCATTCCCTTTACCCGCCCGACAAGGTTTGCTATGAAAACACCATCGGGCTGCGTATGGTGAAAAGACACAAAGACGGCGTGACCCTCGAAGTCCCGATCCGACCCGATGTCCTCAACGGAACCGGCGTAATGCACGGTGGCGTACTCGCCTCCATCGCCGACGAAGTTGCCTGGCACGTGATCCTCAACGCCATGGGAGTGAAGCATCGCGACATGACCACCACCGAGTTGAAGGTCAATTACCTGCGCCCCATCGGCGGGAAGAAAGTGATCGCGCGCGGGTACGTCGTCAAGATAGGCAAGACGCTGTGC
>JAYVTO010000121.1:0-9008 GCA_043788745.1 Acidobacteriaceae bacterium
GCCCGCGTCCGAATCTTTTGTCCTCCATCCGGATCGACCGGACAGAACCGAAACACCGACCCCGGCAAGAGCTTACTAAGAAAAAACTCCGTACTGATGAGACTGCGGCCAGCGGTGTTGCGTTCCACCTGCTTCCCGGAAAAGTTCGTCGCCGGGAGAACTTCTTCGCAATCTACTCTTCGGACAACTCTGGGTCATAAAAAACCCCTCTGATGTTACTAGCCGAACGAAAGAAGGAGCGGCTAGAAAACTCTAGAATCCGGCTCCCGCAAGCACGCTATCCTTTAGCCCACTCGCTTCTCCCGTCCTGCCGTATGACATCAGAGGGCAGGTTGCCAAAGAGCAACTTCATCAATTCGCTTTCAATTGTAGCAAGTGCGGGTCCAAAGCGCATTCATTATTTGTTTCAAGCACTTGGAATCCACTGGCTTCGTTTGGGAGCGCTGGATTGGGCATCCGCGCCCCAGTCCGGTGTGTCACGCTGACACAGTCCAGGAACAGTCCGGTTTCAACCTCGGCCGCCTAGGGCTAAGTGTGACTCGTCTTATAGTTGGCAAACCACCACCAAGCTGGGGTGCTACGCCGCCGATCCCTCGACCGGGGGCGCAGCGTATTGCCAAGGGTTCAGCAGTTGCACGGCGGCTCTCGCTTCGAAGCAGGCCTCTAACATTAAGACCACCGCCGTCTACAACCTGTGGCCGCGATGAATCAGATTCCGAGTTGGACGCTTGGTCGCACGCAAATGGAAACCGGAAATCTCGGAAACCCGGCCAATATCAACGCCCAGATCTCGGGTGCCTTCGACTTCATCACGTCGCTCGGCGGCTTGCATCCAACCGGCCTGCCAGCCGGTAGCTGGTGCTGGGCTGGTGCTTTTACGTTGACAAACCGGTGACAAAAGGGTTACCTTCCCCCCAAAGGAAGTTTTCATGTTGAAGACGCTTCTGCTGGTTGCGGCGCTTGTCCTCGGCCTTGCCGAGTCAGCGACGGCGCAGATTGTTTCTGGCACCATCACCGGAAGCGTGACCGATTCTTCCGGCGCGGCGATCGCCGGCGCGAAACTGATTCTGACGAGCGAGGACCAGGGCTTCACGAGAGAAACCGTCAGCAATGCAGGCGGCGGCTACCTGTTTCCGACTCTTAGGCCCGGCAAGTACAGGTTAGCTACGACCCACCCAGGGTTCAAGACCGATAACGTTTCAAATATTGAGCTTCGCATCGACCAGACGATTACGCTGGACCTGAAGATGGAGGTCGGGCAGATCAGCGAAAAAGTCACGATTGAGGCGTCCGCGGCGCAGCTACAAACGGATACCCCGGCGATCGGTCAAGTGATCTCGGGCCGCCCAATTGTTGAACTCCCTCTGAATGGCCGCAACTTCGTACAACTGGCGAACCTATCGGCAGCGGTTGTGCCGGCCACGTCGACGACGTCGGAAGCGGCTCGTCTGGGGCGCGTCGGTGTCACCACCCACGTGGCGGGATCGCGCGCCAGTTTCTCAAGCTACTTGTTTGACGGGCAGGAAAGCCGCGGTGGGCGGTTCGGCGAGATCGCGATTCTGCCGTCGCTCGATGCCCTGCAGGAGTTCAAGATCCAACGCAATTCGTTTTCAGCGGAGTACGGCTCAAGCCCGGGCATCATCAGTCTGACATTCAAGTCCGGCACGAACCAGTTTCACGGCTCGGTGTTCGAGTTCATTCGTAATTCCGCGCTCGATGCCGCACAGTTCTTTAACCTGGACGGCAAAGCGCAGCCATTTAAGCTGAACCAGTTCGGGTTTGCGTTTGGCGGACCAATCATCCACGACCGGACCTTCTTCTTCGCCAACTACGAAGGCAGGCGGCAGCGGCGCGCGACGCAAGCTTTCGCCACAACGCCGAACTCGGATTTTCTGAAGGGTAACTTCGCCTCGACGACGACCGTGATCCGCGATCCGTTCAACAACTACCAGCCGTTTGCGCAGAACCTGATTCCGTCGAATCGGATTTCCTCTGTCGCCCGGAACTTCAATCAGTTCATCAATCCGTCGAACGGCAATTACGGAGCCGCCGGTAATCTTGCCGCATCGCCTTCGACCATCGACGACTCCGATCAGGTGAACTTCCGCGTCGACCACCGCTTCTCGGGCAAAGATACAATGTTTGTCCGCTACTCCAAATCCGACTGGGGCATTGCGACATTTGGACTGCATCCCTTCCGTGGCACCAGCCTGCCCTTAAATGGCCATAACGCCGTGATTCAGGAGACGCGCATCCTCGGGCCGACCGCGGTGAACAGCCTGAAGCTGGGTTTCAGCCGCAGCTTTCTTGCAAGTAACCTGCAACCGTCCGAAAGGAATCTGGCCGCCGAAGTGGGCTTCAAGAATCTTCTCGTCCTGCCGGAAGACTACGGCCTACCGCGTTTCGCGATCACCGGAATTACGCAGCTTGGGCACAGCGCGAATACGTTTCGCCAGTGGACCAACGTGTACGCGCTCTCTGACACCCTCGCCGTGGTGCGCGGAAAGCACAACCTGGCGTTCGGCGCCGACATCCGCCACAATCGCTATCCGCAGACCACCACCAACGGATCGAACGGCAGGTTCTCGTTCGATGGCCGCCAGAGTGGTAACGGCACCAGCACCAGCCCGAATGCCGTCGCTGACTATGTCATGGGCGCTTATGCAACGGCGACCGGGTTCGCCTCCGGTACGATCGGCGACTTCCGCTTCAATCAGATTGCGTTCTTCGCGCAGGATGACTGGAAGATCACCAGGAAGCTGACGCTGAATCTCGGATTGCGCTACGAATACAATCAGCCATTCAGCGAGAAAGGCGGTTCGGAAGGTTATTTCGACCCCTCGATTCCTGGCTTGCGCCTCTCCCGGGATCCCAGCGCCTACGGGACCAATATCAAGTACCCCTACGTGGTTGTCGATTCCAACCTGCGCGACGGCGTCGTTCCGAAGCAGTTCCTCACGTTTGCTCCCCGGTTCGGTTTGGCCTATGCGGTCGATTCGAAAACCGTCGTGCGCGGCGGCTTTGGAATCTTCTATGCGATGAATCAAGGCAACGATATGATCGCCCTTAGCGCCAATCCGGGTGCCAGCATCACCACGACTTATACGAACACCGTCGGCCGCACGCCGCGCTCGATGGATACCCTTTTCGACACGCCTTCCGCGAGCAATCTTGCCGGCACGGTCGGCTTTTCCGTCATCGATCCCGAGCGGAAAGTGCCGTACCTGATGTCGTACAACTTCAATATCCAGCGCCAACTGAATTCGAGCACGGTTCTCGAACTTGGCTATATCGGCAGCGCCGGACGCCAACTGGTTGGCCGTCAGGAACTCAATGAAGCACGTTTGAACCGGCCGGGAGAGAACCTGGCGATCCAGGCGCGTCGCCCGTTCACGGGCTTTACCAATATCTGGCAGTTCTTCGGCGGCGAAGTCTCGAACTACAACGGCTTCACCGTGAACGTGGAACAGCGCTTCCGGCGCGGCTTCCAGTTCCTTTCAAACTACACGTGGTCGAAGTCGCTCGATACGTACTCTTCGGCGATTGACGACTATTCCTCTCCGCACGCCATTTCGAACAACCGCGCCAACGACAAGGCGCTGAGTTCGTTCGACGTCCGGCACCGCGCCACCGGCAGCGTTGTCTGGGATATGCCGTTCGGCAAGGGTCGCGCGTATCTCAACAATCTAGGCGGCATCGGCGGCTGGTTGGTCAGCGGCTGGCAGGCGAACGGAATCATCCAAGTGCAAACTGGATTGCCGTTGAGCGTCCTTTGGAATAGCGACCGGTCGCAAACCGGAAACGTCGCCGTTCCGGGCCCGCGGCCCAATCGAATTGCCAACGGAAATCTCCCGAGTGGGGAACGCACTCCCGCCCGCTGGTTCGATATCTCTGCGTTTCCGGCGAATCCGATCGGAACGTACGGCAACTCCGGCCGCAACATCATCTTCGGCGCTGGCAGCCGCAATATCGATTTTTCCCTGTTCAAGAACAATCGATTGAACGAGCGCATGAACCTTCAGATTCGCGCCGAGTTCTTCAATGCGTTCGACTTCACGAATTTCGGCCGCCCGGGTCAGTTCATCGACGGAGCCAACTATGGTGCCGTGACGGCGACCGGGCCCGCGCGCGAGATCCAGTTCGCCGTGAAGGTCACCTTCTAATAGGGAACAGAATTTGCTGCTTCGCGGCCTCGCCTGTGCGATCAGCGCCTTACAGGACGAACAGCAATGGCGCCAAGCTGAAGCTGCAAAAGCCTCCGGCAAGGATGGCCAACGTTACGGCGAGTTTCACTGTCCCTATTAGGGCTGCGAAGTTACGCCTGCGACGCCTTTAGGGCCTGATCGAGATCCCAAAGAATGTCTTCGATATCCTCGAGGCCAATCGAAAGCCGGATCAGGTCCGGTGTGACACCGGCCGCTTCCTGCTCGTCATGCGAAAGCTGTTGGTGTGTTGTCGACGCCGGATGAATCACCAGGCTGCGCGCGTCGCCGACGTTGGCCAGGTGGCTGAACAGCTTCAGGCTGTCGATGAAAGTCTTGCCGGCCTCGTAACCGCCTTGGATACCGAAAGAAAACACCGCACCGCCGCCTTTCGGCGTATATTTCTGCGCCAGTGAATAGTAAGGACTCGTGGGCAGCGACGCGTACTTCACCCACGTTGCCAGCGGATGCTTTTCAAGATGCTCCGCGACCGCGAGCGCGTTCGACAGATGACGATCCATGCGCATGCCGAGGGTTTCGATGCCCTGAATGAACTGGAACGCATTGAACGGGCTCAAGCAGGGTCCGAGGTCGCGCAGTCCTTCGACGCGGCAGCGAATGATGTACGCAATTGCGCCGAACGTCGTCGCGAAATTCATCCCGTGATACGCGCGCGACGGCGTATTAATCTGCGCATGTGCGCTCTTGCTCCAATCGAACTTACCCCCGTCGACGATGATTCCACCGATCGATGTGCCATGTCCACCCATGAACTTCGTCAGGGAATGAACAACGATATCCGCGCCGAAATCGATCGGGCGGCAGACGTAGGGAGTGGCAAAGGTGTTGTCGATCACGAGCGGCAGATTCGCCTCGTGGGCGATCTTTGCCACCGCTTCCATGTCGAGCACATTGCCGCGCGGATTGCTGATCGTTTCACCGTAAACCAGCTTCGTGTTCGGCTTGATCGCACGCCGGAAGTTCTCCGGATTGTCCGGTTCGACGAACGTGACGTCGTAGCCGAACTTGCGGAACGTGACTTCGAACTGCGTATAGGTGCCGCCGTAGAGGGTGCTCGCCGCGACAAAGTGATCGCCGGGTTCGAGCAAACCCGATAGCGCCAGGAACTGCGCGGACTGCCCGCTCGCGACGGCCAACGCCGCGACGCCGTTCTCAAGCGACGCCACGCGCTGCTCCAGAACATCGGTTGTCGGATTCATGATGCGCGTATAGATGTTGCCGAACTGCTGCAAGCCGAAGAGCGCCGCCGCGTGCTCGGCGTTGTCGAACGTGAACGACGAAGTCTGGTAGATCGGGACAGCGCGCGAATGCGTCGTGGGGTCGGGCGTGTATCCCGCATGCAACGCACGGGTGTTGAATCCAAGAGAGCGAGTGGGTTGATCGGACATGGAAGTTCCTCGTAGGCGAAGTCGAACCGCTATTCTACCGTAGCCACGGTAGGCCGGAGTGCCAGGTCCGGCTGAGGCTCCAGGGCACTAGCTCCAAAGCTGCTCCTGCGCCGCCGCCTCCAGTCGCCGGCAAAACGCGAAGCGCACAGACTCACAAGATAGACATTTCGCAGGCCCCTACCGCACCCGCCACGCCGACGGCGGCACCGGACCGCTATGGAAGAACGGCCCCGGCGTCATCACTCCGTCTTTCTTGAACACCATCCCGTCCTTCATCACAAACCGCATATCCCGCAGCGTGTCGATGTCCGCGAGCGGATTGCCCCTCACTGCAATCAGATCTGCCGGAAAGCCTACTTTGATCAGCCCGCGCTTCTCGTACAAATCGCACACCTTGTAGCCGTTGACCGTCATCGCCTTCAGAATCTCCGGCGCGGGAATCTGCGCCGCCTGCCAGCTTTTCAGAAAATCGATGACCACCTGCCCGCGATCCATGCCCGGAATGTAGTAGTCGGCATCGGTCGAAAACGCCATCTTCACCTTGTTCGCGTAAGCGTTCTTCATGCCTTCCGTCTGCTTGTCGAACCGGGCTTTCCCCTGCGGCGTATTCGTGTGATACGTCGTGTACGGGGTCTCCGTGCCTACGCGCCAGATGCCCTTCTGTGCCATCAGCCGATGCGTCTCATCGTCAAGCGCACTCGAGTGCTCAATCGACCAAATGCCCGCCCTGATCGCGTTCAGCGCCCCGGCCTTCGTCTGCACATGGCCCGCGACTTTGAACCCGGCCTTCGCGGCTTCGGAGATAAACAGCTTGATCTCGTCCGCCGTGTAGGCGTAGGGCTTGCAGTCCACGCAAATCTTGATGACCTTTGCGCCATAGAGAATATTGCGGCGCACGGCCTTGATGATTTCGTCTCGCGTGTCCGCGTTCAGATACTCAGGCTCGATCAGAAACTCTCGCTCCGGCACCGGGCTGAACTGTCCGCCGAAGCCGCCGATGATGATTCCGGAATTGACGATCGTCGGTCCTGGAACCCAACCTTGTTCGATCGCGACGCGCAAGGCGGTATCCGCGTAGTTGCCATTGTTGCCAAGGTCGCGAACGATCGTGAACCCGGCTGACATCATCGTGATGCCATTCGAAACCGCCTGAATCGCGCGGATGGCGGTCGAATCCATGACCGTCGTCAGGTAATAGTTGTTGTGCTCCGGCTCCTCTTTGTAAGTCAGTGCCAGATGGTTATGCGCGTCGACAAGACCCGGAGTTACGTAATGCTGCGAGAGATCGATGGTCGTCGCGCCCGCCGGGATCGGCAAATTCGGCCCAATCGCAGTGAACCTTCCGTTCTCAATGAGAATCACCTGGTTGTCGGCCACCGTACCGGTTTCGGGATTCACGAGGTGACCGACTTTGATCGCCGTGACTTGCCCGCTCAGCAGGGCTGAGAAAAAGAGTACAGAAATGCTTACGAGTTTCATAGAATCTTCCTATTCTTTTGCGGGCAGCGCGAACGCGACGATGCTGCTTCCGGACGCCGCCCCGTTCTTCCCGCCACCACAAACGATCACCAAATATTCGCGCCCGCCGATCTCATACACCGACGGCGTCGCGTTTCCCGCCGCCGGCAGCTTCGCTTCCCACAGCAGTTTGCCCGTCAGCTTATCGAAAGCGCGAATCTTGTTATCGAAACTTGTCGCCGCAATGAACAGCAACCCGCTCGCCGTTACCACCGGACCGCCATAGTTGTCGCTGCCCGTATCCTTCATGCCTTTGGCAACCAGCTCCGGATACTCGCCAAATGGAATCTGCCAGCGAATGACACCCTTGTTCAGATCGATCGCGCTCAACGTGCCCCACGGCGGAGTCAGCGGCGGATACCCTTCCGGATCGCGAAACAGAATGTAGCCCTCGTTGCGGTACTTCAGGTAATTCGGATCCTTCGCTTGCGCGGCCGCATCCACCGCCCCCGAATCCTTGCCCGTCATCAGGAAGTCGACGATCTCATTCACATTGCGTCCCAGGTGATCGTAGCCCGGCATGCGGCCCGTTCCTTCCCGGGTGATCGCGATCAACTCCTCGCGCGATTTGCGCTTGCCGATATCGACCAGCGACGGAAACGTCGGCGGCGCACCCTTCAAATCATTCCCGTGGCATCCGGCACAATTATTGCGGTAGAGCGACGTCGTGTCCTGCGTCACCAATCGAATGATCCACGGCTGCTCGTTCGAGTTGACGTAGAAGAGCCCCGTCTCCGGATCGTACGCCGCGCCGCCCCATTCGCCGCCGCCATCCGTACCTGGAAACAGCATCGTGCCGCGCAAACTCGGCGGCGTGTACATCCCTTTCGAGTCCACTTCACGGAACTTCTTTAACACGGCCGCATGTGCCGCTGGAGTGCGCTTCGTGATCATCGCCTCGGTGAATTTCTGCCTCGTGAACGGCGGCGGCTTCACCGGATACGGCTGCGTCGCCGCCAGCACCTCGCCATCTACTTTCGAAGCCGGCGCCGTCTGATATTTGATCGGGAATAGCGGCGTGCCCGTCTTCCGATCCAAGACGAAAACATAACCTGTCTTCGTCATCTGCGCCACTGCGTCCACCTTCTGCCCATTGCGCGTCACCGTAACCAGGCTGGGTGCAGCCGGGAAGTCGAGATCCCACACGTCGTGCTTCACGCCCTGGAAATGCCAGATGCGCTTGCCCGTCCGCGCATCCAGCGCCAGTACGCAATTCGCAAACAGGTTGTCGCCAATCCGATTCGCGCCATAGAAATCAAACGACGCCGATCCCGTCGCCGCAAACACAATTCCGAGCGAAGGATCAATACTGAGACCCGCCCACGCATTGGCGCCGCCGGAAATCCTGTACGAATCTTTCGACCAGGTCTTGTAGCCAAACTCGCCGGGCCGCGGAATCGTGCGGAACACCCACCGCAGCATCCCGGACTGCACATCAAAAGCGCGAATAAATCCGGGCGACCCAGGCAGCGTTTCGGGCACGGTGCTGCCCAGGATGATCATGTCCTCGAAAATCACCCCCGGGCTGCTGGCGCTGACGGAAATCGCTTCGACCGGACGATCAAGCCCCTCACGCAGATCAATGCGGCCCTCCTTGCCGAACGGCAGAATCGGCTTCCCCGTCTTGCGGTCGAGCGCCCACAGGAAATTGCGATGCGTGAAAAAGACGCGGTCCTGATGAACCGTCACTCCGCGGTGCCGGTATCGGCGTTGCGGCGCGGCGCCACCCGACGGATCGAACGTCCACACTTCGCGCCCGTTCGCCGCATCCAGCGCGACCACCCGCAACTTCGGTGTCGTCGCATAGAGCAGCCCGTCCACGATGATCGGGTTGCTCTGCATCTCAGAATCCTTGAACGCATCCTGGGCGTCGTAGGTC
>JAYVTO010000122.1:0-37540 GCA_043788745.1 Acidobacteriaceae bacterium
CCGCATGCTGATGATCAATCCCTAGCATGCGCCCCTTCAGGCTCATCCTGCGTTAGAAACAGGCCCTCCTTCAGGCTCATCCTGCATTAGACAAGACTCACTATTGTCTTTCCCGGAAGGCAGTGATAGGCTCAAGGTGCACGTGGATCGATTTAGCCCTGTTTCTTCGCGGGGTAGCTAATTGCAACCACGCTAAAAAATGCTAAAGGCGGACCGGTCTTCAAGTCCTTGTGACCCTGCGGCCCACACCGCAGGGTCTTTTTCTGTCCAGCTCTGCTCGGGTAGGGCGGAAAGCAGGGAATCGATTGAAGGCCGGACGCGCTATAGGCCAAGAGAGGTGCTATGAGCGTAGCCGTTGCGAGCCCGCTGTTTGCCGGACCGGAAGGAGAACTTCTGTTGGTCCGATTGCAAGTTCCGGCGGTGAATCTCGAAACCGTTCTCGATTCCCTGGCGTTGCTGCCGTTTCCGATTAACCCCGAACTCCGGCACGGCTATCCTGAGAGCGTCGTCGAATTTCCGGCCTATGCGACGCGCACGGAGGAGATCCGCTGTGTGCTGGATGCGTCGGGGCTAACGGGCGTTCGCGTTTCGGTGTCTCCCCTGATGTTGTCTCTCCGATAAGTGGATTGCCTTGGCGGCGCGTGACGCAGCACTGCGGGATACTTGATGCTTGGCGCATCGGTTACTTAGCGGTCCACCGGCATCCGGCAAGAGCGGAGCGCTGACGCAGGCCTTCCTGAACGGCGGCAGCAGGGCAGTGCTGCTGGTGCCGACCGCGACCATGGCGGAGCACCTGCGGCACGAACTGGCGCGGGCGGGGCATGCGGCGCGCCCTTCGGCGATCCTGACGCTGTCCCAATTCGTCGACCGCCTCGCGCCCACACCGCGCGCTGCGTCGCCCGCGCTATTGGCTCTGCATGTGGCGGATGCGCTCGATCGAATTCGGCCGAAAGAGTTAGCGGCGGTTTCCGCTTACCCCGGATTCCGGCGCTCGCTGACGGCGGCGATCGGCGAGATTGGCGCGAGCGGCACGGCGGTCGGACGCCTGCTCTCGGGCGGCGTGCCGGGAGTTTACGGCCCGGCCATCACCCGCATCTTTGAGCGTGTCGAACAGACGCTTTCTTCGGCGAACTGCGCGTTGCGCTATCGGCGGCTCGCGCTCGCAGGCGCGAACTGGGTGGACGAGAGCGAGGTCTTTCTCGATGGCTTCTATTCGTTGAATTCCTCTGAGCTCGAGTTGCTTAGGAGGATCGGCGAGCGATCCGCGCTGACCGTCGCTTTGCCGGATACGCCCGATTCGAGCGTCCGCGAATCGCTGCTGGCGCGCGGCTTCGAAGAGGAGCGCTTTCCGGTCGCGCACCGCAATGCGGAAGTGCTTGTGTTTGCTGCTCCGTCGATGGCGCAAGAGGTGAACGAGATCGCGCGCCGAATTCTTGAGGCCGTCCGCGGAGGCGTCGCGTTCCGCGAGATCGGCGTAATCCTGCGCAGCCGCGAGCCTTACGAAAGCGCGTTACGCGCGGCTTTCGAGCGCTTTGGGATTCCGAGCCGGTCGTACTTTACCGAACCTGCCGGGCGGCATCCAGCCGCACGCTGTGTGTTGGGGATCGCGCGCGCGGTGTCGGCCGGCGGCAGGCTCGAAGACCTGCTGCCCGCGTTCCGGCTGGCACCGTTCGGATTGCTTCACGCGGAAGGCGACGCACTTGGGTTCGAGCTCGAAGAGGCCGCGATCGGCGATCGGGTGGAGGCGCAGACGTCGGTGCTGTTGACTGCGGTGCGGGCGCTGTCCGTCGCAGCGAGTCAAGAGGCGCGCACAGCCGCCGACTGGGGAACATTGCTGTGCACGTTTTTATTGCCGCCGATGCCGCTCATGGACGGCGTCTCGTTCGCTGCAGCACTGCGATGGCGCACGCAACAAGCGGCAATCGAAACGCTCACGGGGCTCAGTCGCGAACTCGGAGATTTTCTTGGCCGTACGATTCCGTTCGATGTGTTTGTGAGGCTGCTCGAAGACGCGGCGAACGAAACGCCGCTGCGCGTCGCAGACGACCGGCGGAACGTTGTCCACGTCCTCGATGTGTTTGAAGCGCGGCAGTGGGAACTGCCTGTGGTGTTCGTTTGTGGCATGCTGGAGCGGCAGTTTCCGCTCTATCATTCCCCGGATTCGCTGCTGTCCGACGGGGCGCGCCGCGAACTGGGATTGCCCACCTCGGGAGGGCATCAACAGGAAGAGAAGTTTTTATTCGACATTGCAGGCAGCCGCGCGACGCGGCAAACGATCTTCAGCTATCCGCGGTTTAACGAGAAAGGCGACGACCAGATTCCGTCGTTCTTCTTGCGCGGTCGGATCCCGGAGTTCGTTACGGAGCGTGTTCGGCCGGCGCCAGGGCAAGTTGCGGTTCCTGCGATGCCTGGTCCACTGCTGGTGGAGTTTCTCGCCGCGCGGCATGTTCGCTTCTCGGCATCGTCGATCGAACGCTTTCTGCAGTGTCCATTCGTATTCTTCGGAGAGCGGACGCTCAAGCTGCGCGCGCGGCCGGAGGCTCCGAATCAACGGCTAAACGTGTTGGTGCAGGGCTCTCTGATGCACGAATTGCTGGCGCGTGCCGTGGGCGTTCCGCCGCTGTTCCGTGACAACTCGTTCCGCGACGGCTTGTTCGACGAGGTCTTCGAGCTGCACTGTCATGCCGCGCGTGTACCGCGGAACTATCGGCGCGAGGCGATCCGGCTGGAGTTGCGCCGGCACTTTGAGGCGTTTCTTGCGAATCGAGAAATTGCGCTGGAGTGGCCTATCGACGCGGAGCGGAAGTTTGAGTTGAAGGTGGGTCCGTTTGCCTTCACTGGTCGTATCGACCGGCTGGATGTCGGTCCACGCAAACAGGCGCTGGTGGTCGACTACAAGTACAGCGGTGCGCAAGCCGTGAAGAGTGCCGCCGCGCAAACCGCGGACGGCGTACGCTTGCAGGCTGGTCTGTACATGCTAGCGGCGGAGCGCGCCCTTGGCCTGAAGCCCGTCGGAATGCTGTACTGCGGTCTTCGGAACGAGGTGACTTGGAGCGGCTGGCACGCGCTGCCCGCCGCGAACGCGCTGACGATGCGGGACGTGCAACGCGTTCGACCGGAAGATTTGCGCGACATGATGCAGCAGACCGAGACTCTCGCGATCGAGACTGTCGGCGAGATTCTCGGGGGCGCGATCTCGCCGGAACCGGCCGACACGGGCAAATGCAAGTGGTGCGCGTACCGCGACATCTGCCGGATCGAAACGCAGAAGCGTCCGCTGACGCAGGTGGCCGGATCATGAGCGTGCGCGCCGTTCGA
The DNA here is from genome assembly GCA_043788745.1 of Acidobacteriaceae bacterium. Classification (GTDB taxonomy): domain Bacteria; phylum Acidobacteriota; class Terriglobia; order Bryobacterales; family Bryobacteraceae; genus JBBQWZ01. Next base: position 3,319 of record JAYVTO010000122.1, read on the forward strand.
CTTACCGATGCGCAGCAGGCCGCTGTCGCGCGCGACGGCCAGGATGTCTGCGTCATCGCCGGACCGGGCTCGGGGAAGACTACCGTGTTGATCGAGCGGTTCGCGTGGCTGGTGGAAGCGAAGGGCATCGAGCCGGATCGCATTCTCGCGATCACGTTCACCGAGAAGGCGGCCACAGAGATTCGAAAGCGGCTGATTACGCGGTTCGACGCATCGTCCGCGCATCGGGAGCAAGTGGAGCGCGCGTGGGTGTCTACCATTGACGGCTTCTGCGCGCGCCTGCTTCGCGAGTACGCGATCGCGGCGGAGCTGCCGCCCGATTTCGCGGTGCTCGACGCCCCGGCGGCGGATCAACTACAACGTGAAGCGGCGGATCATGCATTGGACGCGATGCTCGCGAAGGATCTTGGGGCGTTTCGGCAGTTGCTACTGGCGCTCGCCTATCCAACTCGCGACGACGGCCGGCAGCAGGATCTGGCAAAGGCGCTGCGCGACGTCTACGAAGCGATTCGAGTGAGTGGGGCGCGGGAAATTCCGGCGGCTGGGGCTGCGCAGGATTCGCTCGTGGAGTTTCGCGCCGAAGCGGAGCGCGCTTTGATGAATCCCCCTCGAACCGGTGCCGCGACGGGTGCGGTTCTCGAATGGTGCCGCAAGCTGCTCGATCTACCTGCCGACGATCTCGACAAGCATCTGGAGCACATCGCCGGCTTCGACGTGAAGTTGCCGAGCCTCCCAAACGGCACAGCACTGCGTGAGTTTGCGAAGCGCGCCCGCGATGAATGGGCGGGGCCGCTGCTCGAGCAGCGCAACGCGCATCTGGCGCCACTGATTCGCGAGGCGTTGCAGGGTATCGACGCGGCGTATCGCGCGGCGAAGCGGGCGCGCGGGGCTGTCGATTTCGGCGATCTTGAGGAAGGCTCAATTCGGCTGCTGGAGAATGAGCCCGCGATCGCCGCTGCGACGCGCGATCGCTTCGATCAGATCCTGATGGACGAGTTGCAGGACACGAATCCTCTACAGTGGCGTCTGGTGAATCTGCTGCGGCGACCGGACCGCTTCTTCGCCGTGGGCGACGTCAATCAATCGATCTACGGCTTCCGCCACGCGGAGCCCGAAGAGTTCGAGAACTATGAGCAGTCTCTGCGAACTGTGGGAAAGCACGTGGATGATTTGCGCGAAAACCATCGCAGCCGCGCCGAGATTCTCGCGAAGGTAGATGAGGTGCTGCGGGGCGCGCCGGGCGTTCGTGAGCGGCCGCTGCATGCCGCGCGCGAGTTTCCAGCCAAGCGAGCGCCGAGCGTGGAGCGCATCACGGGAACCGGCGATGACATGGAGGTTGCGAATCAGAGCGAAGCGCGTCAGGTGGCGCGACGGATTCGCGAGTTAGGGGTTCGATTTCGCGATGTCGCGATCCTTGCGCGCACGATCGGTGCGTTGCAGGCCACGCAGACCGCGCTCGACGAAGCAGGCATCCCATTTCTGGTGACGGCGGGCCGGACGTTTCTGGAGACGCGCGAAGTGCGCGACGCGATGCTATTGCTCTCGGTGATCGAGAATCCGCGGGACGAGATCGCGCTGGCGGGTGTGCTGCGCAGCCCGTTTGTGGGGCTCGATGACGAGAGCGTCCTCCGCGTGCTGCGGATGCAGCAGCGCGTTCCTGCGTTCGACGCGCTTCTGGGCGATGCGCGTGCGAAAGCCGACTCGGTTTCGCCCGATCAACTGCTGACGCCCTTCTTCGATGCCAGTGACTATGAGGCGCGCCTGGGCGAACGCCAGCGCGCGAACCTCGAAAAATTTCTGAGCTACTTACAGCGGCGGCACGCCGCCGCGCCGGAATCGCCTTGGACGTTGCTTCGTCACCTCGATGCACTGCGCGACGCGCAATCGGAAGCGGAGGCTCCGCCGTCGGCGGAGGCCGGCGACATGGTTCGGCTGATGACCGTGCACACGGCAAAGGGCCTGGAGTTTCCGGTCGTGTTTGTCGTTGGCCTGGAACGCCAAGGCAGTGGTTCGACGGACGCGATTCTGTATTCACCGCGCGAGGGGCTGGCGATTCGGTGGCGCAATCCGTTTGATAGTAAGAACTATGGTGACGCGGCCCATCGTGCGATTTCGGCTGCGCGCAAAGCAAGGGAGGAGCAGGAAGAGAATCGCCTGCTCTACGTCGCGATGACGCGCGCGGAAGAGCATCTGGTACTTTCCGATTCGTTCCGCAAGAACAGAACGGGCTGGCAGAAGGTTGTGCATCCGGCGTTAGGCCTCGGGCCGCAACCGGATCCGGATGGCGTCCGCGAGTGGATGGAAGTAAGCAAAGAAGCGCCCGCGGTGAGCGAGGTGCTTTTGCAGACGCCGCCGGTGGTTGCGCAACACGACGGCGGCGTTGTTGTCACGTCGCTGGCGCTGTTCGCGGATTGCCCGCGCCGCTACTTTCTCGAACGCTATCTCGAACTGCCGGGCGCCGTGCAATCCGGCGAATCGACTGGCGGCCGCGCGCTGGGTTCCGCCGCGCACGACGATCTTGCCGGCTTGCGTGCAGCCACGGGCGAGGCGGCTGCCTTAGCGAGCGCGTTTCGACAGAGTGCACTCGGACTACGGCTTCGCAACGCACCGCGCGTCGAGCGCGAATTCGATTTTCTGCTGCCGATGCACGACGTGATTCTGCGTGGGCAGATCGATCTCTGGTTCGAAGAGGGCGGCGAACTTGTTGTTGTCGATTACAAGACCGACGCCGAGCGCGATGCCGCGGAGGCGTATCGCCTTCAGTTGCGCATCTATGCTCTGGCTGTGGCCAGGTACGCCGGCCGGATGCCGGATCGCGCGTTTCTTTTTTGGCTACGCGAGGGTGAAGCGGAGGAGGTTGCTCTGGCACGGAGCGCGGAAGAAGCGGAATCGAATCTTGGGCAGTTCCTGCGATCGCAGCAGCGGATGGAATTTGCAATGGCACCCGCGCCGCGTTGCAAACGATGCCCCTACTATCGGGGCGCTTGCCCGGCGGCGCTGGTCGACTGATCGGTTCCTGTCGAACCAGACCGTTTGGCTGCCATCTTCTTATCGAGCGCCGCCATCAAGCGACCGCGAACGCCAGCTGGGACTTCCTGCGCTTCCATGCCCTTGAACACTTGCAGCGTTCGTTTGGTTGTGTCAACGACGACGAAGCAATTGGGGCATTGCGACACGTGCAATTCGAGCTCGGCCCGTAACTGCAGGTCGACGCTGTCGTCGAGATACTCGCCCATTTCGGTCAAAAAGTCTTTACAGGTAAGCAAACACGTCGTCCCCTTTACGCTTAAAGAGCCTCGTCAGCCGCTCACGCAATTGTAACCTAGCGCGGAGGAGTCTGCTCTTGACGGCTGGCACTGAAATTCCGAGAGCCTCTGCCGCCTCCTCAGTGGACATCTCTTCGATGTCGCGAAGGATGAAAACGGTGCGGAAAACAGGCTTCAGCGATTGCACGGCGCTATCGAGAATGCCGCGGAGTTCTTCGCCGGAGTACTGGTCTTCGGGATTTCCCTCCCAAACCGCGATCTCGCGAACCACCGTTTCTTCGCCCGTCTCCACTGGTTCATCGAGGGGAACTGTCTTGTCGCTTTTGCGTTTGCGCAGCTTCATCAACGATTCGTTGACGGCGATGCGCACGACCCAGGTATAGAATTTCGAATTTCCCTGGAACTCGTCGAGATGCTCGTAGGCCTTTAGAAACGCATCCTGCAACACGTCCTCGGCATCCTCGTCGTTCTGGGTGATATTCTTTGCGATCCGGAAAATCTTGCGCTCGTATTGCGTTACCAGGGCCGAGAAGGCCTCGGCGTCGCCGCGTCGAGCCGCTTCGAGCAATGGTCCTTCTTGAAATCCAACAGGGGCGGCTGGATCGAGGGTGTCGTCGAGCGTTGGCACCTCCGGCAGATCTACCGCTTGGTTCGCTTCGGGTTGTCTCGAAGGGGTCACAATGGTTCCATCCTAATACGATTCCGTCAACTCGTAAGACCGCTTGGCGGTGAACGGCGGAATTAACAGTGTAAACCGTATTCTAGCCGGACGAACGACATGTGATTATGTCGCTAAGGCGAATAGAAGGCAAATGCGACTCGCCTCTGTATCCAGCGGCAGGGCTCTTTATTCCATAGACGTGTGACAAGGGTCGATTATTCCGGTCGCGGTTTCGAGAACAAGGGCTGAACCGCGAGCCACAATACCATCGGGATCAGCACGGCGGCACCGGTGGCGTAGGCGGCCGTGCGCGCGCTGACTCCGCGATCCACCGCGAATCCCGCGGAGACGCTCGACACCGAAATCAGGAACATCATAACGGCGAACTCGGCGGAGAAGACGCGACCGCGAAATCGGTCTTCGGTTTGGTCTTGCAGCAAGGTTGAAGAGGCGGTCCAGACGGCGGCACTCCCCGTGTGGGCGACAATCAGCGCGGCTACTGCAAAGAGCAGCGATGGCGCGGCACCCAATAGGAAATAGCCAACCGACCCCGCCGCGAAGCCGTACACAATCATACGGCGCAGATGCGCGGAGCCGGTCTTCGATCCGCCGCCCACCGAACCGAACGCGCCTACGATCGACCCGACGCCACGTGCGCCGAGTAGGACGCTCATGCCGAGCGTCGCGCCTTGCGACTGGCTGAGGCCGCCGATCGCGACCGGAAACAACCGTTCGCCATAGATAGGAAGAATGATCCAGTTCGAGCCCATGATGCCGAGGCCGCCCTTCACCAGCACGGTTGCCAGCAAGCGGCTGTCGCGGCGCACATAGCGAATTCCTTCGACGATCGGCAAGTAATCGAACAGGTCGCGAAACCGCAAAGGCGCTGCGCCCTCGGCGTGCGGCTCGTCGAACTTCATGCGCCGGATGAGCGTCGCCGATAGAATGAACGAAAGCGCGTTCAGGACGAAGACGGCTTGCCGCCCGAGAAACGCGGCGGCGAGTCCGCCGATCGCCGAGCCGAGCGCGAAGTTGACGCTCCACGTGGTCGCCGAAAGCGCGTTCGCACGCCCTCGCTCTTCGGGCGAAGTAATGTTGGGAATCACGGCACTGCGCGCGGGTTCAAACAGCGCCCACATCAGCGTTTCGAGAAAGAGCAGCACGTACAAAAGAGGCAGCGTGTCGCTGCTGTTCACAAAGATCATGCTGAGTACGATCGCGGCGCGGGTCCAATCGGCAAACAGCATCACGCTCCGGCGGCGGAGGCGGTCGTTAATGACTCCGGCGGCAGGGGATGCCAGTGTCTGCGGCAGGACCTGCATCATGAATGCAAGAGAAACGACTTGTGCGCTGCCGGTGAGTTCGAGGAGAAAACTGAAGATGGCGATGGAGTAAAACCAGTCGCCGAGTTCGCTGACGACTTGCGCGGCCCAGAGGAGGCGAAAGTTGCGATTGGTGCGCAGGAGTTCAAGCATGCGTGCCTGCGAGAAAAAGAGCGAGTGCTACCCGAGCCCCATCGCCTGCATCGTCTTCCGCACCGTATCCTCGGCGATCGGCGCGATGCGCTCTGCGCCTTCCTTCAAGACGCCATGAACGTAGCCTGGATCCGCCATGATCTCGGCGTAGCGCTGCTGAATCGGCTCGATGCCTGCGACCACGGCCTCGGCGACGGTCTTCTTCAGATCGCCGTAGCGCATGCCTTCGAATTGCGCCTTCACTTCGTCATTCGACTTTTCGGTAAACGCCTGGAAGATGCCCAGCAGGTTGCGGACGCCAGCGCCCATTTCATCTTCAAAACTCACGGCGGGCGCGGAATCCGTCGTCGCGCGCATGATCTTTTTCTTTACCTGATCCAGCGGATCGAGCAGACCAATCGCGTGGCCCGTTCCCGTCGCCGATTTGCTCATCTTCTTTTCCGGATCGTCCAGCCCCATCACTCGCGCACCGACTGTCATCAGTTTTGTTGCGGGCATCACAAAGAGTTCGCCGTAGAGCGAATTGAAGCGTTGCGCGATGTCGCGCGCGAGTTCGAGATGCTGCGCTTGATCGTCGCCGACCGGCACGATGCCCGCCTGATACAGCAGGATGTCGGCGGCCATCAACACGGGGTATTGCAGAATGCCGTCGCCGATGGTCTCCTGCGCAGCGGCCTTGGCCTTGTATTGCGTCATGCGCTCCAGCCACCCGAGCGGAGTGACGCACGTCAGCAGCCACGCAAGTTGCGTGTGGGCGGGCACCGCGCTCTGCACCATCAACGCAGAATGTTTCGGATCAATGCCGACCGCAAGCAAGACACCAGCGAGCTCGACGATCTTCGCGCGAAGCTCGGCGGGGTCCTGATACGCGGTAATCGAATGCAGGTCGACGATGCAGTAGATGCTCTCGTAATCGTACTGAATCCTGGCCCAATTTTTGAGTGCGCCCAGATAATTTCCGATGTGAGGACTACCGGTGGGTTGGATTCCGGAGAAGACTCGTGCTTTCATTGCTGTGGTGGGTGAAACTTATATGCTAAACGATGACGGCGACTCGGTGCCCGAAAACGACTCCGAACTGGAAGCCGACGAGCTTGTCCCGGAAGAGGCAGGCACGCTGATTCTGCCCGAGGAAGCGGCCGAAAGCGAGATCGCCATCACGGCGGAGAAGTGGGTCTACGGCGGCGACGCCTTGTCGCGCGTCGATGGGGAAGTGGTCCTTACTCCGTTTCTGTTGCCTGGGGAGCGCGCGCTGATCGCCACCGAATCCGGCGGCGGAGTGCTGCGCGGACGCGTGATCGAAGTACTGCAACCGTCGCCGCACCGCGTAGAGGCGCCGTGCCCGATCTTCACCTCCTGCGGCGGATGCCAGTATCAGAACGCGACCTACGAGCAGCAACTGGCATGGAAGCGCGACATCCTGCGCGAACAATTGAAGCGAGTCGGCAAGATCGAATTCGCCGGCGAGATCGAAACGCTTTCCGCCGAGCCGTGGGCGTATCGCAATCGCGTGCAGGTCCACATGGTCAAGGGCACCCTCGGCTTCCTCGAGCGCGGCAGCCACGCCGTAGTCAACGTCGAAAGCTGCCCCATCGCGTCTCCGGCGATCAATGAAGCCATCCGCAAACTGCGGGAGATGATGGAGGACTCCCGCTTTCCGGATTTCGTTCGCTCGATTGAGCTCTTCTCGAACGAGACGGAAACGCAGTTGAACGTCCTGTCGAAGGAACGGCCCGTTGCGAAGCGATTCTTCGAATGGGCCGCCGAAGTGATTCCCGGCGCGGGCGAAGGCTCGCTCGACTACGCCGCCGCCGGACACGTGTTCCGTGTCAGCCACAACGCGTTCTTTCAGGTGAATCGGTACCTCGTGGACGGGCTGGTCGACGCCGCGATCGGCGACGCACAAGGCGGATCCGCGCTCGATCTCTACGCGGGCGCCGGTTTGTTCTCGATGCCGCTCGCGAAGCGATTCTCGAAAGTCGTCGCCGTGGAATCGGCTGGAGACAGCGTGCGCGACATCGAGTTCAACGTCGAACGTTGCGGCGCAAAGGTGGAAACGGTGCGCGCACGAGTCGAACATTACTTGAGCGACGCCACGAAGACTCCTGACTTCGTCGTCGCCGATCCGCCGCGCGCGGGCCTCGGCAACGACGTCGTCAAGAGCCTGGTCCGGCTGAAGCCGCAGCGTCTGGCGATTGTGTCGTGTGATCCCTCGACTCTCGCGCGCGATCTCGGAGGATTTCTTAGCAACGGATATCGAATCCAGAAATTGACGCTGGCGGACCTCTTCCCGCAGACATTCCACATGGAGACAGTCACCCATTTGGTGCGAGAGTAGGCCGCCGGCCGCCGATCGCGAAACATCCGTCATGCGGACGGCCTGTTATCCTAGGGGCACGTGCCCTTTCCCCGTCTTCTACTGGCGATACTCGCCGCGTCGGTATTCGCCCAAGTAGCGTTTGGCCAGTCGACGCTGATCAATATCCTCTCCCAGGAGCTTGACCGCAACTACACGACACTGCAGCAAAAAGGTGATCCGAAGCCCTATTTTTTGCAATATTCCGTGACGGACGTGGAAAGCCAGGGCGTCGCCGCGACCCAAGGCGCCCTACAATCGTCAGCCCACAATCGCTCGCGCGCTCTTGACGTCAGCATTCGCGTCGGCGATCGAAAATTCGACAACTATCACCGCGCGACGAATCTGCGGCCGATGCCGGCAGTGGCGGAAGCAGTCGCGCTCGACGACAGCCCGGCCGCCGTTCGCCGCCGCGCGTGGATCGAAACCGATCAGGCCTATCGCATCGCGTCGCAGCGGCTGATTCAGCTCAAAACGAATCAACAGGTGAAGGCTGCGCCGTCCGATAACTCGGATGATTTCTCCACGGAGCCGCCTTCGACCTATTCGAAGGTTCCGCCGAAATACACGTTCTCGACTCCGGAATGGACCGCTCGGGTCAAGAAGCTTTCGGCGGAATTCAACAAGCATCCGAAGATTATTAGCTCGAGCGTCGCGGTGATTGTGCAGCGCGAAGTGAAAACGCTCGTGAATACGGAGGGCGCAAAGCTCGAGCACGGACGCCTCTTCGCTCGAGTGCTGGTTTCCGCCCGCGGGCGCGCCGGCGATGGCATGGACTTAGCGAGCTCGGAAACGTTTGAAGCGGACGACCCGGCAAAGCTGCCGAAGGACGCGCAGATTCTGGCCGCGATCGAGAGAGTCGCAAAGGACCTCAACGGGCTGCTGCGCGCCGATCTGGTGGAGCCCTTTGTCGGACCTGCCATCCTCTCAGGCCGGGCCGCCGGCGTCTTCTTCCACGAAATTTTCGGCCATCGCATCGAAGGGCACCGCCAGAAAGACGAGAACGAAGGCCAGACTTTCACCAAGAAAATCAACGAGCCTGTGCTGCCTACGTTTCTGTCTGTCGTATTCGACCCCACGGTCAAGCAAGCGGCGGGCGTCGACCTGAACGGTACCTACGCCTTCGATGACGAAGGGGTGAAGGCGCAGCGCCTAGCGCTGGTCGACAACGGAGTTCTGAAATCGTTTCTGATGTCGCGCGCGCCAATCAAGGGCTTCCCGAACTCGAATGGACATGGTCGCGGACAACCCGGCGGCGGTATCGTTGCGCGCCAATCCAACCTCTTTGTCGAATCCAAGAACGCCGTCCCCGACGCCGAGTTGCGCCGCCTGTTGAAAGCGGAGATCACGAAACAAGGCAAACCCTATGGCCTCTACTTCGAGCAGGTGACCGGCGGTTTTACGACGACGGGCCGCAGTGGACTGCAAGCATTCACGGTAATTCCGCTGGTCGTCTATCGGGTTTTCCCCGACGAGCGGCCGGATGAACTGGTACGCGGCGCCGATATCGTCGGCACGCCACTCGCCAGTTTCGCGAAAATCCTGGCGACCTCCAATCGCCAGGAAGTATTCAACGGTTTCTGCGGGGCCGAATCGGGCGACGTGCCTGTATCCGCGGTTTCGCCGGCCATTCTGGTCAGCGAGATCGAAGTACAACGAAAGAGAGTGTCGCAGGATGCCGCGCCTTACTTGAGCCGGCCTCCCGCGGCAGGAGGCGCGCAGTGAATCGCCGCAAGTTTTTTCTAACGCCGCTGGCGGCTGTGCTCGCCGAACGGCTAAGCGCGCAGAAGCCGATCCATGGCGACGATGTCGTCCTTAAGGCGATGCTCGATGAGCTCGACCGTGAGCGCCAACTGCGCGTGGTGGGCGGCCAGGATGACGCGCCGTATTTCATCGAGTTCTCGGTTTCGGATTCCGAGGGGTTCAACTGCTCGGCGGCTCTGGGCGCGTTAATGACGTCGGCCACAAACCGCTTTCGTGCGCCGCGCATTTCGGTGCGCGTTGGGAACTACACGCTGGATCAAACCAATCACGTCACTACCGGCATGTTTAGCGGCAGCCGCCTGGATTCTGACCAGTGGCCCATTGACGACGACTACAACCTCATCCGCCAGTGCTTGTGGCTTTCGACGGATCGCGCCTACAAGACGGCGCTCGAATCGATGGCACGCAAGCGATCCACGCTGCGCGACGTCGCGGCCACCGAGCGGCTGCCGGATTTCATCAAGTGCGACGCCGTGAAAGCCGTTAAAGAGCTTCCGAAGGCCAAGGTGGACACCGCCGCGTGGCAGGTCCGCTCACTGAAATTGTCGAACGTCTTTGCGGCCTATCCCGAAGTCATCAATTCCGGCATCGACTTCCAGTCGCTACGCGGCATTACGCGCCTCGTAAACAATGAGGGTTCGATTATTCGCTATCCCGACAACCTGCACATCTTGCGCGGGCGCGCGGACGGCTTGGCGCCGGATGGCTCTCCCGTGCGCGACTCGATCGCGTTTCAAGCGCTTGAGATCGGCTCTATGTCTACCGAGGCGGAGATGATGCGGGCGATGCGGCAGGTCGCGGAGAACGTCAAGGCAATCGCAGCCGCGCCGATTGGCGAGTCCTACGCGGGGCCGGTTCTATTCGAGCCTGCCGCCGCCGCGCAACTGCTGGCCCAGATCATTGGCGACAACGTGCGCGTTACGCAGAAGCCGCTGTCGGACCCCGGGCGTCCCGTGCCGTGGTTCCCGAGCGATCTCGAAACGCGCCTGAATTCGCGTATTCTTCCCGACTGGATCGACGTCGTCAACGACGGTACCCTCAGCAAATGGAATGGCCGCCCGCTGCTCGGCAACGACGATTTCGACCTCGAAGGGCAGCCGCCACAGCGCACGGTAATTGTCGAAAAGGGCGTGCTGAAGAGCTTTCTGACTACGCGCCAGCCGATTAAGGGCTTCAACGCTTCCACCGGCAGCGCGCGCCTTCCGGGCGGGTTCGGCGCGAACTCCGCCACAATCTCGAACCTTTTCATCAGCGCGACTAACGGTGTGACTGTGGCGGACCTCAAGAAGAAGCTCATCGAATCCTGCCAGCAACGGAACAAGCCCTATGGCCTGCTGATTCGCAAGCTTGATTACCCCTCGGCCGCGACCTTCGCGGAACTGCAGGGCCTGATTCAGGGCCTCTCTCAGGCCGGTGGCACAAATCGCGTGATCAGCCCGCCGGTTTTGGTTTTCAAGGTGTTTCCCGATGGCCGGGAGCAACTGGTCCGGCACCTGCGCTTCCGCAGCGTCGGCGTGCGCTCGCTCAAAGACATCGTCGCCGCATCCAAAGAAGCCGAGCAGTTCGATTTCGTGAACAACGTCGCGCCGTTCGCGCTGATGGCCGCCAGCGGTTATCTTGCGCCGACCTCGGTGATTTCGCCCGCGCTGTTGTTTGACGACATGGAGCTCGAACCCTTGCAGGAGCAGCAACCGAAGCTGCCCCTTGTTCCCGCACCGCCACTAAGCTGATCTCTGTCATGCGCCTGCTGAGCCGCGCCGTATTCCGGGAGATTCTGTCGAGCGCGCTGCTCGGCTCGATCCTCTTTACGTTCGTGTTGTTCTTGCAGCGCGCGAGCCAGTTGTTCGAGATTCTGGTGCGCAATACGGCGCCGCCCGCCACCGTCGGCTATTTGTTCTCGCTCGTCTTGCCGCAGGTGTTGCCCTTCACCTTGCCGCTTGGCGTTCTTGTCGGCGTGCTGATCGCGCTGGGCCGCATGTCGGCGGACGGCGAGATCACGGGCATGCGCGCCGCCGGAGTCCCGGGTCGCGTCGTCATGCGCCCCATCTTGTTGTTCGCGACGCTGAGCATGCTTTTGACCGCGGCCTGCTCGATCTGGCTCGCGCCATGGGCGATGCGTGAGCGATATCGCGTCATCAATCAGATGATCGCCGCGCAGTTGACCGCCGATATTCAGCCCCGCGTCTTCGCGGAGCAGTTTCCAAATCGAGTGATCTACGTTGGCGACGTCGTCACTACCGATTCCACGGTGCTCAAGTGGCGGCAGATTTTCATCGCCGACCTTTCGCCGCCGGGCGAACAGGCCGGTACCGCCGAACGCGGCGAAGGCCCCCGCATCACCCTTGCCACCGACGCGCTCGCCGTCCCCGACATCGCGCGCAACCGCATCCAATTGACGCTCATGAACAGCACCATGCACGAAGTGGGCAAGGATGTCTCGCAGTATACGATCAGTAGCTCTCCTCGCAGCGATCAGATACTGGAGGCCCAGCGCCGCAACGAAGTGAAGGCCTCGCGCGAATCCGTTGAAATGGACACCGGGCCGCTCTACAAGCTCGCCTTTCAAACGCCCGGGGTTGAGAAAGCGAAACTCCTGGAGGCGCGCATCGAACTCCAACAGCGCTTCGCAATGCCGATGGCATGCGTGCTGCTCGCTCTCGTCGGTATCCCACTCGGCGTGTCCTCGCGCAAGGGCGGCAAGTCGTCCGCCGTCGTCGTCACCGTCGCTCTGGCCTTCGTGTACTTCATTGGCAAGATCGGTCTCATTAACCTCGCACAGCAGGGCACGTTATCCGTCAACATTGCCGTCTGGCTGCCGAACGCCTTGTTCGGAATCATGGGCATCCTCCTGATGCTGCGGCTCGAAGTGGCGGGCGACCGCGATCTCGTCGGCGCCATCACCGCCTGGTTCCGCGAAACCTCAAGCCGCCTGCGCCCCAATAGCAGTCCGATCAATTTGCCTCGTCTTCGCATTCCGCTGCTGCCGGGCATCGTCGACACCTACGTGCTCTCCAGTTTTCTTTTCTACTTCTTCGTCTGGCTTACCAGCTTCATTCTGATGTTCCAGATTTTCACTTTTTTTGAACTCCTCAGCGACATGGTGAAGAATCATATTCCACTTTCGAAGATGGGCAGCTATCTCTTCTTCCTGACGCCAAAACTCGTCTACGACTTCACGCCGTACAGCGTCCTGGTCGCCGTGCTGATCGCATTCGGAATCCTCTCGAAGCACAACGAAGTGATCGCGTTGAAAGCCTGCGGCGTCAGCCTCTACCGCTTGGGACTGCCGATCATCCTCGCCTGCACGCTACTCAGCGGAGGCCTGTTTGCGTTCGATCATTATTGGGTGCCTGAGGCCAACCGCCAGCAGGACGCGCTCCGCAACGAGATCAAGGGCAAGCCCGTGCAGACGTACCTGCGGGCGGATCGCAAGTGGATCTTTGGGCTCGGCCCGCGCGTTTTCTACTACAAGTACTTCGACCAGGCGGAAAGCGTAATGGGCGGCGTGCAGGTCTACGAGATCGATCCCAAGACCTTCACGCTTAGCCGTCACATCGCTGCCGATAAGGCGCGCTGGGAGCCGGCGCTTAAGACCTGGGTCTTTCAAAACGGTTGGGCTCGCGAAATGAAGCAGGGCCGCGTAACCGCCTTCCACGACTTCTCCGGCGGCGCGATGCCCTTCAAGGAAGTCGATGAAACGCCGGACTACTTCGTGAAAGAAGTGAAGCAAAGCAAGCAGATGAACTTTCGCGAGCTAAACGCGTATGTTGCGGATCTGCAGAAAGCGGGCTTTGACACCATCCCGCTCCAGGTGCAGTACCACAAGAAATTTTCGGTGCCTGTCTTCGCGCTGATTATGGCGCTGATTGCCATCCCCTTCGCGTTCTTCGCAGGTAACCGTGGCGCGATGACCGGCGTCGGGCTCAGCTTCGTGGTCTCGATCGCCTACGGAAGTATCGACAAGCTGTTCGAGCAAGTGGGAAACCTGAACCAATTGCCCGCCGCGGTCGCGGCATGGGCGCCAGCAGGCGTCTTCTTCCTGGCGGCGATGTATTTCCTGGCGCGGATGCGAACGTAGCCCTCGGCGCTCTCGTGCGAAAAGCCCGAATCCGCCTACTGCACCTTCGAGTCGCTTAGCTTGATCGGATTGCTGTGTACGTCGCCAACTGCGGCGGTAATCACAGCCTCTTCCGGCAAACCTACTCCCGCAGGCAAAGCGAACCGCGTTGTCCCCACCTGGAACACATCGCCCTCGCGCTTGCCCTTCGCCACCAGCGACGCCGACTTCACTTTCGTGCCGTCCTGCTCGATCATGTCGCGAATCTGCTCGAAGCGAACGCGATTCTCCGCCGCGAACTTCATCACCACCGTGTTGCCTTCGATGTGGACCGACTCGATGCCCCGGATCCGCTTCAGCCGCTCCGGCAGCGACGCGTTACACGACACGCAGTCCGTGCCTTGCACCTCGAAACGAAGCTCTTTGAATTGCGCAAAGCAGGGAAGCGCGAACAGGATCAGAAGCCAGCGCGTCATGTTACCACGAGCCTAGCAGGATTATTTGTGCCCGGCCGTTTGGATGTGCACCAGGGATTCCGGCGTCTGCGGAGTCGGTCCCTTGATGGTCTGCGGATTCCGGAAGAAATCGAAGTACGACACGTAATGCACGCACGACACCGTGCAAAGTGGCGCGCAGCCTTTCTCGGTGTTATACGCTCGACGGCGATCCTCCAGGGTGTATTCCGCGAGCGGCTTGCCCGGATACCCGCGCTGCTGCGAGCAGTAGTGCACCAGGCCGTCCTCGCAAACATACAAGTACCGCGCACCCGCACGGCAACGCCACTCGCGCGGCTGTGCATTCGCGATCTTCTCCTGGAAGTAATGGTTGTACTTCGCGAAGTGCTTTTTCTTCAGTTTTGAAAATTCTTCGTATACCGCGCGTTCGCGTCCACCCAGCGGACGCAACTGCCCGTCGCCATCGTGTATGATGCCGATTGTTGACGAGAATCCCAACTTGATCGCGCGCTTGCTCACAACCAGCGCGTCTTCCGGCGTATGAATGCCGCCGCCGACGACGGAGTTGATGTTGACGTGAAACTCCGCGTGCGCCGAGAGAATCTGCAGCTTCTTATCGAGAACCTTCAGGCTCTTCTTCGACACGTCGTCCGGCTTCACATTATCGATCGAAATCTGCATGTGATCGAGGCCGGCTTTGTTCAGCCGCTGGACGCGCTCTGCCGTTAGCAGATAGCCGTTCGTGATCATGCCCGAAATCACGCCCCGGCGGCGCATCGCGGCAATGATATCTTCGAGATCGGGATGTAGTAGCGGTTCGCCGCCCGAAAGCGTTACGATACCCGTGCCCATGTCGGCCAGGTAGTTGATCCGCTCGATCATCGTCTCTGTCGAGACGGGCTTCGAGTAGTCGTCGTACTCGTTGCAATACGTGCACGACAGGTTGCAGCGGCGAATCGGAATGATGTGCGCCATCACCGGCGGATCGGTGAACAGTGCGTGCTTCGCTACCATCCGATACTCACGGACTCTGCGCGTCAGGCCTTTCCACGCACGGCGAATTTTGAATGCTCTATCGGACATCGGAACGGGACAAGATTCGGACTTACTTATTTAACCACAGGGCCTTAGGCCATCGGAATTCCGCGATGGCCTGTGGGGAAAAACGGTGCCCGAACGGCTCCAGATGCCCCGTCAGTCGTTAGGGCTTCTTCGGCTCCGGCTTCTTCGGGTCTTGTTTCTTCGCCTTGTCTTCGTCAACCGCGTCGCCGAACTTGATTGTCGACTCCGCCTTGAACTGCTTGTAATCCTCGTACTTCACGCTCTGCCGGATGCGCTGCGAAAGCCCGCTCTTGAAGTTCAGCGTGTCGTTCGCAATCGTGTATGTCGGGAACCAATACTTGCCGTCGATCTGCTCGCGAAACGTTTCGAACTTTGGAAACGCCTGGTCAGAGCCCCGCTTCTGCACGCCTACGCCGCGGCCATAGCTCTTCACAATCTGCAAATCGCGATCGTCTACCCAGACAATGCCTTCAAAGTAACGCTGGCCGGACTCCATTCTCTTCGGCTTCACCGCGAACGAATAGCACCCGATCTCGTCCAGCGTTTCGCGCCCGAGATAGCGTATGTAGTATTTCGCCAGCTCATTGGTTGTCAGCACAAACGGCTGCACGCTGCGCAAATCCTGTTCGTCTTCGGGCGTCATCAGGATGTTCTTGAGGCTCTGCACGGGGGCGCGGATCACCTTCTCCGTGCGCTTTCCGTCGCTTGCGAACACAACGTCGGAGACCAGTTCCCACCGGCCGCCGACGTTGCCGCCTTCGTCCAGTTCCTGAATTTTGGCTGTCTGCCGATAGGTGTACGCTTCGCGCGCCTTCGCGAAGTCCGCCTCTTTCCCCGCAAACTTCTGAATGATGTCGTCGATCTGCTGCTGCGTCGGATCGCTGGTGTCGCCTCCAAGCAGCAAACTGGCAGCGAACAAGAACGTGGCTAAAACGCGCATGGAATACCTACTCTCTATGCTGGACGGACGCCCAGCCCAACGGGTTACCACAAGCAGGAAGTCGCCCTGGACGGAACCGCTTCCAAACGCGCACGGAGCGGCCCCGAAGGGACGCGTAGTAAGCGCCGGAACGCCGGAACAAGTTTCTAGAACTTCGACCCCAGCAGCGATTTCGCAATCGTCACTTTCTGCAAGTTGCTGGTGCCCTCGTAAATCCGCCCGATCTTCGCATCCCGGTACAGCTTTTCCACCGGGTAATCCTTCGTGAACCCGACGCCGCCGAACACCTCAACCGCCTTCGACGCCACCTGCTCGGCAATCGTCGAAGCAAATAGTTTCGCCATCGCCGCCTCTTGCACGAACGGCTGACCCGCATCGCGCAACCGCGCCGCGTTATACACCATCAACTTCGCGGCCTCGACGCTCACTGCCATCTCCGCCAGATCGAACTGCACGCCCTGGAAATCAGCGATCGCCTTGCCGAACTGCTTCCGCTCTTTCGCATAGGCTAGCGCGTAATCCATCGCGCCCCGCGCGAGACCCACCATCTGCGCCCCGATACCGATACGGCCCTCGTTCAGCGTCTCGATCGCGATCTTGTAGCCCTTGCCCACTTCGCCGATCACGTTCGCGCGCGGCACCAGGCAGTCATCGAGAATCAGCTCGCAGGTCGACGACGCGCGAATGCCCAGCTTGTCTTCCTTCTTGCCGACCTTGAATCCCGGGAAGTCGCGCTCGATCAGGAACGCAGTAATACCTTTGTAGCCCGCCGCCGGATTTGCGTTCGCAAACAGCAAGTACAAACCCGCTTCTGCCGCATTCGTAATCCAAAGCTTACGCCCGTTTAGGATCCACGTATCGCCATCCAGCTTCGCCGTTGTCTGCAGCGCAAACGCGTCGGACCCCGAACCGGCCTCCGACAAGCAATACGAAGCAACCGTATCGGTGCACAGACGCGGCATGTATTTGTGCTTCTGCTCTTCGGTTGCCCACTTCAGAATCGCATTGTTAAATAGCGTATTCTGCACGTCGACGATCACCCCGGCCGAAGGGTCGACGGCCGCGATCTCCTCGATCGCGAGAATCGACTGGAAGAAATATCCGCCCTGTCCGCCGTAATTTTCCGGCACATCGATGCCCATCAGCCCGAGCTCGAAAATCTTCTTGAGAATGTCCTTGCGGAACACCCCCGCTTCATCCATCTCACGGACGTGCGGCCCAATCTGCTCCCGTGCGAACCTGCGCACCGTTGCCTGGAACATCGCTTCTTCTTCACTTAACTGCGTCAAGGCAGGGGTGTGGCGGTTTTCGACTGCGAGCATACTCACATTGTAGAATGACGCCAGTCGCATGAATGATCCAATTTCTGTTCCGCCCGCGGCGGCCATCTCGCCGGAAGATTACTCCCGCATTCGCGCCGTGTTTGAACCGATGAAAGAGAAATTCGCCCGGCTCGCGGGTACCCTGCCTGCCGAAGCCAGGCCCGCGTTGGAGTTCGAGGCATTCTGCAGCGCGCCGAAGGACCGCGCATGAGCGCCCTTCGGACCATCGCTCAGATGGGCGCAGCCCTTCGCGCCAAGCAGATCTCCGTCGTTGAACTCGTCGAAGAATCGCTGCGCAGAATCGACCCCGCCTGGAACGCCTTCATTACGGCGACTGCGGAGGAAGCCCGCGCAGAGGCTCGCGCCCTCGACGCCGACTTCGCCCGTGGCATCGATCACGGCCCGCTCCACGGCATCCCCATCGCACATAAAGATCTTATGCACACGCGCGGCGTCCGCACCACCGGAGGCTCGAAGATTTTCGCCGATTTCATCCCTGCTGCCGACGCGCCCGTTGTGGCCACGTTGAAGAACGCCGGAGCAATCTCTATCGGCAAAACCAACCTCCACGAATTCGCCTACGGCATCACCTCTGTCAATCCGCACTACGGCACCGTGCGCAACCCCCGCGACCTCACCCGCATCGCCGGCGGGTCCTCGGGTGGCTCCGCCGCAGCCGTCGCCGGCGGAGCCGTGCCCTTCGCTACCGGCACCGACACTGGAGGCTCCATTCGCATTCCCGCCGCCTATTGTGGTTGCGTCGGACTGAAGCCCACCTACGGCAGCATCAGTACGCAAGGCGTCATGCCCCTCGGCTACACCTTCGATCACGTTGGACCCATCGCCGCCACGGTCGCCGACGCTGCGTTAGCCTACGGCGTCATGGCCGGGGTCGCGGTCGCCCCGCCAACGCCCGGCGACCTCAAAGGTGTGCGCGTCGGCCTCCCGACGAATTTCTTTCTCGAAAACATTGACGTCGAAGTCGGACTCGCCGTTCGGCGCGCCTTCCAAACCGTCGCCGCTCTCGGAGCGCAGATCGTCGAAGTCGAGGTCCCCGATATCGACGGCCTAAACACCGCCGCCCTTTGGATGCTGCTGTGCGAAGCCGCCTCGATCCACCGCCCGCACTTCGATCGGCTCCACGAATACGGCGACGACGTCCGCGGGCTGATCCAGCAAGGCCGTTTGGTTTCGGGCATGGATTACGTCGACGGCCAACGCCTCCGCGCCGTCTACTGCGAGCAGTTCCGAAAACTCTTCACCCCAATCGATGTGCTCTTCACGCCTGCCTCGCCGATCCCCGCGCCACCCATCGGGCAAATGACCGTCGACCTCAACGGCCGCGAAGAGAACGTCCGCCTGCTCTCCACCCGATTTATGCGCGCCTTCAACCTCACCGGATTGCCGGCACTCTCGCTCCCCTGCGGAAAGACCGAAAGCGGCCTACCCATCGGCCTGCAAATCGCCGGTAGACCCCGGGAAGTGGACCTCCTACTACGAGTCGGCGCGGCCATCGAAGCAGCCTAGCCTGTCACCCGCCCGTCAGAAGCCGGGTAGAACAAATTAGTACACGCCACTGCCAGGCACTTCAGCTCCGACGGATTCGGGTGGGAAATAGACAGCCTTCAGCGCACGGCCTTACGCTTGCGCCTCGGACTGTAGTGAACGCAACTCCGTCCCGATACGCCGCAGGCCTTCTTTGATGTACTCTTCGCGACCCCCGTACCAGACACGCAGGTAGCCTTCGAGGCCGATGTGCGTTCCCGGCACGACGAGCGTGTTCTGCTTCTCGCGGATGCGATTGGCGAGTTCGATCGACGGAATGTTGTGATGATAGCGGATTAATGACATTGCGCCCGCTGTCGGCTCCTGCCACGAGAGGAGGCCTTCAAAGCTCTCCACCCACTCCCGCAGCCACTGGATGTTCGTCCCGAGAATCTCGCGGGTGCGCGCGTAACAGGCTTCGCGCTGGCGGACGGCGGCGGTCGCGATTTTGTCCGACATCTTATTGGGGCCGATGGTCAGGTAGTCATGCTGCGACCAGCAATCGGCGATGAACGGCTTGGGGCCGATGATCCAGCCAATGCGAACTCCAGGAATTCCATAGGCCTTCGAAAGACCGCTCGCGACGATCACGCGATCCGACATGCCCCAGAACGTCTTGGTGCGCGGCTTGTGGATTTCGGCGCCCAAGTACACTTCGTCCGAAAGAAGATACGTGCCGGTTTTCTCGCAGCGATCCACGATGCGGCGCATCGCTTCGTCCGAGAGAACGGAGCCGCTGGGGTTGTTGGGATTCGAGATGTACAGCAGGCGCGTCTTCGCCGTAACGGCGCGTTCAAAGGCTTCCCAATCGGGTTCCCAGCCGGCGTCGCCGCGCAGCGGGAATGTAGTGACTTCGGCACCGAGGCTGCGCGGGACGCCGAACAACTGCATGTAATTCGGAACCTCCAACGCCATGCCGTCGCCGGGCTTCAGCGAGCACATGGCGATCAGGTAGTTGGCTTCGGACGTTCCATTGGTGACTTCGATGTTGTCGGGCGTCGCGCCGGGATACCAGGATGCGATGGCTTCGCGGAGTTCGACGGTGCCATTCGACTGGCTATAGCCGAGGGGAACATCGAGAAAACTCTCAAGATCGAAGCCCAGCTTCGTGAGTTCGCGCAACGTCAGCGGTCGCACCCCGCTTTCGCTCATGTCGTAATCGACCAGAAACTCCCACGTCGACTGCATGCGTTCCATCAAAAATGTTTCGATCATGATCGGCTCCGTTCGTAGATGTGTTGTGCGATGAAGAGGTCTTCAACGCCGAGTCCGGTGAAGTCGGCGACGGTGAGACCAGCGGTTGGCTTGCAGAATGCGCCGATTTCCTCCGCTTTATGGCGGACTGCCGGGGCGTGTTGGAGTTCACCCAGCCGCTCGCATTGCTGGATGGAATCGCACAGTAGCAACGCGGCTTGCATCAGGATCTCGGAATCGAGTTCCTGTTTGCCGAACGAATCCGCGCCGACCGCGGAGATGTGCGTGTTGGGTTGGAGATCGGCAAGCTGCAGCAGCGGTTCGCGGGAGGAGGTGCAGGTGACCAGCAGTCTTGCGTCGTGGGCCACGGCAGCCGCCGAGTTCGCGATCTGGACTTTCGTATGGGGGAGCATCGCTTGGCAATCGGCCCGGCATCGTTCGGCCCTTTGCGTGTTGCGGCCCCAAATGACAATGCGTTCGAGCGGAAGAACGGACGCGTGTAGGCGCGCGGTAAGGCGCGCTTGGATGCCAGTTCCAAGGATGCCGAGCGTCGTGTCGCGGCGCCCGAGTTCGCCGGCGACCATGGCGGAAGCCGCCGCCGTGCGGACGTCGGTGAGATAACCACCGTCTTCAAGCAGCGCCAGCGGCGCCCCCGTTTCGGCGGAAGCAAGCAGCATCATGCCGTTGCCTGTAGGCAGATTGTGTTCGGCATTGCGGGGAAAGGTGCCGGCGATCTTCATCGCGAAGTACTTGCCGCCCCGCCGATAGCTGCACTTCATGTGCACTTCGGCGCGCTCGGGCGCGATGTCCAGGTGCATGGGCATGGGCGTGTGCGCCTCGCCGCGGGCGTGGGCGATCAGCGCGTCGCGCATCAGACCGACGATTTCGAGATCGTTGACAAGTGCGCGAATCTGCGGTTCGCCGAGCACGATCATGATGCGAGCATGCCCTCAATCAACGCGACGTTGACGTTGCGGCCGGAGACGACGGCGACGGTTGGCGCGGTGAGCGGTCCGCATTTTCCCGTCAGGATCGCGGCAATCGTGACGCCGGCAGAGGGCTCCATCAGATATTGATGTTCATCGAGCAGCCAGCGAACGGCAACGCGGAGTTCGTCTTCGGCGATCAGCGCGACGCGATCCACTTTGCCCCGCATCACCGCGAAGGTCTGCGCGCCGAGGCCGCCTTCGAGTCCTCCGGCCGCGGTTTCGACAGCGGGCAGCGTCGTGACCGCGACTCCGGAATCAATGGAGAGTTTGAGTGCGGGAGAAGCTTCGAGTTGGCAGCCAATGATAGTCGCGTCGCGCGATGCGGCGGCGACGGTGAAGCCGGCGATCATGCCTCCGCCGCCGACAGGAATCAGGAAGTTGCGCACATCGGGCACGTCCTCGAAGATTTCGCGGGCGAGCGTTCCGCCGTTGCCCGCCATCACGAAGTGATCTTCGTAGGCGTGGACGAAGGGGATCTGCTCGTGCGCCGCGATCGCAAAGGCCCAGGCCTGCGTGTCGTCGTACCCTTCAAATTCAGAGATACGGACTTCGACGTCGGCGCCGCCTAGTTGCCGAATGCCGCGCAGCTTTGCAGGATCGATCGAACGCGGGACGCAAATGGTTGCGCGGATGCCTTCGGCTTTTGCCGCGTAGGCGATCCCCTTGCCGTGGTTGCCCGCGGAGCAAGTGAGGATTCCGGTGCGGCGCTCTTCGGCCGTGAGCTTCGAAAGACGAAACCAGGCTCCACGAATCTTGAAGGAGCCCGTCGCCTGCAGGTTCTCAAGCTTCAGCGAGACCGGCACGCCGGCGATCGCAGAGAGCGCGGGTGAGTGCTCGATAGGCGTTCTGCGGATACGGCCCCGCAGAAACGCGGCGGCTTCGTCGATAAGTTCTTCGTTGATCATTTGCAATAGTCGATCGCGGTATCGACGAGCACTTGCGCCGTCTTTGCGACGCTGTCGAGGTCGACATACTCGACGGATTCGTGTGCGCCCGCGCCGCCAGGGCCTAGGATAACCGTTTCGGTTCCGCCAGCCGACAGCAACGACGAATCCATCCAGGGCGTATCGCCGAAGAACTCGGGTTCGTGGCCGGCGATTCCGGCGGTGGCTGTTGCCAGGGCTTGCACGATGGCGGCGTCGCGCGGAACTTCAAAGGGATCGCGCGCGAAGTAGCAGCGGACGGTCGCGGCGAAGGTGGAGTCGGCGGCGGCAAGCGTATCGACGATCGCTTGGATCTCGCCGACGGCTTGCGCTTCGGTTTCGCCGGGGATGGTCCGGCGTTCGATATGCAGAGTGCACTTTGCGGCGTAGGTGCTGAGGCCATCGCCGCCCTGTAGCATCGCGGCATGCAGCGAAGGCGGCCCAACAAGACCATGCGGCGTGCGCGTGCGGACGTCTTGCTCCAATCTGTCGAGTTCGGCCAGGAACCGCCCCATGCGCATGTTGGCGTCGATGCCCAAATTGAACTTGCTGCCATGCGCGGCCTTGCCGTGCGTCGTGACTTCGATCCAGAGGTAGCCTTTGTGCGCGAGGCAGACGCGGAGATTGGTGGGTTCGGTGACGATGGCGGCGTCTGGCTTGACGCGCGTCACCAGGTCGGCGGTGCCGAGGCTTCCGTATTCTTCGTCGGCGACGGCGGCCACCATCACATCGCCGCGCAACGTAGTGCCGGAAAGCGCGAGCGTTCGCAGCGCCGACATGCATGCGACCACCGCGCCCTTCATGTCGAAGCTTCCGCGGCCGTAGAGCTTCCCATCAAGGATGGCCCCGGAGAACGGCTCCGGCATGCCGTCGACGCCCACGGTGTCAATGTGCCCGTTGAGCATGAGGCTGCGTCCGCCGCCGGTGCCCGGTAGAGTCGCGAGTACGGAAACACGGCCCGGTTCGGGCTCGAACGTTTCAACGCGAACTCCGGGGAGGTCGAGCGCGGCGGCGACGAAGGCGGCGGCTTCGCGTTCGCCTGCGCCGCCGGGCGCCAGCGTCGGATTCACTGAGTCAATCCTCACCAGACCAGCAAGGGTTTCGGTGAGCCAGTTCGCATCGATGCGCGGCGTCATTTCTTGATTTCGCCCGCCTTGGCTCCGCTCGATTTCGTGCTCGCAGTTTGCCGAAGGTCCCAGGAAAGCACGGTCAGAAGCACTTGCTGTGCGCCTTTCCATGCGCCTTCCGGCTCGTACCATTCCTCCAGTGCGTGCGCGTCACCGCCGGTTCCGCCACCGCCCAGCGTCACGCCTTGCTTGTGCAAATTGATTGGAACGTTCGCGTCGGTGCTGCCAATTTCGAGGATGGGTTTTAGCCCGAAGTGCTTCGCGGCCCATTGGGAGGCTTCGACAAGCGGAGAACTCAGCGGCGTTTCACCGCCGTAGCGCGTGGCGAGGAGTTTGGTTTCAAGCGTGAGCTTCGCTTCGCCGCTGCGCTTCGATTTGTTCTGGGCGAACTTCTCGCGATACTTGTTTTCCTCGGCGACGCCGGCTCGCGAGACCGCGAGTAATTTCTGTTCCAGCTTCTCCAGTTCGGAGTCACTTTCCGAACGCATATCGACTTCCATCCAGGCTTCGACGGCGATGGCGTTAATGGAGGTTCCGCCGCCGATCTTGCCGATGTTGAAAGTGGTCTTGGGATTCGCCGGCACTTCGGTGTCGGCGAACTTTGCCATGATGCGGCCAATGGCGTGCGTCGGGCTAACGCGGCCGAAGTTGCCCCAACTGTGTCCGCCCGGTCCGCGCACGGTGATTCGATAACGCTTGCTGGCAAGCGCGCGATTGACGATGCGCGCGGGGTCCAAGCCGTCGATGGAGATGAAGGCGTCGATGCGGTCCTTAAATTTACCCTCGCGCAACAGGTACTTCACGCCGAGCAGATCGCCGAGGCCTTCTTCACAGCAGTTGGCGACGAACAGAATCGTGTGGTTCGTCTTGATGTCGGCACGCTCGATCGCTTCCGCGATGGCGAGCATTGCCGCGAGGCCGCGCCCGTCGTCGCCGATACCGGGTCCGACGAGGCGCTTGCCTTCCTTCTTGACCTTGACGTCGGTGCCGGCGGGGAAGACGGTGTCGAGATGCGCGGCGACCACAATGGCGCGGGCAGAAGTCCCGTAGCGCCAGCCCATCACGTTCTTGCGTTGGTCCGTCTCGATGTCTTTGAGGCCGATGCGCTGGAACTCTCTGACCAACGCGGCGGCGCGTTCGCCTTCGGCGAACGTGGGCGCGGGAATCTCGGAGAGTTCAATCTGCTTCTGAATGTTCGCGTCGTGATTCGACTGAATCCAGTCCAGGGCCTTCTTGACCTCCGGCTTTTGCAGAAGCGTATCGTCGGCGCGCAGAGCGCAGACGAGGAATAGCAGAGCGTTCTTCAATGATTCCTCCAATCGTCGAGAGCGCGTCCAACGCGCTCCAGGCCGTTTTGCAATCGCTGCGTTTCGCCGCCGATGCCGATACGAAAGTGATCGGGCATTTCGAAAAATCGGCCGGGGACGACGGTGGTTTCGTACTTCTCGCGGAGCAGTTGGCAAAAGTCTTCCACGCGGCCCCGTTTCAGCCGCGGGAAGAATGTCGTGCCATAGGTCGGGCGGACGCAGTCGACGTCTTCTCGTGTGTCGAGAAAGCTGTCGACCAGCGCGCGGTTGGTTGCGAGCAGCGGCTGGACACGAGCGAGGAGGCTGTCGAGATGCTTCAACGCGACGACGCTAAGCCGTTCGGCGCAGTGCGCCGGGATCGAGGCAAACAGATCGTTTAGCCGCCACATGCGATCGGCAAGCGCCGGTTCGGCGAGGATCCAGCCGCACCGGAGTCCGCTCAATCCGTAGACTTTGGTCAGGCTGGTGGTGGTGACGAAGTGCGGCCCCAGATGGAAAGCGGACCGCCGCGGCTGATCGAACGCTGCGTCGAGATAGACTTCGTCGACGAGCACGCGCGCGCCGCTGGCTTTCGCGATTTCCCCCACTTGGCGCATCTCCTCATCGGCTGCAAAGATGCTCGACGGGTTGTGCAGATTCGTGAGGATGACGAGCTTGGTGTTCGGAGTGATGTGCTGCGCGACCAGCTTGGGTTCTAGCGCGAAGCGGCGCGGAAAGCGGCGGACGTTCGCGCCTAAGTACTCGACGGCACGCAGCATCAGTTCGTAGACGGGCTGCTCGATCAGCACTTCGTCGCCGGGCTCAATGAGCGCGGCCATGGCGAGGTAGTTGGCCATCGAGGTTCCGTCAGCGCGGACCACGCAATCTTTCGAGACGCCCGATTTCGCGGCGAGCGCGTCTTGTAGCGGCTCGTAGCCGTAGCGGCTGGGTCCGCTGAGTTCGATGTCGTCGAGCGTGATGGGGAGCGCCGTGCGCGGCAGGTCGGCGATTCCCGACGTGGCGAGGTTGTACGTCGACCGCGATTGCAACTTCGCCCAGTTCATATAGTCCGAACGCATGGTGCGTTGGGGCGCGGGATGACTCAAAGGCGGGCTCGTTTCCATAGGAAGTAAATTGGGATGCCGCTTAGTAGGATAGCCAAGCCGATGGCGCTGTTCTGCGGGTACTGATAAATCGTGGCGGCGACGACGGTCCAGCAAGCGAGGGTGAACGCGGCGGTTGTGAACGGATGGCCCGGTGCCCGGAAAGAAGCCGTGTCGCCGTCGCGGTGTCGAAAGACGAACAGCGTGAGGCCCGTCAGTCCGAAGCTGATGAAGTCGACGGAGACGACGTAGTTCAGGATCTGCTCATACTTCCCGGAGAGCGCGATGATGGTCGCGGCGATGCCTTGCAGCGCGATGGCGACGACGGGCGCTTGCGTCTCGCGGTTGAGCCGCCCGACGGTCCTAAAGAAGACGCCGTCTTGCGCCATCGCGTAGTAGACGCGCGGCGCGGTAAGCATGCCTTGGCTCAGGAATCCGAGCGTGGAAATGGTGATCCCGATGGCAATGATGCGAGCGCCGGTTTCGCCGAGCGCGGCGCGCATGACGGAGGTCGCGGGGGCTGGAGCATTCGCGAGTCCATCGGGTCCGAGGACACGGAGGCAAACGAAGGTAACGGCGACGTAGAGAACGATGACGCCGCAGACCCCCAGCAGCAGGCCGCGCGGGAGATCGCGCTGTGGGTTCTTCATCTCCGCCGCGACGAAGCTTGCGGTTTGCCAGCCGCCGTAGGCGAAGAGGATGGGGACAAGTGCCGTGCCGAAGTCGAGCATCGACGAGGATTGCGTGGCCGGGCTTGCGATTGCGTGCGGGGCGGCGAAGCCCGCGGCAATGAGCAAGGCGATGGCGCCCGCCTTTAACACCATCAACACGTTCTGCGTTGTCGAACCCGCGCGGACTCCAAACGCGTTGATGATCGTGAGCGCGGCGAGAGTCAGCATCGCGATCAGCCATTCGGGCGCGGGGACTCGCGTGAGTTCGATGAAGTACCGCGCGAAGGTGAGGGCGACGGCTGCCATGCCGCCGGATTGCGTGACCAGCAGCAGGATCCAGCCGTAGACGAAGGCGACGCCGGGATGGAAGGCGTCGCGCAAGTAGGCGTACTGGCCTCCAACATCGGGCCGGCGGGCAGCGAGTTCAGCGTAGACGAAGGCGCCGAGAAGAGCGATGCCGCCTCCGCAGAGCCAGGCTGCGAGAATAAGTTCGGTGGTATCGACCTGTCGCGCAACGATGTAGGGCGTGACGAAGATTCCGGCGCCGATAATGCCGCCCATCACGAGCATGGTGGCGTCGAAAAGACCGAGACGCCGGGCGAGTTGGGCGGGTTGCGCTGCCATACGCGGATCGCGTGGGCCCGCGAGCGGGCGTGCGTTATTGTACCGGGTTCATGCGCAGCAGTGCGGAACCCGCTCGATACCGGCGCACCCCTGCTTGAGTTCGCGGTCGCGATCCTGTTAGTTCTAAAAGAAGCTCGGCACTACGGTCAGGCTTCTTCTTTATATATGGACCAAGACAATCAACCTCTCGCTGACGCTTCGAAGCTGTACGCGCCTGTCCCCGAAGCGCCCCAACCTAAAACACCGTACCGCAAGCTTCTCTATGTTGCGGTGGGATTCGCGCTGCTGAAGCTCCTATTCCATTTGTTTGCCAATCGCGGGTACGGCTACTTTCGAGATGAGCTTTACTACTTCGCGTGCGGAGAGCATCTCGATTTCGGCTACGTCGATCATGCGCCGCTGGTGGCTGTCTATGCGTGGCTCAGTCGCGCGTTGTTTGGCGACTCGCTTTCGGGCGTTCGCTTGCTGCCCGCGCTCGCGGGCGCGGTGAAGGTGTTGCTCTCGGGCTTGATTGCGATCGAGCTCGGCGGCGCGACAGCCGCGGTGGTGATTGCGTGTGTCGCTTGCGTCGCGGCCCCGTTGTTCCTTGTCATCGACAACATGCTGTCGATGAACGCGTTCGAGCCGGTGTATTGGACGGCGGTCGTATACTTTGCGATCAAGGCGCTGAAGGGCGATTCGCGGAACTGGCTGTGGGCGGGCATATTCGCTGGGCTGGGGCTCGAGAACAAGCATTCGACCGCGTTCTTCCTGGTGGCGTTGGGCGCGGGCTTGCTATTCACATCGGCTTGGAGCGTAGTCAAAGAAAAGCGCTTTTGGATCGGGCTAGTCATCGCGTTCGCGATTTTTCTGCCGAATCTCGTGTGGCAGGCGAAACACCATTTCCCGACGCTTGCGGTGTTGAGCAACGTGAAGGCGACCGGGAAGAACGTCGTGCTGGGTCCTTTTGATTTCGTCTTCCAGCAGATTCTTGTGGCGGGGCCGATTGGGATGCTGGTTTGCCTGGGCGGATTGTGGTGGGCATTCGGGAAGCGCGAATCGAAAGACGGCGAGGCGCAGCCCGTGCATCGCTGGATGGCGGTTACCTTTGTCGTGTTCTTCGTCATGATGTTTTTCCTGGCCGCGAAGAACTACTACCTCGGTCCAATCTATCCAATGCTGTTCGCGGCGGGCGGAGTCTGGTGGGCGATGCGCCCGAGGTGGGCGCAGGTTGGACTTTGTACGTTGATCATTGCCGTAAGCGCGTTCCTCGCGTTGCTCGTGACGCCGATTCTGTCTCCCGAGAGTCTGTTGGAGTTGCAGGCCGTGTCGCCGTTGCAGGCGCCGAAGACGGAAGTGAATCATGTGAGCGCTCTGCCGCAACACTTGAGCGATCAGTTCGGCTGGCAGGAGATGGCGGAGGCGACCGCGTTCGTCTACAACAATCTTCCTCCGGCCGACAAGGCTCGCGCGGCGATCCTGACGGGAAATTACGGACAGGCGGGCGCGATCGATTTCTTTGGCCCGAAGTACGGCTTGCCGAAGGCGATCAGCGGGCACCAGAACTACTTTCTTTGGGGTCCGCGGTCTTACACGGGCGATGTGCTCGTCATCCTTTCGCAGAATCCGCGATGGTTTGCGCGAAATTGCCTTGGCGGCGTCCAGGAAGGTCCGCGCGTCGGGCATCCCATGGCGATGGCGGAGGAGCGGATCGGCATTTACGTGTGCCGGGGGTTGAATCCTCCCCTGCCGGAAGTTTGGTCGCGGCTGAAGATCTGGAATTAGTGACGCCCGGGCAGACGTAGGGTTCTTGCGACCTCCCGAAGAACCGCGAGCGTAAGCGAGCGGCCCTCGGCCCCCAACGAAGAACCGCGACCGTAAGCCAGCGCCCTCGGCCGTAGGGGCGGGGATTCCCCCTCGCCTACCGCTGCGCCCAGGCCCGCTCCAACACCGGCTTAATAATCGCCGTGAACTCCACATAAGCCGGAGCCTTGAAGTGCAACCTGTCCGGCAGGTACAACTCCATTCGCGGCTTGCCCTCGGCATCGAACAGCGCCGGATTCACATCGATAAACCCCATCTTCGCGGTCCGCTCGCTGTACTCCCTGGCAAGCGCATTCGCCTCATCCACAACACGCCAGCGCTTTTCCTTATCCGGAGCCCGATTGATCGCAACAAAATAAACTCGAGCCTCCGGCAGTGCCGCCCGCACCCGTTCCGCAAACGTCCGGAAATTCGCAAAGATCCCCGCCGCATCCCGCCCCGCATTCACATCATTGCTGCCGCAATAGTAAACAACAATTTGCGGCGCATAAGGCAGTACAACCTTGTCGAAGTGGAACAACTGATCCCGAGTCTGCGATCCGCCGAACGCCCGATTGATCACCGGCAACGGAGCCATCTGCTCGCCCAGCGTCGACCACAACCGGAAGATGCTGCTGCCCACGAACAGAATCCCCCCCTTCGCTGGCGGATTCTCTGCGTCTTTCTGGGCGAGCGCCTCCACCTGAGCCCGATATCGCTCCGGATCCTGACCCCGCAGCAGGCCGCCACTCGCCAGCGCAATCCACAGCAGCAACGAAGCACCGCGAGCCCAAATCATGCGCGTAGCGTAGCACGCCAGCCAGAAAGGAAACTGTGTCAGACACGGATTAATCTCCGCCCGGGAAATCCTAGGCCATCAATCCAGCGGTGCGCCGGCCGCCCGCATGCCCCCTACAACCTTCGCGATACGTTCGCGAGCACTTCGACAAATCCCGAGTCGAGTTCCTCAAAGGGCTA
Source organism: Acidobacteriaceae bacterium (assembly GCA_043788745.1). Lineage (GTDB taxonomy): Bacteria > Acidobacteriota > Terriglobia > Bryobacterales > Bryobacteraceae > JBBQWZ01. The sequence continues at coordinate 32,899 of JAYVTO010000122.1, forward strand.
AGGGCAATCATCGACGCCCGCATCGCCGATCTGTCGAAGCATGAGCCCAAGGGCACGCGAGTTACTGTCGATTAAGCCATCTACCGTGCAATTTAAGATGAACCGATCAGCCCACTCTAACGAATGAAAGTGGCAGACAACAAATCCGAGCCGCGACCAAAGGGGCCCAAAGGGCCCCGTCGGGAGCGGACACACCCGAGCCACTCTCCGTCGCCGGGGGAAACGGCACCAGGTAATCCTGGGAAGAGTTTTCCTTATTTCTTCTTCAGCTCCGCCGTCCATCTCTGCACCAGAGTCAACGGCCCGGCAGCGTAGACTTGCTCAACGGGCACTGTCATGAGGAAACTTCGGCCGGCCGCGAAAACGTCGTACTGGCAACCGTTGTTGTTGTTCACTCCCTTAAACAATCCCTGCTGCCTGCCTGGCTCCACGCCATTCGCGGTCAGCTTGACCTCAACCGCCATCAGTCGCTGGTCCGGCGAGACGTAGAACAGTTCCTTGCTGTCGTCGCGCCAGCGCGGAAAATTCCCCCCGTCTGTCGAAAACAGTATCTGAGCGTGTGGATTCGGATACGACGTCACATAGATCTCAGATCGCTGAGCCTTGAAGGTAGAGTATGCCAGCCAGCGCCCATCGGGCGAGACCTGCGCTGAGAACTGCGTGTTCGGTCCGGTGAACTCCGTCTTCAACAATCGGTGAGGCTTTTCGTCTCCCGACATCGGCAACACCCAAATAGACTGGTTACTAAAGTAGAGCAGCGTCTTGTTGTCGGCTGACCAGCTCAAGGGGTACTTGTCCGTGAGGTCCTTGAACTGCGGCTCTTCCGTGCCGGTTCCATTTGCCAGAGTGCCATAAAAGAGATCGAACTGGCCCTCGCGGTTGCTATTGAAGATAATACTCTTCCCGTCGGAAGACCAGACCGGGTGGTCGTCCGCGTGGGAATCGATCGTCAAACGGGTCCGCTCAGGGCGCGCCAAGCCATATTTCCAGATATCCAAATTATTGTCTTGGGCTAAGATCGCCACCGCCACCGACGTGCGGTCGGGCGACAGTTGTAGACGCAACAGATTCCCCGGCTTCTCCGGATCCCCCACCAAACGGATTCGGTTGCCTTGGCGGTCAACCTCTGCCAGGAGGAAGCCGTTCCGGCCTGTTTGATACGCCAACACGCCGTTGGAGGACACAGAGAAGCGAGCCCGCAGGACATTTGTTAGAACCACGGCTATTTCCCCGGCCACTGCCTTCTCTTCTCCTGTGACCTCGAATTTTTCCGCGTCAAACGGACGAGCCATCAATTGTTGTTTGCGCAGGTACAAAAGATAACCCTGACTGTAAACGGCCTGCGAGTTGGCCCTGATCAGCGTACGGCGAACCTTGTCCCCGCGCTCGTCAGGGTCAATCGAACCAATACGGATCTCTCCCTCGATAGAGAATCCTCCGTTCACCGCCAGGTAGAGAAAGTGCTTTCCGTCGGGCAGGAACCATGGCCAGCGATGGGAGTTAACGTCCGGCGTGTCCTTCAGGTCGGTAACGGGAGCCGGTTTCGCACCTGACCCTGGCGCAACTTTCCACAAACCCCCACCCGGCTTTGGCGCATACACGATTTCGCCATGCGGGCCCCAAGTGCCGCCGCGGTTATCGACGACATCCGCGAGTGGCTCCGCAAGCCCGCCTTCCGCGGGCACTTTCATCAGCTTCCCGTTCTCGCCGTTGTCGAAAAAGCAAATCTCCCGGCTATCCGGCGACCAAAACGGATAACTGGCATTTCTGGTTCCAGCCAACGGCTTCGCTTCGAGTGAATCGAGAGAACGCACATACAGCTGCGAGCTACCGTCTTCCGACATCGCGCCGAAAACCAGACGGCCGCCGTCGGGCGATACCACCGGAGGCGCGGAACCCGACTTGGTGTACTCGAACTTCGTGTTCCCCGGGGGAAGTATCGTCAATTTGCTGAATGGCGCTTCCTCTGGCGTTTTGCGGGAATAAACCACCGCGAGTGTTCCGAGCGCGACCATCAGCAGCGCCGCCACCGCCGTCCACTTGAAACTCGTCCCGGTGGAGCGGGTTTCGTCCCTTAACTGGGTTTCAGCCTCGCCGCCCGCTGCAATCCACTCCAACTCTCGTTTCAGATCCCGCGCCGACTGCCACCGGTCATCCGGATCCTTCGCAAGGCATGTCTTCAATAGCCGATCCAGCGCCGCCGGCGCAACCTCGGCCACCGACGGTGCCTCCCGTTCGAGAATCGCCGCAGCCACGCTCGCGGCGTTGGGGCCCGGGAACGCCCTCTCGCCGGTGAGCACCTCGTACAACACGCACCCAAAAGAGAAGATGTCCGACCTCGCGTCAGCGACCTTGCCTTGCACCTGCTCGGGCGACATGTACGGCGGCGTACCAATGATCGTCCCTTGTTCGGTCAGCGTTTTGCTTACGGTTTCATCGTCCGCACCCGCTGCCTGACCATGTTCGATTCTCGCCAGCCCAAAATCGAGCACCTTGATGCCGGACTTCGTAGCGAGGATGTTGCCCGGCTTGAGATCGCGATGGATGATGCCCTTGCGATGGGCGGCATCGAGCGCGTCGGCGAACTGAATCACGAGCGGCAATGCGCGCTCCAACGGCAGCGGACCCTGCAGCGGGACGCCATCGACCAGCTCCATCACAAGATAGTCGGGCCCGACATCGTATATTTGGCAGATATGTGGGTTATTCAGCGCGGCAATCGCACGCGCTTCCCGCTCAAACCGTTCGCTGAATTTCGCCTGAGACGTTTTGATCGCCACATCGCGGCCCAGTCGCTTATCGCGCGCGCGGTAGACCTCGCCCATTCCGCCCGCCCCGATCGGCGCGAGGATTTCGTAGGGGCCCAAGCGAGTTCCCATCGGCAGAGGCATCGTGCGTCGCCACAGTATACCGCACGCTGAGTGAGCAAAATGAGGAAAATCGCGCCAACTGTCACGGCCACGTGAGAAGTTCCTAAGTGAGCCAAGTAGAAAGTTCCTATTGGCAGCCGCAAGGCTGAACGATGGAACGAATCGAGTTGAGCCAACAGGAACCAGACTGGCTGGATTGGTTGAAGCGAGCCAGGGACAAGGAGATGACGCCGCTAAAACTCGTCCTCAGGTTACCTGTGCACAGTTTCCGCCCCCAGTTTCCGCGCTCCTATTGAACTGGACCAGAAAGGGCATGAATGTGGAACGAGGAAACGGAACGAGGAAACGGAACGAGGAAACGGAACCATGTAATCCTTGGAAGAGTTTTCCTCGCAACCAGTCCAAGTCTCTTTGCCCTATTGAACGTCAGAAACCCTTCCGTCGACGAAGGTGACCTTAAATGACCGATAGACGTAGACCACTTTGGAACCCAAATCGGCCATCGCTTCTGGCTGCCCAAGAATTTCTTCCACGCGTTTGCGGGAATCGCCAAGCTGAACCTTCTTGGGCGCGCCGCCCGGATTGTTCGAACGGCCAGACAAGCTAGAATCGTCAACGGTAGTGGCTCTAGTTCCAGGAGAATCGTCTGGCAATAGCTCATCCAAATATTGAATCCGACCGTCCTCCGTCATCGAAATCAGCTCCAGCAATGGCACCCGAAGCTGAAACACGAATGCGCTGATATTCGTATTTCCATCGCGGTGAATTCGAAGGTCTTGTCCGTGATGAAATCCATATCTATATGATCGTTCTGTTGATAGCTATACAATACTCACATCATCCATTTTGTATTTCCAGCGAAAGACTATAGGGTCGGCATTGACCTCCGCGAAGTAGAGGTGGATGCGATCTACCAACTCTTGCTTGCTCGCCACGCGGATGCCGCGCAGCATTGTTCGTGTCATCTTGCTGAACATGGTTTCCACGATGTTCAGCCATGAGCCATGCTTTGGCGTGAAGACGAACTCGAACCGTTGCGGATGAAGGCTGAGATACGCTTTTGTCTCCTTGGATATGTGGGCCGAGTGGTTGTCGAGCAGCAGACGAATCCTTGCTTGCGCTGGATACTCGGCATCGAGTTTTCCCAGTAGCGCGATAAAGTCCACGCTGGCATGCCGATCACTGACGATCTCCGTAACCCGGCCGGTATGCAGATCAAGGGCAGCCAGTAACGATACTGTCCCCAGTCGTTTGTACTCGTAGTCTCGCAGATGACTCGGGTATTGATTCGGCGCGGGAGGCCGGTCCGGCGTAATCGTCGCCAGCGCCTGAATTCCGGGTTTCTCATCGTAGGAGATCGTCACCGTGGAGGGCTCTTTCAATGTGCCTTCCACCAATCCGGCGTTGACAATTTCAACGTCCTTGTAGACGTGCAGAACCTCGATCATCTTCCTTTCAAACTCCGGATCCCGGCGTTCCACGTAGTAGCGGATCTTGTGCGGCCTGACCTCGCCCTGCGTCAGGATCCGATGCAGTTTAGACCGGCTCAGCTCGCGCAAACTTGGATGGCTCGCTGCCAAACAGTGCTTCCGCACGTGGCCCTGTAGCAGAGCGTACGTCCACAACTCGTACGAATAGCCGAGATCCTTCGGCTTCTGGCAGGCACAGTGCAACACCCAGGCGATCGCATCATCCGGGATGCGCCGACTCTTGCCCGGACGGGGCAATTCTCCCAGCGCGGCATCGATCCCGAACTGAAGAAACTTGCGGAT